>NZ_JBYIQW010000048.1:0-59572 GCF_057707815.1 Actinacidiphila sp. bgisy160
CCTCTCCCCCCCCCCCCCCCCCCCCCCCCCCCCGCCACCGGGTGCACCCACGAGCACCGCCGGCGCGCAACGAACCCCGCGCGGTGGGAACATGGCCGCATGCGGGTGGCGTACAGCGTGGAGACCGTACGGGCGGCCGAGCGGGCGCTCATGGCGCGGGTTCCGGAGGGGGCCCTGATGCAGCGGGCGGCGGCCGGGCTGGCCGCGGCGTGCGCGAACGCGCTCGGCGCCGCGGGCGGGGTCTACGGGGCCCGCGTCGTCGTGCTGACCGGGAGCGGGGACAACGGCGGCGACGCCCTGTACGCGGGGGCGCGCCTCGCGCGGCGGGGGGCGGGCGTCACCGCTGTCCTGCTGGCGCCCCGGAAGGCGCACCGCCGGGGCCTGGCGGCCCTGCGCGCCGCGGGCGGCCGTGCGGTCGCCCCGGACGGCGCCGAGGCGCTGATCCATCGCGCCGACCTCGTACTGGACGGCATCGTGGGCATCGGCGGCAAGGGCGGCCTGCGCCCCGAGGCGGCGCCGCTGGCGGAGGCCGCGCACGCGTCCCGGGCGGTCGTGGTCGCCGTGGACCTCCCCAGCGGTGTGGACGCCGACACCGGCGAGGTCCGGGGCGCGGCGGTGCGGGCGGACATGACGGTGACCTTCGGCACGTACAAGCCGGGCCTGCTCGTGGACCCCGCCGCCGAGCACGCGGGTGCCCTGCGCCTGGTGGACATCGGCCTCGGCCCCTGGCTGGACGGCACGCCGCCCGACCTGGAGGCGCTGCAGCACGCCGACGTGGCCGCCCTCCTGCCGGGTCCGGACGCCGAGAGCGACAAGTACCGGCGCGGTGTGATCGGCGTCGTCGCGGGCTCGGAGCGCTACCCCGGCGCCGCCGTGCTCGCGGTGGCGGGGGCGCTGCGCGCGGGCGCGGGGGCGGTGCGGTACGTGGGCCCGGGGGCGGCGGCCGTGCTGGCCCGCTTCCCGGAGGCCCTGGTGTCGTCCGGGCCACCGCACAAGGCCGGCCGGGTGCAGGCCTGGGTGGTGGGCCCGGGGCTGGGCGACGGGCCGGAGGCCCAGCGCTCGGTGGACGACGTGCTCGCCTCGGACGTGCCCGTGCTCGTCGACGCGGACGGCCTGCGGCTGCTGGACCGGGCCGTCGTGCGCTCCCGCGCCGCCGGCACCGTGCTGACCCCGCACGCGGGGGAGGCGGCGGCACTGCTCGGGGTGGCCCGCGAGGAGGTGGAGGCGGCGCGGCTGGACCATGTGCGGCGGCTGGCCGACGAGTTCGGCGCGACGGCGCTGCTCAAGGGCTCCACGACGCTCGTCGCGTCCCCGGAGTCCGGGGTGCCGGTCCGGGTCAACCCCACGGGGACGTCCTGGCTGGCCACGGCGGGCAGCGGTGACGTGCTCTCCGGGATCACCGGGTCCCTGCTGGCCGCCGGGCTCGCCCCGCGAGACGCGGCCTCCGCCGGCGCCTACCTGCACGGCCTGTCGGCGCGGGTCGCCGCGGGCCCGGTCGGCGCGCCGATCGCCGCGGACGACGTGGCCGCGGCCCTTCCCGCCGCCTGGCGCGACATCAGGTCCTGAGCCGCCGTCAACTGGGCGAAACGGGTGGACTCCGCCGACGCGGCGTTCCGCCGGGCATCGGCACGTCAATTTGTGTGTTCATGGGAACGTATGCCAGAAGCAGGGTGCGGCTGCTCACCTCCGCGGTGACCGCCCTCGCCGCACTCGGTATGCACACGACTGCCGCCGCGGACGACGAGTGGCCGGTGCCGGTCGACCGTCTCGTCCCCGGGGTCCCCTTCGGCCCGGACGCCTCCCGGCAGGTCGACACCCCCGACCAGGGCGCCCTGCCCCGCAGGATCGGCACGTCGACGGCCGAGCCCACACGCAGTGTCGTGCCCACCGAGGACACGGAAGACGACTGGGTGGACCCGCAGCTGGTGGAGTTCGTTCCGGCCGAGGACGTCGAGCGGGCGCGCACATTCGAGCGGGAGCGGGCCGCCGAGGAAAAGCGGGCCGCCGAGGAGGAGCGGGCCGCCGAGGAAAAGCGGGCCGCCGACGAGGACCCGTACTACGCCGATGAGGACCCGGACAACGCCGACGAGGACCCGTACTACGCCGACGAGGACCGGGACAACGCCGACGAGGCCCCGGACAACGCCGAGGAGCACCGGGAGAACCCGGAACGTCGCGAGTACTGCACGGCCTTCACCGGCCCCTACCAGCGCGAGGTCGAGAAGAGGCTGCGGCTGCGTGTGAACGGCAAGCAGTCCGAGGCCGACTGCGCGGAGATCCGCCACTACCAGAAGTCCAAGGGCATCGTCCCCGCCACCGGCTTCGCGGGCCCCACCACCTGGGGCTGGCTCCGGCTCGACGAGGCCACCAGGAAGGGCCCGAACGCCTCCCGCCGGTGCCCGGCCCCGGCCCGGGGCAAGCGCCTGGTCTGCATCGACCTCAACCGCCAGCTGCTGTGGGTGCAGAGCAGCAGCACCAAGGTCGTCTTCGGCCCGGTTGCCATCCGCAGCGGCCGCAAGGGCTACCTCACCCGTACCGGTTACTTCACCGTCTACTGGCGCCACAAGAACCACGTCTCCGACATCTACGACGCCCCGATGCCGTACAGCCAGTTCTTCAGCGGTGGCCAGGCGATGCACGCGACCCCCGGCAGCGTCTACAAGGCGCCCGGATCGCACGGCTGCGTCAACCTCTCCAACCGCAACGCGCGCCTGCTGTGGAACCTCCTGAAGCTCCACGAGGCGGTGTACGTGTGGGGCGCGAAACCCGCCACGTGACGGCCGCACGGGGCCGGCCTGAGACACTGGGCGCGATGGATGAGACGAATCTGCGCGCCCAGGCCACGATCGACCTCGCCGCCCTGCGGTCCAACGTCGCGGCGCTCCGCGCCCGCGCGCCCCGCTCCGGGCTCATGGCCGTGGTCAAGGCGGACGCCTACGGCCATGGGATGGTGCCCTGCGCCCGGGCCGCCCTGGAGGCGGGCGCCGGCTGGCTCGGCACGGCGACGCCCGAGGAGGCGCTGGCGCTGCGCGCGGCCGGGATCACGGCCCCCGTGCTGTGCTGGCTGTGGACGCCGGGCGGGCCGTGGCAGGCCGCCGTGGAGGCGGACGTCGACGTGACGGTCAGCTCGCCGTGGGCGCTGCGCGAGGTCTCGGAGGCCGCCGCGGCCGCGGGCCGGACCGCGCGCGTCCAGCTGAAGGCCGACACGGGCCTGGGCCGGGGCGGCGCCCAGCCCGCGCAGTGGCCCGACCTGGTCGCCGCCGCCCGCGCCGCCGAGACGGAGGGCCTGGTGACGGTCACCGGGCTGTGGTCGCACTTCGCGTGCGCCGACGAGCCCGGTCACCCCTCCATCGCCGCGCAGCTCGCCGTCTTCCGCAGCGCCCTGGAGACCGCCGAGCGCGCCGGGCTGCGCCCCGAGGTCCGGCACATGGCGAACTCCCCGGCCACCCTGACCCTGCCCGAGGCGCACTTCGACCTCGTCAGGACCGGGGTGGCGATCTACGGGATCTCGCCGATCCCGCAGGTCGGCGGCCCGGCCGACTTCGGGCTGCGGCCGGTGATGACGCTGTCGGCGCGGTTGGCCTCGGCCAAGCGCGTCCCCGGCGGCCACGGGGTCTCGTACGGGCACCACTACACGACGCCCGGCGAGACGACCCTCGCCCTGGTGCCCGTCGGGTACGCCGACGGCATCCCGCGGCACGCCTCGGGCACCGGCCCCGTGCTGGTGTCGGGCAAGTGGCGGACGGTCGCCGGGCGGGTGGCGATGGACCAGTTCGTGGTCGACCTCGGCGGCGACAGTGCCGCCGCGGGAGACGAGGCAGTACTGTTCGGCCCTGGTGACCGCGGTGAGCCGACCGCCGAGGACTGGGCGCGGGCGGCGGGCACCATCGCGTACGAGATCGTCACTCGGATCGGGACCCGGGTGCCGCGCGTCTACGTGGGTACGTGAGCGCGTAGCGGAGGGGAAGCAGCGATACGGCCATGACGGACAGCGGCAAGGCAACGGGGGCGATCGAGGCGGTGGCCGAAGCGGCCGCTGCTTCCGGTCGCTGGCAGCGCGCCGGGATCGTCGGCGCGGCCATCGGCGTGGTCGCGGCGGGCGCCGCCGCGGGCGTGGCGCTGGAGCGCGCCACGGTCGGCCGGGGCATGCGCAAGCGTGCCCGGCTCGCCCTCGACCTGGCCGGGCCCTACGGCTCGCTGCGCGGCGTTCCGGGGCGGGTCACCGCGGAGGACGGCACCGAGCTCTACTACGAGGTCGAGGAGGCGGACCCGGCGGCGGCCGACGCGGCCGCGCCGCCGCGACGCTGGCAGATCTTCCGCCGCGGTGGCCAGGCGCCGCCGCTGACCGTCGTCTTCAGCCACGGTTACTGCCTCAACCAGGACTCCTGGCACTTCCAGCGCGCCGCGCTGCGCGGGGCGATACGCGCCGTCTACTGGGACCAGCGCAGCCACGGCCGCTCCGGCCGGGGCAAGGACCAGGCGGACGGCGAGCCCGCCACGATCGACCAGCTCGGCCGCGACCTGAAGGCGGTCCTCGACGCCGCCGCGCCGGAGGGCCCGCTGGTGCTCGTCGGGCACTCCATGGGGGGCATGACCGTGATGGCGTTCGCCGACCAGTTCCCCGATCTGGTGGACGCGCGCGTGGCCGGCTTCGCCTTCGTCGGTACGTCCTCCGGCAGGCTGGCCAGCGTGACGCTCGGCCTGCCGGCGGCGGGCGCGCGGGCGCTGCGGGCGCTGGCGCCGGGGGTACTGCGGATCCTGGGCACGCAGGTCGACCTGGTGGAACGGGGGCGCCGGGCGACGGCCGACCTCTTCGCCGGGATCATCAAGCGCTACTCCTTCGGCTCCGACGTGGACCCGGGCGTCGCGCGGTTCGCCGAGCGGATGATCGAGTCGACCCCGATCGACGTCGTCGGCGAGTTCTACCCGGCCTTCACCGAGCACGAGAAGAGCGAGGCCCTGGACGTGCTGGACGGCCTGCCCGGGCTCGTACTGGCCGGGGACAAGGACCTCCTGACGCCCAGTGAGCACAGCCGGGCCATCGCCGAGCGTCTGCCGGACACCGAGCTGGTGGTGGTGCCCGGGGCCGGGCACCTGGTGATGATGGAACACCCCGAGCTGGTCAACACGCACCTGGCCGCGCTGCTCGCCGAGGCGGCCGACGCCTCGCGCGCCCCGGTCCCGCAGGCGCTGCGTGAACTGGCGGTGCCGCGGCCCGCGACGCCCGACAGGGCGGAACGGGTGGTCTCCGGCGGCGCGTAGCATTCGGGCACATGGGCATGGAAGCCATCGGCATGGAAGCGATCCGGGTCACGGTAAAGACCCCCGACCAGATGCGCGAGCTGGGACACCGTCTGGCGCCGCTGCTGCGCGCCGGCGACCTCGTCGTCCTCAGCGGTGACCTGGGGGCGGGCAAGACGACGCTGACCCGTGGCCTCGGCGAGGGCATGGGCGTGCGGGGCGCGGTGACGTCGCCGACCTTCGTGATCGCACGGGTCCACCCCTCGCTGCGCGGCGGTCCGGCGCTGGTGCACGTGGACGCGTACCGGCTTTCCGGCGGGCTGGACGAGATGGAGGACCTGGACCTCGACGTCTCGCTGCCGGAGTCGGTGGTCGTGGTGGAGTGGGGCGAGGGCAAGGTCGAGGAGCTCTCCGACGACCGGCTGCAGCTGGTGATCCACCGCGCGGTGGGCGAGGTCGCGGCGAACGGGCAGGAGGACCACGACGTGCGCGAGGTCGTCGTCACCGGGGTCGGCGCGCGCTGGGCCGGTGAGGACCTGGCCGGGCTCGGCGTCTGAGCGCGCAACCGTTCCGACATGGTGTCGGGAAGATATTGCGTACGGCACGTCTCCCGTGTTCTGCTGGACTCCAGGAGCTGGTTAGGGCTGCCTGACCCGACCCCGTCGGACCCAGGAGGCATCCATGTCGGCCCACACGGCCCCGGAGCCGGAGCCGGGTTACTCGATGCAGGCGCTGCTCGCGGCGGCCGCGGCGGCGAACGCGGTGTGCACCCCACCGGGCGGCGAGCCCGAGGAGCAGGAGCCGGAGCCGCACGCGGCGCAGGACGAGACCAGGACCCGCCCTGAGGCGGACGCGGCATAGCCAGGGCCTGCCGTCACATTCACGCCTGCCCCGCGCCGCCCGGCTGCGTTGTCGAATCGTCCGGGTGGCCCACTACGAGGACGGCTGTCCGCCGTGCGACGCACCGCGCCGGACAATGCGGGCCCCGGCCTCCGGGCGACCGGCGTGAATTCGACGGCAGGCCCTGTGCGCCCGCCGAACGACCCCTTGGGCGTTCACTCTTCCGGGGGAATCAGCGGACGACGACGATCTTGCTGCCGACAGTCGCGAACTTCCACAGCGTCGCGCCGTCCTTCCGCTTCTCGCGGATGCCGCCCGTCTGCCGGCCCGGGGGCGGGGGGTCGGGCAGCGAGCCGTCCTTCGCCGCGCTGAAGCCGATCACCACGTTGTCCACGGTCGTGAACCGCACCACGTTCTCGACGGCCACACCGTCACCGCCGACCCCGCCGGCGCTGCGGGAGGTCACGGAGTAGGTGCCGGGGGCGGGATCGACGGTGCCGGGCACGACCACGTACGTGGTGCGCACCTTCCCGTCGTCGCCGACCAGCCACACGCGGTCCGCGCCGAGCGAGTACACGACCCTGGTGCCGCTGCCGGAGGCCGCGGGGAGCTCGTTCTTCTTCGCCGGCTCGGGCGAGGCGGAGGCGGCCACGGAGGTGTCGCGGGCGCCGCCGGTGTCCGTGCTGCGGACGCCCTTGGGCATCTCGTCCGCGGAGCTGGAGGCCTGGACGGCGAGCACGCCGACGCCGGCCAGCGCGGCTGCGGTCAGTCCGGTCACGATCGTCCCTGAACCGATCCTTGCCACGGCTTTCCTCCGGAGGTGGGCGTCACGCTGGGTTGACGTTAGCAGCCGGGCCGCACGCTGACGGGAGCGCCGTCCCGGGCCGCGGTGGTGGCCCCGTCCTGGCGGGGCCACCCCGGTGAACGCCGTAGGCTGAACGCGTGCTGCTGCTTGCTTTCGATACCGCAACCCCCGCCGTGACGGTCGCCCTGCACGACGGCCGGCGCGTGCTCGCAGAGTCGACGGAGATCGACGCGAGACGGCACGGGGAACTGCTGATGCCCGCCGTGGACCGAGTGCTGCGGGAGGTGGGGACCGGGCTGGGCGACGTGACCGGGATCGTGGTCGGCGTCGGACCCGGCCCGTACACGGGGCTGCGCGTCGGCCTGGTGACCGCCGTCTCCTTCGCCGACGTGCTGGGCGTCCCCGTCCACGGGATCTGCACCCTCGACGGGCTGGCGTACGCCGCCGGGATCGAGGGGCCGTTCGTCGTGGCGACGGACGCCCGCCGCAAGGAGGTCTACTGGGCCCGGTACGAGGGCCCGCGGGCCCGGGTGACCGACCCGGCCGTGGACCGGCCCGGCGACATCGCGGGCGAGGTCGGCGGGGTGCCCGCGGTCGGCGCGGGCGCCGCCCTCTACCCCGGGGTCTTCACCGACGTCCGGCCGCCCGCCGACCAGTCCGCCGCCGCGCTGGCCGCCCTCGCCGCGGTGAAGCTGGCGGATGGCGAGGACTTCCTCCCCGCGCTGCCGCTGTACCTGCGCCGTCCGGACGCCCAGGTGCCGGCCGGCTACAAGGCGGTCCTGCCGAAGTGACCGCGGTGATGCGCGAGATGCGCTGGTGGGACCTGGACCCGGTGATGGAGCTGGAGCACCGGCTCTTCCCGGACGACGCGTGGTCGCGCGGCATGTTCTGGTCCGAACTGGCCGACGCGCGGCATCCGTCGGCCACCCGGCACTACGTGGTGGCCGAGGACGAGGCCGGACGGATCGCCGGCTACGGGGGCCTGGCCGCCGTCGCCGGCACCGGGGACGTGCAGACCATCGCCGTCGCCACCGAGCAGTGGGGCACCGGCCTCGGCACACTGCTGCTCGCCGAACTGCTGCGCCAGGCCACCGCCTTCGAGTGCCACGAGGTGCTGCTGGAGGTGCGCGTCGACAACGTCCGCGCCCAGCGGCTGTACGAGCGCTTCGGCTTCGAGCCGATCGGTTTCCGGCGCGGCTACTACCAGCCGGGCAACGTCGACGCGCTCGTGATGAGGCTCGGCGAGCTGCCGGCATCCACTGACGTACCGGGACTACAAGGAACAGAGACCATCCATGGCTGACGAGCCCCTTGTCCTCGGCATCGAGACGTCCTGCGACGAGACCGGTGTCGGCATCGTGCGCGGGCACACGCTGCTCGCCGACGCGATCGCCTCCAGCGTCGACGAGCACGCCCGCTTCGGCGGCGTCGTGCCCGAGGTCGCCAGCCGCGCGCACCTGGAGGCGATGGTCCCCACGATCCAGCGCGCGCTGAAGGAGGCCGGCGTCGCCGCCTCCGACCTCGACGGGATCGCCGTCACCGCGGGTCCCGGGCTCGCGGGCGCGCTGCTGGTCGGCGTGTCCGCGGCCAAGGCGTACGCCTACGCGCTCGGCAAGCCGCTGTACGGGGTCAACCACCTCGCCTCCCACATCTGCGTGGACCAGCTGGAGCACGGGCCGCTGCCCGAGCCGACGATGGCGCTGCTGGTGTCCGGCGGCCACTCCTCGCTGCTGCTGGCGCCCGACATCACCGGCGACGTGCGCCCGCTGGGCTCCACCATCGACGACGCGGCGGGCGAGGCCTTCGACAAGGTAGCCCGGGTGCTGGGCCTCGGTTTCCCCGGCGGCCCGGCCATCGACCGCGCGGCCCGCGAGGGCGACCCGGCCGCTATCCGCTTCCCGCGCGGCCTGACCGGCTCCCGCGACCCGCTCTACGACTTCTCCTTCTCCGGCCTGAAGACGGCCGTGGCCCGGTGGATCGAGTCCAAGCGGCGCGAGGGCGTGGAGGTGCCGGTCGCGGACGTGTCCGCGTCCTTCCAGGAGGCCGTCGTCGACGTGCTCACCCGCAAGGCGATCCGGGCCTGCAAGGACAACGGCGTCGACCACCTGATGATCGGCGGCGGCGTCGCGGCCAACAGCCGGCTGCGCTCGCTGGCGCAGGAGCGCTGCGAGGGCGCGGGGATCGTCCTGCGCGTGCCGCGGCCCAAGCTGTGCACCGACAACGGCGCCATGGTCGCGGCCCTCGGCGCGGAGATGGTGGCCCGCGGCCGGCCGTCCTCCACGTGGGACCTGCCGGCGGATTCCTCGCTCCAGGTCACGGACGTGTCCGTGCCCGGCCACACGCACGACCACGACCACGTCCACGAGCTCAGCAAGAGCAACCTCTACTCATGACCGTCGCCCTGATGTGGGAGGCCCGCGCCGTCGAGGGGCGCGGGCCCGAACTGCTGGCGTGGGCCCGCGCTCGGTCGCTGTCGCCGGCCCCGCTGCGCCGGGAGACCTTCTCCGCCCCGCAGGACCGGGTCCTGGTCATCACCTGGTGGGACGCCCCGTACGACGCGGAGCTGCCCGAACTGCCCGAGCCGGCCGAGGGCCTGGCCCGGCGGGCCGTGCACCGCTGGCGCTTCGAGTCGGTGGCGGAGGGGGCGTAGGCCCTGGTCGCGGGACGGCCGGTCGTATGATGAGCCCGGCGTCGATCGCAACCGGGCTTCTGCCTTGGCGCCTCCTGAGCAGGCGTCCTGCCGGACGACCGGTGTCCGGGAGGCGTTCCGGCAGGTGGCGAGAAGACCCGATGACCGACTCCGGCTGCGCCGTCCTCTTCGATCTCGACGGCGTCCTTCTCGACAGCCGGCGGGCGATGCGGCGGGCGATCCTCGACGTCGCCCGCGCGGCCCTGGGAGCGCCCGTGGACGAGAGCCGTCTGCCGGCCGGACTCGACCACCTCCCCCATCACGAACTGCTCGCGCGGCTCGGCGTGACCGACGAGGAGACCGTCTTCGGTGCCGCCTGGGAGGAAGCGCTCGCCCTCGCCCGGTGGGGGGCGTCGCCGTTCCCGGACGCGGCCGGCGTGCTGCGCGAGCTCGCGGCCTCCGGCATGGCGATCGGGGTGGTGACCATGCAGCCGGCGAGCCGGGTGGCGCGGCTCGTCCCCGCGGAGCTGTCCGCGTACTTCGGCGTGGTGGTCGGGTGGGGCGACGCCGCGCCCAAGCCTTCGGGGGAGGGCGTCCTGCTCGCGCTCGACCGCCTCGGGGTGCCGCCGGGGCGCGCCTGCTTCGTCGGGGACAGCCCCTCCGACGTGGCCGCCGCGGCGGCCGCCGGGATCCCTTCGATCGGCGCGGCCTGGGGCTACACCGGCCCCGCCCTGGACGACTGCGGACCCACCGCCCTCGCCGGTGCGCTCACCGAGGTGCCGGGGATGGCGAGAGGTCTGCTGGGGGCGCTGTAGCCGTTCGTGGAGGGTTGAGCGGTCCGCGCGTGTGCCTGGGTCGCTGTCAGCGGGGGGTGCGGGTGTCCGTGGGGGCCGGGGCGCCCAGCAGCATGCTCGGGGCGCCCGCGACGCGGGTCAGGAAGACCGTGGCCGCGTGGGGGCCCTGGGGCTTGACCCGGCGGCGTACCTCCTCGGGTTCGACGGCCGATCCGCGCTTCTTCACGGTCAGCACGCCGACCTCGCGTTCGCGCAGCAGCGCCTTGAGCCGCTTGAGGTTGAAGGGCAGCACATCGGTGATCTCGTAGGCGGTCGCGTAGGGCGTCGAGTGCGGCTCGTCCGAGGTGACGTACGCGATGGTCTGGTCGATCAGCCCGCCGCCGACCTGCGCCGCCACGTCGGCCACCATGTGGGCCCGGATGACCGCGCCGTCCGGCTCGTACAGCCAGCGCCCCACGGGGCGCACCTGCGGGTCGGGCAGGCCGGCCGCCGGCAGCGTGGCGCCCGACGGCAGCAGAGTCGCGCGGCGGGCGCCCGGCGCGGTGCCGAACCACAGCACGGCCTCCTTCACGTCGCCGTGGTCGGAGACCCACTCCGCCTCGGCCTCCTGCGGCACCGCCTCGTGCGGGATCCCCGGCGCCACCTTCAGGGCGGCCAGCGGCGCCTTCCGCGCCGCCGCCACCGCCCACGACAGCGGCGGGGAGTACGCCTCGGGGTCGAAGATCCGCCCGCCCGTCGCCCGCCACCGCCCTTCTTGCGAAGCGCTGCGCGCTGCACCTCTTGATTGTCCGCCGCGTCGGGCCGGGTCGACGAAGACCGCGTCGAAGCCGTCCGTGGCGGTCTCCGTCACGTCGGCGCAGCGCACCTCGATCAGGCCGGCCAGCCCCAGCGCCTCCGCGTTCGCCCGCACCACCGCGCAGGTCAGCTCGGAACGGTCGACCGCCAGCACCTCCACCCCGGCGCGGGCCAGCGGGACGGCGTCCCCGCCGATCCCGCAGCACAGGTCCGCCAGCCGCCGCACCCCGAGCGCGGCGAACCGCTCCGCCCGGTGCCGGGCGACGGAGGCCCGCGTCGACTGCTCGACCCCGTCGGGCGTGAAGTACATCCGGTACGCGTCCTCCCCGAACTTCGCCGCCGCTCGCTGCCGCAGCCGGGCCTGCGTCAGCGCCGCCGCCACCAGCCCGGCGTCGTGCTCCCGCCGCAGCCGTGTCGCGGTCGCCAGTTCGGCGGCGGGGTCGTAGTCCCGCAGGGAGGCCAGCAGTGACTGCCCCTCGTCGGTCAGAAGAGCCGAGAACGCGTCAAGATCCACGCCGTCCATTGTCCCGCGGGACCGGCGTGTCCTGGACTGGCCCCGTGAGCGGCTCGGCGAAGCCGCGCGCCCGGAACAGTGCGTCCGGGCACTCCGTTGAGCTCAGGGGGAGCGGCTCGTACGGCGCGGCGTTGGCACTCCGCTTGACCGAGTGCTAAGCGCGTCATAATCTCGGACCTGGCACTCGGCCATGTCGAGTGCCAGCACAAACGCGACGGGCAGGTCCGGCACCCGCGACGACGGGCCTACCAGGTCGCCACCCCAGACAGACACTCCCGTGAGCCCTTTGAAGGGGGAGGTCGGATCGTGACGACCACCAGCACCAAGGTTGCCATCAAGCCGCTCGAGGACCGCATCGTGGTCCAGCCGCTCGATGCCGAGCAGACCACCGCTTCCGGTCTGGTCATCCCGGACACCGCCAAGGAGAAGCCCCAGGAGGGCGTCGTCCTGGCCGTCGGCCCGGGTCGCTTCGAGGACGGCAACCGCATCCCGCTCGACGTCAAGGTCGGCGACATCGTGCTGTACAGCAAGTACGGCGGCACCGAGGTCAAGTACAGCGGCGAGGAGTACCTCGTCCTCTCGGCTCGCGACGTCCTCGCGATCGTCGAGAAGTAGGACCGGCGCCGCGCGCAAGCGAGAAATGCCGTGACCACGCCCCGGGCACACCGAGTCCTCGTACGGACCGGGGGCCCGGGGCGCGGTCTTCGACGAGAACCCAAAGACGAGGAATTCCGCCGGTATGGCCAAGATCCTGAAGTTCGACGAGGACGCGCGTCGCGCCCTTGAGCGCGGCGTGAACAAGCTCGCCGACACCGTGAAGGTGACCATCGGCCCCAAGGGCCGCAATGTCGTCATCGACAAGAAGTTCGGCGCCCCGACCATCACCAACGACGGTGTCACCATCGCCCGTGAGGTCGAGATCGAGGACGCGTACGAGAACCTCGGCGCGCAGCTCGTGAAGGAGGTGGCGACCAAGACCAACGACATCGCGGGTGACGGCACCACCACCGCCACGGTGCTCGCCCAGGCGCTGGTCCGCGAGGGTCTGCGCAACGTCGCCGCCGGAGCCTCCCCGGCCGCCCTGAAGAAGGGCATCGACGCGGCCGTCAAGGCCGTCTCGGACGAGCTGCTCGCGACCGCCCGCCCGATCGAGGGCAAGGACGACGTCGCCGCCGTCGCCGCGCTGTCCGCCCAGGACAAGCAGGTCGGCGAGCTGATCGCCGAGGCGATCGACAAGGTCGGCAAGGACGGTGTCATCACCGTCGAGGAGTCCAACACCTTCGGTCTGGAGCTGGACTTCACCGAGGGCATGGCCTTCGACAAGGGCTACCTGTCGCCGTACTTCGTGACGGACCAGGAGCGCCAGGAGGCCGTCCTGGAGGACCCGTACATCCTCATCACCCAGGGCAAGATCTCCTCCATCCAGGACCTGCTCCCGCTGCTGGAGAAGATCCTGCAGGCCGGCACCTCCAAGCCGCTGCTGATCATCGCCGAGGACGTCGAGGGCGAGGCCCTGTCGACCCTGGTGGTCAACAAGATCCGCGGCACCTTCAACGCGGTCGCGGTCAAGGCCCCCGGCTTCGGCGACCGCCGCAAGGCCATGCTGGGCGACATCGCCACCCTCACCGGTGGCACCGTCGTCGCCGAGGAGGTCGGCCTCAAGCTCGACCAGGTCGGCCTGGACGTGCTCGGCACCGCCCGCCGCGTGACCGTCACCAAGGACGACACCACCATCGTCGACGGCGCCGGCGAGTCCTCGGAGATCTCCGGCCGGATCAACCAGATCAAGGCCGAGATCGCCTCGACCGATTCCGACTGGGACCGCGAGAAGCTCCAGGAGCGCCTCGCCAAGCTGGCCGGCGGCGTGTGCGTCATCCGTGTCGGCGCGGCCACCGAGGTCGAGCTGAAGGAGAAGAAGCACCGTCTGGAGGACGCCATCTCCGCGACCCGCGCCGCGGTCGAGGAGGGCATCGTCTCCGGTGGTGGCTCCGCGCTCGTCCACGCGGTCAAGGTGCTCGAGGACGGCCTCGGCAAGACCGGCGACGAGGCCACCGGTGTGGCGGTCGTCCGCCGCGCCGCGGTCGAGCCGCTGCGCTGGATCGCCGAGAACGCCGGCCTGGAGGGCTACGTCATCACCTCCAAGGTGTCCGAGCTGGAGAAGGGCCACGGCTTCAACGCCGCGACCGGCGAGTACGGCGACCTGGTGAAGTCCGGCGTCATCGACCCGGTCAAGGTCACCCGCTCCGCCCTGGAGAACGCCGCCTCCATCGCCTCCCTGCTCCTCACCACCGAGACCCTGGTGGTGGAGAAGAAGGAGGAGGAGCCCGCCGAGGCCGGTCACGGCCACGGTCACGGCCACTCCCACTGAGCTGGACCGCGAAGGCCCCCGTTCCCGCACCTGGGAACGGGGGCCTTCGGGCTGCCGGAGACGGGCCCTCAGTCGCGGGGGTAGACCGGCCCGAAGCGCCGCCCCGCCTTCGACGAGAACCGGCCGAGCGCCCCGCCCGGCGCCAGCCTGGCCGCGAGCACCGCGGCCTTGTAGCGGGGGTCGGGCACACTCAGCGAGCGGCCGCGGGCGAGGTCCCGCAGGGCGGCGATGACCACCTTGTCGGCGTCCAGCCACGCCCATGAGGGGATGCCGTTCGTGTCCATCCCGGCCCTCTGGTGGAACTCGGTGCGGACGAAGCCCGGGCACAGCGCCAGCAGCCGCACCCCGGTGCCCGCCAGTTCGCGGGCCACGCCCTGGGTGAAGTTCACCACCCACGCCTTGCTCGCCCCGTACGTGCCGCGCGGCAGGAAGGCCGCCACCGAGGCCACGTTGATCACGAAGCCGCGCCCGCGCTCCCGCATGGCCGCGGTCGCGGCGCCGGTCAGCCGCAGCACCGCCTCGCAGTGCACCTTGAGCATGGTCAGCTCGTCCGTCATCGGCACGTCGCCGAAGCCGCCGCGGTTGCCGAAGCCCGCGTTGTTGACCAGCACGTCGACCGGGCGCTCCCGGTCGCGCAGCCGTGCCTCGACCGCCTCGATGCCCTTGTCCGCCGACAGGTCGGCGGGCAGCACCTCGACCGCCACCCCGTACGTGCGCCGCAGCCGCTCCGCGCACTCCTCCAGCCGCTGCTCGTCGCGGGCGACGAGGACGAGGGCGTGACCGTCCTCCGCCAGCCGGCGCGCGAACGCCGCGCCGATTCCCGCGGTGGCTCCCGTGATCAGTGAAGTCGTCATGGCCGCAGGCTAGTCAGCCCCCGTGCGTCTGCGGGCCGCGGCGCGCACGTCCCGCGGAAGCGCGTCCGCCGCCAGCAGCCGGGGGAGCAGCGCGGGCTCCAGGGTGACCGCCCGAAAGGTCAGCGCGACGGTGACCTCGTGGTCCGGGCGGTGGACGACCTCGACCGGGTCGCCGGCCCGGACTTGTCCGGCCTCGGCGACCCGGAGGTAGGCGCCGGGCAGCGCGGCCCGCGTGAACCGCTTGATCCAGCCGCCCTGTTCCAGCCAGCCCTGGAAGGTGGCGCAGGGGACCCGCGGGCAGGACACCTCCAGGACGGCGCCGCCCTGCCCGCCGATCCGCCAGCGCTCGCCGATCAGGGCACTGTTGACGTCCAGCCCCCAGGTGGTCAGGTTCTCCCCGAACATGCCGTTGCGCAGCGGCAGGTCGAGTTCGCGTTCCCAGGTGTCGAGGTCCTCCCGGGCGTAGGCGTAGACCGCCTGGTCGGTGCCGCCGTGGTGCGCCACGTCGTACACCCGGTCGCCGGCCAGGCCGACCGCGCCGGTGCCCTTGGGGCCCGGCGCCGTCACCGCCACCGGGCCCGGCACCGGGTGCTTGTCGATACCGGTCGTTCCACTGGTCTTCCACGGGTTCGGACGGGGCCGGCCCACGTTCACCGAGAGCAGCTTCATCCCGCGACGGTACGGCGCCCGCCCGGCCCCCGGCGAGGTGTTTTCCGGCGGCCGGGGCGACGACAGGCCTCAGCCCGCGAGCACCCGCAGCAGCCGGTCCACGTCCGCCTCGGTGTTGTACAGGTGGAAGGCCGCCCGCAGGTTCCCCGCGCGGGCCGAGACCCGGATGCCTGCGGCGGCCAGCCGCCGCGCCGCGTCGCCGAGGCCCGGGACGGCCACGATCGCCGAGGCCCGCGCGCCGGAGGGCACCGGCTTGTGGCCGAGCCGCAGCAGACCCGCCCGGAAGCGCTCGGCCAGCGCGACGTCGTGGGCGCCGACGGCCTCGACGCCCAGCTCCTCGATCAGCCCCAGCGAGGCCGCCCCGGCCAGATACGGCAGAAGCGGCGGCATCACGTCGAACCGCCGGGCGGAATCGGCGAGACGTGCGACCGGCCCGTAGCAGTCGGCCCACGGGTCCTCGGCCGCGTACCACCCGGCGAACTGCGCCGACAGCCCGTCCTCGGCGCCCTCCCGCACGGTCAGGAAGGACACCCCGCGCGGGGCGAGCAGCCACTTGTAGCCGCCGCACACGACGTAGTCGAGGCCGTCCGCGCTCAGCGGCAGCCAGCCGACCGCCTGGGTGGCGTCGACGAGCACGCGCGCCCGGTGCCGCGACGCGGCCTCGCGCACCGCCGCCAGGTCGGCGACCCGGCCGTCCGCGGACTGCACCGCGCTGACCGCCACGAGGCCGGTGGTGGGACGTACGGCGTCGGCGACCCCCTCCAGGGGCACGGTGCGCACCGTGATGTCGGCGCGGGAGGTGAAGGGGTTGACCAGCGAGCTGAAGTCGCCGTCGGCCAGCACGACCTCGGCCCCGGCGGGGAGGGCCGCGGCGATCATGCCGACATGGGTGGTGACGGAGGAGCCGACCGCGACGCGGTCGGCGGTGACCCCCGTGAGGCGGGCGTATGCGGCGCGGGCGGCGCCCAGGGCGCGCTCGTCGCGCACCCAGTCGTCGGTGCCGTCGGACCAGGCGGCCACGGCGGTACGCAGCACCTCGACGGAGCGGAGCGGGCCGATGCCCGACGAGGCGGTGTTGAGGTAGGTGATCCCGGCGTCCAGCGCGAATTCCCCGGCGATGTCCATGGTTCCTCAGCCTGCGCCCCGGGCGGCCCGAAGTCCATCGTCGATCACGGAACGCGACCCCCGGGGGACGCCCCCGCTCGGGGCGTGTTGGAGGCCCGCCACCTCCGTGTGCTGCGTGCCGTGGCCCGTGCCGGCTCACTGTCGGGCGCCGAGCGGGAACGGGGCCGCACCCAGCAGGCGGTCAGCCGGCGGATGAGGCGCTGGAGCGGGTGCGGCTGTGCGACCTCGCGGACGAGCCGTGGACGGCGGGCTGGTTACGTCGTCGGCACCCGGTCGCGCGCGCGGGCACGAGCGCTTGGAGCGGCGCATCGACTTCGCCACGGACGACTGTCCGGCGGCGATCGGCCGGGTGGCGTCGGGGACGGGTCTCGGCGCGGCCGGGCGCTGGAGGGGATACGGCCGCGTATTGGCGTGCGAGCCACGGCACGACCGTACGCCGGAGCGGCTGCGACCCGCGGCCCCGCGCGCCCCCCGACGGTCCGAGTCCGCGGCACCGCGGGCCCCGTCGCATGTGATGAAACGTTTCCTCTGTGGCTGATGTCCGGTGAGTCAGTGACTGCCGGTGGCGTGCGAGCTCATGACCCGGTTGCGGGACCGGCCCATCATCTCCTCGCGCTCGTCCTCGGTGAGTCCGCCCCAGACCCCGTAGGGCTCGCGGACCGTCAGAGCGTGCGTCGCGCACTCGGCGCGGACGGGGCAGCGCATGCACACCTCCTTCGCCGCCGCCTCACGCGCGCTCCGGGCGGCGCCGCGCTCTCCCTCGGGGTGGAAGAACAGGGAACTGTCGACACCACGGCAGGCGGCTACCAGCTGCCAGTCCCAGAGGTCGGCGTTGGGGCCCGGGAGGCGGGAGAAGTCTGCCATTGCTCATCTCCTCGAGAGGTGGGCTGCAGGGACACCGTCCAGGCGCGAAGCTCTGGGAAGGTGTTGTCGACGTTACATCTACTGTCGAAGTAGATGTAAATATGATTCATCACAAAATCGCCAACGAACTCCCGCCATGCGGGTAAAAAGCCTCCAAACAGGCAAAATCTGACATTGCCCCCCGGTCGGCGGCTGGCGTGTGCTGCAAGCGGGCGCCCGTTGTGCCGGTTTTTGAGGCCCGGCGAACGCCCGCGACCTGCGATGTTGCTGATCCGTGTCGGTCCGCGCACGGAGAGTGCGGGAGTGGGCCGCCAAACTCCGTAACTCTTTCGAGTGAGGGTCGTTGAAGGTGCGGAAGTGGTTGGCGGTCGAACTAATCGGGCAGGCGCCCGAGGCTGTCGTCCCCACCGGTGAACGATTCAGCCTGGAGGCTCAACGTGACGCGGATCAGCTGCGGAGGACGGTCATGACTTCCGTTCTCGTCTGCGACGACTCCCCGCTTGCCCGAGAGGCCCTGCGCCGCGCGGTCGCGACCGTGCCCGGCGTGGAGCGTGTGACGACCGCGGCCAACGGCGAGGAAGTCCTCCGCCGGTGGGGCGCCGACCGCTCGGACCTCATTCTCATGGACGTCCGGATGCCCGGCCTCGGCGGCGTCGAGACCGTACGGCGGCTGCTGTCCGCCGACCCCGGCGCCCGCATCATCATGCTCACGGTCGCCGAGGACCTGGACGGGGTGGCCCTCGCGGTCGCCGCCGGTGCCCGCGGATACCTGCACAAGGACGCCTCGCGCGCCGAGTTGCGGGCCACGGTCACCCAGGCGCTGGCCGACCCGACCTGGCGGCTCGCCCCGCGCCGGCTGCGCTCGGCCGAGATGGGCGCCGCCCCGACGCTGACCGCCCGCGAGATCCAGGTGCTGGAGGGCATGAGCCACGGCCGCTCCAATGCCGAGATCGGCCGCGAGCTCTTCCTCTCCGAGGACACCGTCAAGACGCACGCGCGACGCCTGTTCAAGAAGCTCGGCGCCTCGGACCGGGCCCACGCGGTGGCGCTCGGCTTCCGCTGGGGCCTGGTGCGCTGAGGCGGCGGCCTCGTGAGGGCTGAGGGGCCGAAGAGCTGCGGGGCGGCCGTGCGGCTGCCCCGCTCGTACCGGTTTCCGCGCCGAGGGCGCATGCTTGAGGTATGGACTCTCGGGGACACGGTCGGGCGGGGCGGCGGGTGCGTGACATGACTACGGCCGGTGCGGTCCCTCGAAGCGCTCCACACGGCGCGCCGCATAACGCTTCGGAGCACAACCACGGGTCCGAGCCCACGGAGCGGCTTGCGGGGATGCACTATGGACGGATGCGCGACGAGGCCACCGGCAATGAGACAGCCATAGGGGCACTCGTACGTCGAGCCGTGGACGGCGACGAGCAGGCGACGCACGACCTGCTCGCCCATGTGCACCCGCTGGCCGAGCGCTATTGCCGGACCCGACTGTCGCGGCTGCCGGGTGACGCGCGCCACTTCGTGGACGACCTCGCCCAGGAGGTGTGCCTCGCGGTGCTGTGCGCCCTGCCCCGCTACCGGGACCAGGGGCGGCCCTTCGAGGCCTTCGTCTTCGGCATCGCCGCACACAAGGTCGCCGACCTCCAGCGGGCCGCGATGCGCGGTCCCGGCTCGACGGCCGTGCCCTCCGACGAGATGCCCGAGCAGCCGGACGACTCGCTCGGGCCCGAGGAGCGGGCGCTGCTCAGCAGTGACGCGGAGTGGGCGAAGAAGCTGCTCGCCAACCTTCCGGTGCACCAGCGGGAGCTGGTGCTGCTCCGCGTCGCCGTGGGTCTCACCGCCGAGGAGACCGGTCAGGTGCTCGGCATGTCGCCGGGCGCCGTCCGGGTGGCCCAGCACCGTGCGCTGTCCCGGCTGCGGGCGCTGGCGGAGGAAGCCGCCGCGGGCGCCCCCGGGTTGAGCGCCTAGCGGACGCCGCCCCCGGCCCCGCTCCAGGGGCGGAACTGGTTACCCGCGGGAGCCATTAGCATTGAACATCTCGCCGGGCAAGACCATGGGGAAGGTGTCATGACGTTGAACGCCGACGGAGTAGCCGAGAAGTTCGGGCTGCTCGGACTCACCTACGACGACGTGCTGCTGCTCCCGGGTGCGTCGGACGTCGTGCCGAACCAGGTCGACACCCGCTCGAAGGTCTCCCGGAACGTCAGTGTGAACATCCCGCTGCTGTCGGCGGCGATGGACAAGGTCACCGAGGCGCGGATGGCCATCGCGATGGCCCGCCAGGGCGGTGTGGGCGTCCTCCACCGCAACCTGTCCATCGAGGACCAGGTCAACCAGGTCGACCTGGTCAAGCGGTCCGAGTCCGGCATGGTGTCCGACCCGATCACCGTCCACCCCGACGCCACCCTCGCCGAGGCCGACGCCCTGTGCGGCAAGTTCCGCATCAGCGGCGTCCCCGTCACCGACCCCTCCGGCAAGCTGCTGGGCATCGTGACCAACCGCGACATGGCCTTCGAGAGCGACCGCTCCCGGCAGGTCCGCGAGGTCATGACGCCGATGCCGCTGGTCACCGGCAAGGTCGGCATCTCCGGCGTCGACGCGATGGACCTGCTGCGCAAGCACAAGATCGAGAAGCTGCCGCTCGTCGACGACGAGGGCCGCCTCAAGGGCCTGATCACGGTCAAGGACTTCGTGAAGGCCGAGCAGTACCCCAACGCCGCCAAGGACGCCGAGGGCCGTCTGCTGGTCGGCGCCGCGGTGGGCGTCGGCGACGAGTCCTTCCTCCGCGCCCAGCGGCTGGTCGAGGCCGGTGCCGACTTCCTGGTCATCGACAGCGCCCACGGCCACAGCCGCGGCATCCTCGACATGGTCGCCAAGGTCAAGGCCAACATCAAGATCGACGTGGTGGCCGGCAACGTCGCCACCCGTGACGGCGCCCAGGCGCTGATCGACGCGGGCGCCGACGGCATCAAGGTCGGTGTCGGCCCCGGCTCCATCTGCACCACCCGCGTGGTCGCGGGCGTCGGCGCGCCCCAGGTGACGGCGATCTACGAGGCCTCCCTCGCGGCCGGCCCGGCCGGCGTCCCGCTGATCGGCGACGGCGGCCTGCAGTACTCCGGCGACATCGCCAAGGCCATCGCGGCCGGCGCGGACACCGTGATGCTGGGCAGCCTCCTCGCCGGCTGCGAGGAGTCGCCGGGCGAGCTGCTCTTCATCAACGGCAAGCAGTTCAAGTCGTACCGCGGCATGGGCTCGCTCGGCGCGATGCAGTCGCGCGGGCAGGCGCAGTCCTACTCCAAGGACCGCTACTTCCAGGACAACGTGCTGTCCGAGGACAAGCTCGTCCCCGAGGGCATCGAGGGCCAGGTGCCCTACCGCGGCCCGCTCTCCGCGGTGGCCCACCAGCTGATCGGCGGCCTGCGTTCCTCCATGGGGTACGTCGGGTCCGCGACGATCCCCGAGCTGAAGGAGAAGGGCCGCTTCGTGCGGATCACCGCGGCCGGCCTCAAGGAGAGCCACCCGCACGACATCCAGATGACCACCGAGGCGCCGAACTACCACACGCGCTGACGGTACGAGCGGACAATCCGGAGCCCGCGGCCCCGTACGGCCGCGGGCTTCCGGCTGCCCTGCCTGGGATACTGGACGGGCAGGCCACGAAGGAAAGGCATAGCGACAGTGACTGAGATCGAGATCGGGCGGGGCAAGCGCGGCCGCAGGGCATACGCATTCGACGACATCGCCGTCGTCCCGAGCCGCCGTACGCGGGACCCCAAGGAGGTCTCGATCGCGTGGCAGATCGACGCCTACCGCTTCGAGCTGCCTTTCCTCGCGGCGCCGATGGACTCCGTGGTCTCCCCGGAGACCGCCATCCGCATCGGCAACCTCGGCGGCCTGGGCGTGCTCAACCTCGAGGGTCTGTGGACCCGCTACGAGGACCCCGAGCCGCTGCTCGCCGAGATCGCCGAGCTGGACGACGCCTCCGTCACCCGGCGGCTGCAGGAGATCTACGCGGCGCCGATCAAGGAGGAGCTGATCGGCCAGCGCATCAAGGAGGTGCGCGACGCCGGTGTGGTCACGGCCGCCGCGCTCTCCCCGCAGCGCACCGCGCAGTTCTCCAAGGCCGTGGTCGACGCGGGCGTGGACATCTTCGTCATCCGCGGCACGACGGTCTCCGCCGAGCACGTGTCGGGCTCCCACGAGCCGCTCAACCTGAAGCAGTTCATCTACGAACTCGACGTCCCGGTCATCGTCGGCGGCTGCGCCACCTACACCGCCGCGCTGCACCTGATGCGCACCGGCGCCGCGGGCGTCCTCGTCGGCTTCGGCGGCGGCGCCGCCCACACCACCCGCAACGTCCTCGGCATCCAGGTGCCGATGGCCACCGCGGTCGCCGACGTGGCCGCGGCCCGCCGCGACTACATGGACGAGTCCGGCGGCCGTTACGTGCACGTCATCGCCGACGGCGGCTTCGGCTCCAGCGGCGACCTGCCGAAGGCGATCGCCTGCGGCGCCGACTCGGTGATGATGGGCTCCCCGCTGGCCCGCGCCACCGACGCGCCAGGCCGCGGCTTCCACTGGGGCATGGAGGCCACCCACGAGGAACTGCCGCGCGGCAAGCGCATGAACCTGGGCACCGCGGGAACGACCGAGCAGATCCTGCTCGGCCCCTCCCACGAGCCCGACGGATCCATGAACTTCTTCGGCGCGCTGCGCCGCGCGATGGCGACCACCGGCTACTCCGAACTGAAGGAGTTCCAGCGGGTCGAGGTCACGGTGTCGCCGACGCACCACCGCTGAGCGGGTGTGACCTGCCTGCAACCCGAGTAGAGGCGCCGGCGACCTGACAAACGATCGTGCCGGCGCCTCGGGAGGCCGGCCTCGCAGTCCTTGGGGGGACTTCTCCTGATACGAAGAAGATGGGTCAGATGTGCCCTGGTCGGCGGAGTGCTGGGAGTCCTGCTGCCGCTGATCGGGCAGGACTCGGCGCGGATGGGCACAGTCGCTGCGCAGCACATCGGGACGGATGTGCGAACCCGGGACCCCCAGGCGTCCTCGTCGGCTCGTGCGGTGTACGCGATGCTCGCCGGGCTGGAGAACGACGCCCGCGCCGGCCGGCCCACCCACACCGTCATCGGCCAGCACGATGAGCTGCAGAACGAACGCTACAACGCCGCTTACGGCGATTACCCGGGGCGCAAGCCGCCCGGCTACTACTACCGCAAGCCCGCCGACATCACCGGGCGGCTCCCAGGTTTCCTGGAGGTGGACCTGGGTCCGGGATACGGACAGTCGTCCTGGGGTGTCGGTGAGCCGCGCCCCTACTCGGCCGCGTGGCCGAGTTGCCGCCCGTACTGGGGATACACCAACGACGCCGTGGACTTGGCCGCCGGCGTGTGGGAGGGGATGGACTCCGCCTCCGCCCCCCGCCGGGACTGCTCCGGCGGCACCACGGTGACACTGCCGGGCAACGGCGGCGGCCCGGCCGGCATCGTCGGTATGTCGTTCCACGAGCCCTATCCGGGCAGCCCGGTGAAGGACTACGTCCACACGCGGTGCCGTAACTCACCCGCGGCCCACGACCCGGACTGGTTTGCCCGGGTGGTGACGCCCGGCACGGCCGAGCAGCACGATCTGCTGGTCGACCTGTCCTTCCTCGCCGACCACCTGGCCTACCTCGCTGCTCGTGATGTACCGGTGCTGCTGCGGCCGTACCACGAGATGAACGCGCGTGACTGCTCCAGCGGGTTCTGGTGGGCCGGCCAGCGCCCCGAGTTGTACCGGAAACTGTGGCGGACGACGTACGACTACCTTGTCGGCACCAGAGGCCTGCACAACCTGATCTTCGTCTGGGCGCCCAGTTCCTGGGCGGGGAAGCACGGTACCGATCCCCGGGCGTACTACCCGGGCGGTGAATACGTCGACGTGGTGGGAGTCGACGACTACAGCGACACGCCGGAGCGGCCGTTCCGGGGGGAGCCGTGGACGCAGATCTGGTACCGGGGATTGGCGCGCTACGACAAGCCGCGCATGATGGCGGAGTCCTTCCATGTCCCGCTGTCCGCCGCGCAGCCCGCCACGCTCACGGGGACGCCATGGGTGATCTGGAACGTATGGGGAAGCGGACTGACAGAGCACAACTCGCCATCGGATGTGCAGCGGACCTACTACGCGCCGGCGGTTCTCACCGGCGGCACTTCGACACAAGGCGGACGCTTCGACTGGGAATCACTGCACAAGCCCCCGCTTGATCACTGATCGAACGCACTGGCGCTCATGCGCGAGGAGCCGCGCGACGGCAACCGTAAAAGGTTGTACGGACGTGGTGTGAAGGTTCTCATACCCGGGGAAGTCGATCAGCGGAGCCCTGAAAGCCCAGGTCGGCGAGGTTGCCTCTGGAGCATCAGGTGCACCATAAGGTTAACTTTTGAACACAGGTTCTCCATCGGGTTCCCTTGTATGGCACAGGCATGCGAGGATCGTGTTCCTGTTCGGTCAGCGGCTTCGGCGCCTGGGGGGCATCTGAGCGCCACTGGCCAAAACGTCCGAAAGTCGTTGAGGGGTAGGGGCTCGGACGGGACGTTGTCGTGATACGCCCAGCCGTGTCATGACCGGGATTCTCGTTGCCTCAACGCATTGTCATCTTCAGGGGAGTTCAACAGTCGCCATGGCCGTCACACAGGTCGATGGGGTTGTGCCGCACTCGCGGCACAACGCCAAGTTGGCACAACGCACCGCCGCTTGGAAGCCGGGGATCCTGCCGTTCCTGATCCCCTTCATGCTGCTGC
The DNA here is from genome assembly GCF_057707815.1 of Actinacidiphila sp. bgisy160. Lineage (NCBI taxonomy): Bacteria > Bacillati > Actinomycetota > Actinomycetes > Kitasatosporales > Streptomycetaceae > Actinacidiphila > Actinacidiphila sp. bgisy160. The sequence continues at coordinate 24,275 of NZ_JBYIQW010000048.1, forward strand.
TGGCTTTCGGTCTGTGGTCGTACTCGCCCAGCCGGACCCCGCTCAGTTGGGCGCTGAGTATCGTCTGGTCGCTGCCCGTCGTGGGCGTGCTGGTGGGCATCCAGGGCGCGTGGCTCATCCGCCGCAGGATCAGGCGCAGCGTCAACATGGTGCCGCCCGCCCCTGTCGAGCAGGACTTCCTCATCGTGCTGGTGCCGACCATCGGACGGCACGACACCTATCCGGCGCTTGAGCGCTCCGTGCTCTCGTACGTCGAGCACCTGCCGGAATGGTTCCCGTACATGCGTGTGGACGTCCTCACCGAGGAGGGCTGCGAGGCCGCGGCGGACATCGACCGGCTGGCCACCCTCCACCCGCTGATCCGTGTCGTCACGGTGCCCAAGGCGTACGCCACGGCCAACGGCACCCGCTTCAAGGCACGCGCCAACCACTACGCGCACGAGCTGCGCATCGCCGAGGGCGAGGCGCTCGACGACGTGTGGGTGCTGCACATGGACGACGACACCGGGGTCGGCCCCGACACCGCGGCGGCGCTCGCGCAGTTCATCAACCGCCAGCGGCGCGCGACGCCCGACGAGGCCAAGCACATGGCCCAGGGAATTCTCACCTATCCGCGGGAAAGCGCGGTCAACATGTTCACCTGGCTCGCCGACGCCGTGCGCCCCGCGGACGACATCGCGCGATTCCGGGCGCTCACCGGAATGGGAACCCCGGTAGCCGGCGTGCACGGCGAACTCCTCGTTCTCCGGGCTTCGGTCGAGGCGACGATCGGCTGGGACTTCGGGCCGAAGGCGATTGTCGAGGACGCGCAACTCGCCCTCACGTTCTGCCGTCGCTATCCGGGACGCAGCGACTGGTTCAACGGCCGCTGCTACGGTGCTTCTCCGGCCACCGCCAAGGACTTCGTGAAGCAGCGCGACCGGTGGGCCTGGGGTCTGGTCGCCCTGTGCTTCAACCGGACGATTCCGCTCCGCTACCGGTGGTTTCTCGCCATCTGTGTGGCGACCTGGATCCTCGGCCCGCTCCAGCACATCGGTGCCGTGCTGCTCTTCGGCTGGCTCATCAATGACATGAACACCTCGCCCGTGACCCAGTCCGTGGTCATCCTCTGGGCCCTCAACTTCGCCTACGTCATCTGGACCTACTGGGAAGGTCTGCGGCTGAACGCGGTCGCCTCGGCCAGCGGCCGGCGCAAGTGGTGGGAGCCGATCGTCGTGGTCGCTCTCATCCCCGTCTTCTCCGTGCTGGAAGGACTCGGCGGCTTCAAGGGCTTCCTGAGGTTCGTCCGGCGCGAGGAGAACAAGTTCGTCGTCATCGCCAAGCCCGCCTGACCGCCCGGAAGACAACTGACATGCGCTCGCGCCTTCCCCTGCTCGCCGTCTTTCCGGTGAGCGTCCTCACTGTCGTGCTGGGCACCCCCTTCGTCCTCGGCGACCATCCGGTTCGCTGGGAGTCGGGCTCGGCGATACCCAAGATCGTCGTAGGCGACGCCGGGGACTCCGCCACTCCCAAGGGCGACATCGCCGGCACACCGTCGGCGTCCTCTCCCTCCGATTCCCCGTCTTCCCCCGCCGAAGCCCTCCAGGTCGCCAAGCCCTGGAAGAAGGGCATGGCGCAGTGGGGCGTACAGCTCTACTGGGAGGAGGAGAAGCGGAAACGATCCGACACGTTCATCGAGGCGCAGGCGGGCAAGCAGGCGAAGTACCTCATCGACCTGGGCGCGAACGCGGTGTCGGTCTCGTTCCCGTTCTTCATCGAGAACTCCACGTCCAACAAGCTCTCGGCCGGCGCCAAGACCCCGTCCCCGGACCGTCTCGAGCGCGTGCTGAAGGTCTTCAAGGACGCCGGGTTCCGCACCACGGTCCGCCCGATCCTGGACGAAGGCACCCTGGAGCAGTCGAACGGCTGGCGCGGAAACATCGAGCCCGACTCGCGCTCCGCCTGGTTCGCCTCGTACAAGCAGTTCCTCACCCCGTACCTCAAGGTCGCCGACGACACGAAGGCGGACACCTTCGTGATCGGTACCGAGCTGAACTCCCTCGAAGGCGACCCCGGCTGGGACAGCCTGGTCACCTACGCCGAGAAGGACTTCTCCGGTGAGGTCGCCTACGACGCCAACTGGGACGCCTACGTCACCCGCCGGATCAACATGCCGGTCAACCACCTCGGCGTCGACGCCTACTTCCCCGTCAAGGTGCCCGACACCGCTCCAGTACAGGACCTGGTCAAGGGCTGGAACCACTGGCTGGACAAGAAGGACACCGGTCCGCTGCCGAACATCCTCGTCTCCGAGACCGGCATCGGCGCCATGGACGGCGCCTATCACGCCCCCGGTGACTTCTACGTCAAGCGGGCCGTCAACCTTCAAGTACAGGCGAATTGGTACAGCGCCGTCTGCCAGGTCGTGCAGGAGCGCAAGATGCAAGGCGTCTACTGGTGGTCACTCGCGTTCGACGACGACCCGCACACCAAGCCCGACGACAAGGTCGCCTCCCGGCTCGACTTCGCCGGGCGCCCCCTCTCGGAGAAGGCCATCAAGTCCTGCTTCACCTCAGACTACGCGGGGCCCGGTACCGCCCCCACCAGCTGACCGAGCGGAGGCAGTCATGCAAGAAGCCATCATCCTGGTGGGCGGCAAGGGAACCCGCCTGCGCCCGCTGACGAACCACACCCCGAAGCCGCTGCTCAATGTGGCGGGCTCGTCCTTCATCCGGCACCAGATCGCCAAGCTGATGGACGCGGGGGTCGAGCACGTGGTGTTCGCCACCTCGTACCTCGCCGGCCTCTTCGAGGAGGAGTTCAAGGACTTCTCCCGGGAGTTGCGGATCTCCTACGCCGTCGAGGACGTCCCGCTCGGCACGGGCGGGGCCATCCGCAACGCCGCGCGCCTGCTGCGCGGCGGCCCCGCCGACGCGCCGGTCCTCATCCTCAACGGCGACATCCTGTCCGGCGTGGACCTGCGCGCCATCCTGGCGCGGCACGAGGACAAGGACGCGGACGTCACCCTGTACCTCACGCGGGTCGCCGACCCGCGCGCCTTCGGCCTCGTCCCCACCGACGAGGACGGCCGGGTGCTGTCCTTCCTCGAGAAGCCGAAGACGGCCGAGGAGTGCGTCACCGACCAGATCAACGCCGGCTGCTACGTCTTCAGCCGGTCCGTGCTGGACACCATCCCCGCCGGCCGCGAGGTCTCGGTCGAGCAGGAGACCTTCCCGCGGCTCGTCGCGCAGGGACGGCGCGTGTTCGGCCACACCACGGATGACTACTGGCGCGACCTCGGTACGCCGCTGGCCTTCGTCCACGGCTCGGCCGACCTGGTCGCCGGCAAGGCGACCTCCCCCCTCGTGGAGACGCCCGCCGACAACCTGATCCATCCCACGGCCTCCGTCGACCCGACCGCCCTCGTCACAGGCGGCTCGACGATCGGCCCGCATGCCCTCATCGGTCCGCACGTGGTCGTCGATCGCTCCATCATCGGTGCGAACGTCACCGTGGCCGAGGGCGCCCGCATCCGGGAGTCCGTGGTCGACCACGACTCCTCGATCGGCAGCGAATCGTTCCTTCACGAGGTCGTCGTGGGTTGCCACGCCCACATCGGCGCGCAGAACGAGCTGCCCGCCCAGCTGCGGCTGTCGTGCGGCATCCGCATTCCCGCCCAAGGGGTGCGCGTCAGCGGAACGGCTGTCGCCTGCCCGACGGTCCACTGAAGCAGCCGGTCGGCCCTCGCGGGCCCAACCGGGCATTTTCTGGAGAATCGTGACCACCCACGCCTCAACGGCCGTCAGTCCGCAGCTCCCGCACCAGCATCGGGCGGAGCCGCAGCCGGAGAAGACGGACCGCCTGCGCAAGTACCGCCCGGACCTCCAGGGTCTGCGCGCCGTCGCCATCATGATGGTGGTCGCGATGCACTGCGGCATCGTCGACATCCACGGCGGCGTCGACATCAGCTTCGTTCTGAGCGGCTTCCTCATCGGCAGTCAGCTCCTGGGTGAGATCAGCCGGACCGGCAAGGTCTCGTTGGGCAAGTTCTGGGCCCGGCGCTTCCGCCGGCTCGCGCCCGGCGCCTCGCTCACCCTCGTGGTCACCGCTGTCTTCGCCTGGTTCTTCGCCGGTCCGTTCTCCTTCCGCGACTACATGAAGGACGGCTTCGCGGCCTCCCTGAGCTTCATCAACTGGCGGCTCGCCGAGAACGGCACCGACTACTTCGCCAACGACGGAAGCCAGTCCCCCTACCAGCACTTCTGGTCGCTCGGCATCGAGGAGCAGTTCTACGTCGTCGCGCCGATCGCGCTCGTCGTCGTCGCCTGGCTCAGCCGGGTGCTCACCCGCAGCCGCTTCCTGATAGGACTCTTCCTCGCCGCGGCCATCGCCGGCTCGCTCTACCTGTCGGTCACCCAGACCAAGTCCGACCAGCCGCTCGCCTACTTCGGCACCCAGACCCGGGTCTGGGAGCTGGCCCTGGGCGTCTTCGTCGCTCTGAACGCCAGGCTCCTCTCCCGTATGAACCTGTGGTTCGCGGGCTTCCTCACCTGGGTCGGCATCCTCGGCGCCGTGGGCACCGCGCTGCTCATCAACGAGCACACCCCACTGCCCGGCTACGCGGTGGCCGGGCCGGTGGTGGGCGCCGCGCTGGTGATCGCCGGCGGTTGCGCCGCGCCCCGCTTCGGTGCGGAAAAGCTCCTCGACAACCCGGTCTTCGACTTCATCGGCAACGCCAGCTACAGCTGGTACCTGCTGCACTGGCCGCTGCTCATCCTGTTCCCGGAGTTCATCAGCCGGGAGTTCGGCTATTCCGACCGCTGGCGGGTGGCGGTGCTCTCCTTCATCCTCGCCGTCTGCATGCACTACCTCGTCGAGCGGCCCTTCAAGGCGAACGTCCGGATGGTCCAGATACCGTGGCGCGGCATCCTCATGGGGGTGTCCCTGACCGCCACCGCCGCCGTCGTCATGACTCTCGCCGTGCGTGTGGTGCCGCTCAACATCGCGGTGCAGACCACGGCCGGCGCCGTGGCGCAGGGCCACCAAGGCGCCGCGTCCGTCAAGCAGGCCGTGGAGGAACGCGACCACCCGGTGCTCAGCCAGGACACCCTGCTGAAGGCGCCCGACGACCGCGGCGACCACGGATGTATCGACCAGTTGCTCGTCACCGCGTTCGTCGTGCAGGACAGCTGCGTCATCGGCGACACCTCTGCCAAGAAGACGATGGTCCTGTTCGGCGACTCGCACGCCTACCAGTGGGGCAACGCGTTCAACGACCTCGGTCTGAAATTGCACGTCAAGGTCATCACCGTGATCAAGAGTGGCTGCGCCCCCGAGGTGTACCAGATCACCCGTGCGGACCTCGGACGCGAGTACACCGAGTGCACCGCGTGGCGGAAGACCGCCCTGGACAAGATCGACGCGCTCCGCCCGGACCTCATTGTCGTCACCAACCGAGTCCAGTGGACCACCACCCGGGCCGGAGCCGACAAGACGTTCGAGCGGCTCCAGGCCAACGGCGCCAAGCTCGTCTACATGACCGACACCCCGCACCCGAACTTCGCCGTCCCGGACTGCCTGGCCCGGAACTCCGACGGGGCGGCCGCCTGCTCCCCCAAGTCCACAGTCGTGCTCGACTTCCCGGAGTTCCGCAAGGCCGAGCGTGAGGAGGCCGAGAAGTATGGGTTCGACGTCATCGACACGATTCCGGCGTTCTGCGCCGAGGGCTACTGCCCGGCGGTCATCGGCGGTGAGGTCGTCTACTGGGACAACAGCCACATGGCGGGCGCATACTCGACCTCCCTGGAGCCGTACCTGCGGCCCTACTTCAAGCAGTTCCTGAAGAGCTGACCCACCACCCATACCGATCGAGGGCCCCACGGCAGTCGCCGCGGGGCCCTCGTCGTCGGTGGCCGGGACGTCCTCAGTGCACCGCGCCGTCCCGGATACCGGCGTCCATGCGGCGAGAAGGGCGTCGAAGCCGCTCGGCGCCCGCCTAGGCGCGCGCATCCGTGTACGTGCGCTACTCCATGGAGGACGGGTCTCGCCTCCGCGCCGAGCGCCATGAAGCGACGCCCGGGAGGCTCACAGCCGCGCGGCCGCCCCGGCCGGGGTGGCCCCGCGGGTGTCCAGCATCAACTGGGCCTTCACCGCCAGGCCCTGCATGTCGTAGGTGCGGTGGTGCTGGAGCAGGATCGTCAGGTCGGCGTGCGCCGCCGCCTCCCACAGGGCGTCGGCGCGGGGTACCGGGCGGTCCAGCACGCGCCACTGCGGGGCGTACGGGTCGTGGTAGCTCAGCTGCGCGCCCAGCTCGGCGAGGCGGGCGCCGATCTCACGGGCCGGCGAGCGCTCCTGGTCCGGCAGGTCCGGCTTGTACGTCACGCCCAGCAGCAGCACCCGCGCCCCGCGCAACGACTTGCCGTGCTCGTTCAGCAGGGCCGCGGCGCGCTGCACCACGTAGCGCGGCATACGCGTGTTGACCTCCTGCGCGTACTCGACCAGACGCAGCGGGTGGCCGCGCACCCGGCCTTGGTACGGCGGGTGACCGGGGTTCAGCGGCATGGTGTGGCCGCCGACCCCGGGGCCGGGGCGGAAGGCCTGGAAACCGTGGGGACGCGTCTCCGCGCAGCGGATGACGTCCCAGACATCCACGCCGATGTCGTGGCAGAACACGGCCATCTCGTTGGCCAGGGCGATGTTGACGTGCCGGTAGTTGGTCTCCAGCAACTGCACGGTCTCCGCCTCGCGCACGCCCCGGGCCCGGACGATCCGTTCGGTGAACCGGCCGTAGAAGACGGCCGCGGCCTCCGTGCAGGCGGGGGTGAGCCCGCCGATCACCTTCGGCGTGCCCGGGTGCCGCGCGGGGGCGTACGCCAGGTGGAAGCCGTGGCCGGCCCGCAGGCCGGACCCCTCCTCCAGCAGCGGGCGCAAAAAGTCCTCCGTCGTCCCCGGGTACACCGGCGACTCCAGGACCACCGTGCTGTGCGGCCGAAGCTGCCGGGCCAGCGCGTGGGCGGCCTCCGCCAGCGCCGTCAGGTCCGGCTCCCCGCCTTCCCCGAGCGGGGTCGGCGCGCACAGCACGGCTGCCCGCGCCCGGCCCAGGGCGGCCGTGTCCGCGGTCGCGCGGAAGCCGCCCGCGAGCATCCGCCGTACGTCGGCGGCGGCCAGCACGCCGCAGGGCACCCGGCTGCCGGCGTTGATCGCCTCCACCACGTGCTCGTCCCGGTCGTACCCGATCACCCCCAGGCCGGCGGCGCTGGCCGCCTGCGCGAGGGGCAGCCCGGTGTGGCCGAGGCCGATGACAGCGAGGTCTGCGGGCATGGGGGTCCTCTCCTGCGACGGGGTGCGTCCTGGTACCCAAATGGCGCGAAATCAGGCTAACCAGACAGGTAGCTGATATGACTGCACGCCACGCGGTCCGGTGTCCCCCGGTGCCTCGTCCTTGCCGTCCGGGGTGCGGCCGGTCGTCGTGTGCGGGTGCGTTGCGCCTGCGGCGGGCGGGGAAACCCCCACAGCAACCGCGACGCACCCGCGCGGACGCCCCCCGCGCCGGCGGAGCCCGGAGTAGCCGGGGGGCACGACACGGGTAACGATCGTGGGGACGGGGAATGCGCTGAGGCGCGACCCCGCGTCACGACGGGAGGCCAGGATGCTGACGGCGACACTGGGACCGGCGGAGCGTGGCTCCGCGCTTGCCCGGATGGCGGAACAGGAACTCGACGTACTCGTCGTGGGCGCGGGCGTCGTGGGCGCCGGAACGGCGCTGGACGCCGCGACGCGCGGGCTGACGACCGGCATCGTGGAGGCCCGCGACTGGGGGTCCGGGACGTCGAGCCGGTCGAGCAAGCTGATCCACGGCGGGCTGCGCTACCTGGAGATGCTGGACTTCGCCCTCGTCCGGGAGGCCCTCAAGGAGCGCGGTCTGCTGCTCCAGCGCCTGGCGCCGCACCTGGTGAAGCCGGTGCCGTTCCTGTACCCGCTGCAGCACCGCGTCTGGGAGCGCTTCTACGCGGGAGCCGGCGTGACGCTGTACGACACGATGGCGCTGTCCTCCGGGCACGGGCGGGGCCTGCCGCACCATCGTCACCTCAGCCGCAAGAGCGCGCTGCGCGTGGCGCCGTGCCTGCGGAAGGACGCCCTGGTCGGGGCGCTGCAGTACTACGACGCGCAGATGGACGACGCCCGGTACACGATGACGCTGGTCAGGACGGCCGCCGCCTATGGCGCGCTGGCCGCGAACCGGGCCCGGGTGATCGGCTTCCTGCGCGAGGGCGAGCGCGTGGTGGGCGCCCGGGTCGAGGACGTGGAGGCCGGGGGCGTCTACGAGGTGCGCACCCGGCAGATCGTGAACGCCACCGGGGTGTGGACGGACGACACGCAGGCGCTGATCGGGGAGCGTGGGCAGTTCCACGTGCGGGCGTCCAAGGGGATACACCTGGTCGTGCCGAAGGACCGGATCCACTCCGCGACGGGGCTGATCCTGCGGACGGAGAAGAGCGTGCTCTTCGTGATCCCGTGGGGCCGCCACTGGATCGTCGGGACGACGGACACCGACTGGAGCCTGGACAAGTCGCACCCGGCCGCGTCCAGCGCCGACATCGACTACCTGCTGGAACACGTCAACTCCGTGCTCGCCGTGCCGCTGACGCGGGACGACGTGGAGGGCGTGTACGCGGGCCTTCGACCGCTGCTGGCGGGGGAGTCGGAGGCCACCAGCCAGCTGTCGCGCGAGCACACCGTGGCGCATCCGGTGCCCGGCCTGGTGGTGGTCGCGGGCGGCAAGTACACCACGTACCGGGTGATGGCCAAGGACGCGGTGGACGCTGCCGTGCACGGCCTGGCGCACCGCGTCGCCGGGTGCGTCACCGAGGAGATCCCGCTGGCCGGCGCGGAGGGCTACCACGCCCTGTGGAACGCCCGGGCCAGGATCGCGGCGCGCACCGGTCTGCACGTGGCGCGGATAGAGCACCTGCTCAACCGCTACGGATCGCTCTCCGAGGAACTTCTGCAGCTGATCGAGGACGACCCCTCGCTGGGCCGCCCGCTCGGCGGGGCCGACGACTACCTGCGCGCCGAGGTCGTCTACGCCGCCTCGCACGAGGGCGCGCGGCACCTGGACGACGTGCTCACCCGGCGCACCCGCATCTCCATCGAGACCTTCGACCGCGGCACGCTCAGCGCCCGTGAGGCCGCCGAGCTGATGGCACCCGTGCTGGGCTGGGACAAGGACCAGGTGGAGAAGGAGGTCGAGCACTACGAGAAGCGGGTCGAGGCCGAGCGCGAGTCGCAGCGCCAGCCCGACGACCAGACCGCGGACGCCGCCCGGCTGGGCGCCCCGGACATCGTGCCGCTGTAGCCCCCGTCGGTACGCCGGGTGAGGCGTGGGCCACGGCCTTGACGGGGTCGGCGGCCCGGCCGGATATCGTTCCTTCTGGTACGTGGCAGGAAGGGGCGCGCGATGTCCGACCTCGGACGCCTGGTGGCCGGGAGGTACCGGCTCGTCGAGCGGATAGGCCGCGGCGGCATGGGCACGGTCTGGCGGGCCGACGACGAGCTGCTGGGTCGTGCGGTGGCGGTCAAGCGGCTGCACCCGCCGCAGCCGCATCTGCAGGACGACGAGCTGGAGACGCTGTTCGAGCGGACCCGGCGGGAGGCGCGTAGTGCCGCGCGGATCAGTCATCCCAATGTGGTGGTGGTCCATGACGTGGTCGACGACGAGGGCCTGCCGGTGATCGTGATGGAGTACGTGCCGTCCACGACGCTGGGTGACCTGCTGAAGGAGCGGGGTCCGGTGGGGCCGGGGGAGGCGGCGCGGATCGGCCGGGCCATGATCGCGGCGTTGCGTGCGGCGCATGCGGCGGGAGTGCTGCACCGGGATGTGAAGCCGGGCAATGTGCTGTTGTCGGAGTCGGGCCGGGTGGTGCTGACGGATTTCGGTATCGCGCAGGCGTCGGGCACGTCGACGCTGACGCGGACCGGTGAGCTGATCGGTTCGATCGACTTCCTGGCTCCGGAGCGGCTGACCGGTGGTGCGCCGGGGCCTCAGGCGGATCTGTGGGCGTTGGGGGCGACGTTGTTCCAGGCGGTGGAGGGGCGTTCGCCGTTCCGCCGGGACACGGCGATCGAGACGGCGTACGCGATCGCGACGGATGAGGTGCCGGTGGCGGCCAGTGCCGGGCCGTTGGGACCGGTGATCGCCGGATTGCTGGTACGGGAGCCGGAGCGGCGGCTGTCGGCGGCGGAGACCGAGCGGATGCTGCGGGCGAGCGCCGCCGAGACCGAGACCGCGAGCGTCCCCCGCGACAGCCTCGCCCTGTCGCGCACCGCTCCGACCGCCGTCGTCCGGCCCCCGGCACCGGCCCCGCGGCCCGCGCCGCCGCACGTGCCCACGGTCCCGTCGGGGGGCGCGGTCGCGCCGGCGGCCCCGGAGCGCCGGCGCCGCACCGGCGTACGGGCGCTGACGGCCGTCGTACTGGCCGCGGCCCTCGCCGGCGGCGGGTTCTACGCCGCCCGGTACTTCGGCGGCCCCGCCGGCGCCCGGGACGACGGGGCTCGGCCGGGCCACTCGGCGCCGTCCTCGCCGTCCTCGCCGTCCTCGCTCTCCCCCTCCCCCTCGCCGTCCTCCTCCGCGCCGGGCCCGTCGCCCGTGCCGGCCGGCTACCACCTGGCCGAGGAGCCGGACCGCGGATTCTCCGTGCCGGTGCCCGACGGGTGGACCCGCAAGGTGAGTGACGACGGCCGGCAGGTCATCTACGTCGACCCGACCGGCCTGGCCGGCATGCGGATCGGCACGCTGGACTACGCGGCGAACGACCCGCTGGCGCACTTCGAGGAGGAGGAGCAGCAGACCATCCCCAAGCTGGACGGCTACGAGCGGCTGCGCATGCAGAGCACCCGGTGGCGTGGTCAACCGGCGGCCATCTGGGAGTTCACCTTCAAGGGCAAGGCCCGGGGCTTCCAGGCCATCGACCTCGGCTTCGGGCAGCCCGGTGAACGGGAGTTCGCCGTCTACCTCTCCGCGCCGACTGCCCAATGGGGTGATTTCCGGCCGGTCTTCGACAACGCGATGGCCGGACTCGTCGTCCACGACTAGCACACGGCGGGGCCGGGGTGGGACCACGGCCCCGAGTCAGGGATGATGGAGTCCTCCATCCCGCGGTCGCCGCAAGCAGGCGATGAGGGAGCTTCATCTTCAGCGACTGCAGAGGGAATTCATGGGTCAGGCGCACGACACCGACCAGCGTCTCATCGCCGAGCGGTACCGACTCGGCGCAGTCCTCGGCAAGGGCGGTATGGGCACCGTCTGGCGGGCCGTCGACGAGACGCTCGGTCGCACGGTCGCCGTCAAGGAGCTGCGCTTCCCCCACAACATCGACGAGGACGAGAAGCGCCGCCTGGTCACCCGCACCCTGCGCGAGGCCAAGGCGACCGCCCGGATCCGCAACACCGGGGCGGTGACCGTCTTCGACGTCGTCGAGGAGGACGACCGGCCCTGGATCGTCATGGAGCTGGTCGAGGGCCGCTCGCTGTCGGACGCGATCCGCGAGGACGGGCCGCTCTCCCCGAAGCGGGCCGCCGAGGTCGGGCTGACCGTCCTGGACGTCCTGCGGGCCGCCCACAAGGAGGGCATCCTCCACCGTGACGTGAAGCCGTCCAACGTCCTGATCGCCGACGACGGCCGCGTCGTGCTCAGCGACTTCGGCATCGCCCAGATCGACGGCGACCCGTCGGTCACCTCCACCGGCATGCTCGTCGGCGCTCCCTCGTACATCTCACCGGAGCGGGCGCGCGGCCAGAAGCCGGGCCCGCCGGCCGACCTGTGGTCGCTGGGCGCGCTGCTGTACGCCTCGGTCGAGGGCCGGCCGCCGTACGACAAGGGATCGGCCATCGCCACGCTCACCGCGGTCATGACCGAGCCGCTGCGGACCCCGCGCAACGCGGGCCCGCTGGCCGACGCGATCCACGGGCTGCTCAACAAGGACCCAGAGCTGCGGTTGGACGACGCGGGCGTGCGCCCCCTGCTCACGGGCGTCGCCCACGCGCCGGACGTCCCGGTCGCCGAGGCCACGCGCACCATGCCGCTGCCGCCCTCCGACCCGCAGCCGACGCCCACTGACGCGCCCCCGGCCGCCCGGGCCGCCGCCGCCGACCAGGCGGCGCTGCGGGCCGCGAAGGCCAAGCCGGAGCCCGCGGCCGCCCCGGCGACCGTGTCCGCGCCGGTCGCGCCCGCCCCGGTGCCGGCGGCCGCCCCGGCCCCCGCCCCCCGGTTGCCGCTCCTGGCGTCGCTGGACGAGCGCCGCCGCCGGGGAGTGCTCTTCGCGGCGATCCTGGTGGCGCTCGCGCTGCTCGGGACCGGCATCGGCGTCTGGGCCGCCCGGGGCGACGACGACGCGGGCTCCCGCAATCCCGCCAAGCCGCCGGCCTCCGCCAACCCCAAGTCCGGCGACGACGGCGTCCAGGACGGCAAGGGCGGAGACGGCCAGGGCAAGGGCGGTGACGGCTCCGGCAAGGGGAAGGACGACAACTCCCGCAAGGGTTCGGGCAGTTCCTCCTCCGGTTCCTCGGACGGCTCCGGCAACGGGAAGGACGGCACCGGCGCCGTTCCGGTCGGCTGGAAGACCTACACCTCCTCGGCCGGTGACTTCTCGATAGCGCTGCCCGACGGCTGGGCCGAGAACAGCCGCGACAACGGATACGGCAGCGGCCGGATATTCAACGCCGGCAAGCGGCCGCGTGTGCAGATCGACTGGACCGGCAAGCCCGGCAGGGACGCGGCGGCCGCCTGGCGCGACCAGGAGCCGCGGTCGAGGAGCGGATACCCCGGCTACCAGCAACTGTTCATCAAGACGGTCGACTACCGCGGCTACCGCACGGCCGCCGACTGGCAGTTCACCTTCACCTCCGGCGGCACGAAGATGCGCGCGGTGAACCGGGGCTTCGTGGTGGACGACCGCCACGGCTACGCGATCTTGTTCACGGCGCCCGCCGCGGACTGGGACAGTCCGAAGACCCAGGCCATGCTGGCGAGCTTCTTCAACACCTTCAAACCGGCCAAGTGACGCCGCCCGAGCACGTATCGTGAATCATTGCGGACTGTCCGCATCCAGAACGGATCGGATCTGACGCTTTGGGGAGGCGTCGTGGACGACTACGCGGGACGCGTACTGGCCGACCGCTACCGCCTGCCGCGGCCGCCCGCCGACGAGTTCGAACTGGTGGAGACCCGGGCCTGGGACACGTTCAGCGACCAGGAGGTGCTGATACGCCAGGTCCTGCTGCCCGAGGTCGTCAGCGCCGAGCCCGGGCCGCACCACGGTGATGGTGGGGACGGCGGGGACACCGCCCGCCGGGCCCTGGAGGCGGCGCGGGCGGCGGCCGCGATACCCGACCACCCCCGGCTGGTGCAGGTCTTCGACATCTTCGTCGAGGACGGCAGCGTGTGGATAGTGAGCGAGCTGATCGCCGCCCGCCCGCTCGCCGCGATCCTCGCCGACAAGCGGCTCAGCCCGTATCGTGCCGCCGAGGTCGCCTCGGACGTGCTGACCGCGCTGCGCGTGCTTCACGCGCACGGCTGGGTCCACCGCAATGTCACCGGCCGGACCGTGCTGGTCTGCGACGACGGCCGGGCGATGCTCTCGGGCCTGGCCGTGGGCGCCGCCCAGGAGGCCCTGTGCGGGTACAACCCGGTGCCGGTGCCCGCCATGGCCGGCGGCGGCCGGACGCCCGGCGGCGGCTGGGACGGGCCGCACTCCGCGCTGGAGCTGGAACGCGCCCGGCAGGCCCGGCTCACCGTGGTCGGACCGGTCACCGAGCGGTGGGCCCCGGAACAGGCCACCGAGGTCCACGAGAACTGGCAGCTCGCCCCGCCCGTCGGCCCGGCCGCCGACCTGTGGGCGCTGGGGTCGCTGCTCTTCCGCAGCGTCCAGGGGCATCCGCCGTTCCCGGAGGAGAGCACCGCGGAACTGGTCCAGCTGGTCGTCGCCGAGCCGCCCGCGTACGCCGAGGAGTGCGGCCCGCTGCGGCCCGTCGTGGAGTCCCTGCTCCGCCAGGACCCCGAGGAGCGGCCCGGCGTGGAGGAGCTGCGCGGCTGGCTGCGCTCGCTCGTCCGGTCCGCGCCGGAGCCGGACCTGGGGCTGAGCACGGTGCCGGTGCCTGTCGACGATCCGCACAAGCTGCCCGTCGTACGGCGCCGGGGCGAACTGGTGCGCCGCCGCAAGGCCGCCGCCGACCCCGTGCCCCTCCATCCCGCGCACGGACGCCACAAGCGCACCAAGGAGCCCGGGCAGCGGTCGGCGCGCGGGCCGCGCAGCCTCGGGATCACCCTGGTCGGGCTGGTGCTGCTGCTGATGGCCGCCGCCGTGCTGTACGCCGTGCTCTTCATGCCGCGCGGCGGGGCCACGGACGACGAGGGCGCGGCCGGCGCCACGCGGACCCTGCCCGCGCAGGTGCCCGGCGGCGACGAGCGGCCACAGACGACCAAGCCGCCGGGCACCAAGGCCCCGCGGAGCACGGCCCCCGCCACGAGCGCCCCACCGGCCACGCGGTCCGCCCCCGCGGACGACGCCGCCACCACGGGCCTCGGCGGCGACTTCCGGCTGCGCACCGACCCGGAGGGCTTCAGCCTCGCCGTCCCCAACGGCTGGCAGCGCGCGGGCAGGAACGGCGACGGGCAGGTCCGCTACACCGGCGGCGACTACCAGATGCTCGTCGTGCCCGGCCGCGACACGGTCGCCGACAAGGGCAGCGACCCGATCGTCTACCAGAACGACGAGCCGGAGCTGGCGGGTTTCCGCGCCTCCGGCTGGTCCTCGGCGTCCGGGCTGCGCCGGCTCGACATGGGCGGGATCGCGGCCGCGGAAGGGGAGTTCAGCTGGAGCGACGGCTCCGGGCGGCAGCTGTTCGGGCGCAATCTGGTGATGATCCGCGACGGCAGGTACCACGTCGTCCTGGTCATCGGGCCGGACGGCCGGCGCGCCGACGTCAAGCGGTACTTCGAGAAAGCCGCGGAGACCTACCGCACCACCTGAGCGCGGGCGCCCGGACCGGAACTGTGCGGGTCCGGCGCGCGTCGCAGGGGCCGTGGGCGGCAGGGGACGGGTCCGGGAGGCCCAGGACGTCGTGCCGGGATGAGGACGGCCGCCGGTACGACCTGTGGGGTCTCCTCGCCGCTCCAGCCGGCCGAGCGGGGACGCGACTACTCCGGCACCGCACGCGTCACCTACCCCCCCGGGTGACGCCCCGGCGGGGAGGGGCCGGGGACGGCTCGCGGCGTTCGTGCCAGCTTTTGCTGGCGTAATTGTGAAAACCGGCTACTGACGGGTATGCACGCGGTGCCACCCCGTCGTACGCTCCCGCCATGACGGACTCTCCTACTGCCGGTAACGGCAATCCGGTCGCCCCCTCCGGCACCAGGACCGCCGCGGACGTGGTGACCCCGGACCTCGTGGCGCGGCTGACGCGGGGCGTCGTCGGCAGCGGCCGGACCGTGAACCACACGCCACTGACCGGCGAGAAGCTGGCGGAGCTCCCCGAGGCGACGCCGCAGGACGTGGCGGCGGCCTACGAGAGGGCGCGGGAGGCGCAGAAGGCCTGGGCGGCGACGCCGGTGCGCCGGCGCGCCGCGGTGCTGCTCCGCTTCCACGACCTCGTGCTGGCCCGCCAGTCCGAGGTGCTGGACCTGATCCAGCTGGAGACCGGCAAGACGCGGCTGCACGCGCACGAGGAGGTGCAGGCGGTCGCCGTCGCCGCCCGGCACTACGGCGTCAAGGCCCCCTCGTACCTGAGGCCCAAGCGGCACACCGGCGCCATCCCGACCCTCACCAAGGTGCGGGAGCTGCGGCACCCGCGCGGTGTCGTCGGCCAGATCGCGCCGTGGAACTACCCCCTCGAACTCTCCATCGGCGACGCGCTGCCCGCCTTCGCCGCCGGCAACGCCGTCGTGATGAAGCCCGACACCGAGACCGCCCTGACCGCCCTGTGGGCGCGCGAGCAACTGATCGAGGCCGGGCTGCCCGCCGACGTCTGGCAGGTCGTCGTCGGGGAGGGCCCGGTCGTCGGCCCGGCGGTCGTGGAGCACGCCGACTACGTGTCCTTCACCGGTTCCACCCGTACCGGCCGGGACGTGGCGACGCGCGCCGCGGCCCGTCTGATCGGCGCCTCCCTCGAACTGGGCGGCAAGAACGCCCTGCTGGTGCTGGAGGACGCCGACCTCGACAAGGCCGCCGAGGGCGCGGTCCGCGCCTGCTTCTCCTCGGCGGGCCAGCTGTGCATCTCCATCGAGCGGCTCTTCGTCCACGCCTCCGTCGCCGACGCCTTCCTGGAGCGCTTCACCGCGCGCACCAGGGCCCTCAAGCTCGGTACCGCCCTCGCCTACGGCGCAGGGATGGGCTCGCTGGCCGGCGAGCGCCAGCTGGAGACCGTCACCCGGCACGTGGAGGAGGCCGTCGCCAAGGGCGCCACCGTCCTCACCGGCGGCAGGGCGCGGCCCGACGTCGGCCCGTACTTCTTCGAGCCGACCGTCCTGGACGGCGTCGAGCCGCCGATGGCCGTGTGCGCGGAGGAGACCTTCGGCCCGGTGGTGTCCGTGTACCGCTTCACCGACGAGGACGAGGCGGTCGAGCGCGCCAACGCGACCCCGTACGGCCTCAATTCCAGCGTCTGGACCAAGGACACCCGCCGCGGCGCCCGCATCGCCGCGCGCCTGCGCAGCGGCACCGTCAACGTCAACGAGGGCTACGCGCCGGCCTACGGCAGCGTGCAGTCCCCGATGGGCGGCATGAAGGACTCCGGGCTCGGCCGCAGGCACGGCTCCGAGGGCATCCTCAAGTACACCGAGGCGCAGACCGTGGCGACGCAGCGCCTGCTGCCGATGGCCCCGTCGCTGGGCATGGACGACGCGGCGTACGCGGCCTTCATGAGCCGCAGCCTCCGCGTGATGAAGACGCTGAGGCTCCGCTGATGGAGGGGGAGCGCATGTCCTACGACTACGACGTGATCGTGATCGGCTCCGGCTTCGGCGGGTCGGTGTCGGCACTGCGCCTGACCGAGAAGGGCTACACGGTCGGCGTCCTGGAGGCGGGCCGCCGCTGGACCCGGGAGTCGCTGCCGAAGAACTCCTGGCACATCAAGGACTACCTGTGGGCCCCGGCGCTCGGCCTGTACGGGATCCAGCGCATCCACCTGCTCGACAACGTCATGATCCTGGCGGGCGCGGGTGTCGGCGGCGGTTCGCTCAACTACGCCAACACCCTCTACGTGCCGCCGAAGGCCTTCTTCGAGGACCGCCAGTGGGGCCACATCACCGACTGGCAGGAGGAGCTGGCCCCCTACTACGACCAGGCCAAGCGCATGCTCGGCGTGCGGCTCAACCCGACCATGACCCCCTCGGACGTCCACCTCAAGGCGACCGCCGAGAAGATGGGCGTCGGCGACTCCTTCCACATGGCCCCGGTCGGCGTGTTCTTCGGCGACGGACGGGACGCCGCGGGCGACGCCAAGGCCGCGCCCGGCGTCGAGGTCCCCGACCCGTACTTCGGCGGCGCCGGCCCGTCCCGGCGGGCCTGCACGGAGTGCGGGGAGTGCATGACCGGCTGCCGCCACGGCGCCAAGAACACCCTCAACGAGAACTACCTCTACCTCGCCGAGAAGGCGGGCGCCGAGATCCACCCGATGACCACCGTCACTGCCCTGTCGGAGAACCCCGAGGGCGGCTACGACGTCACCGTCGTCCCCACCGACCGCCGCCGCAAAGCCAAGCCGCGCGTGCTGCGCGCCGGGCACGTGGTCGTCGCCGCCGGGACCTACGGCACCCAGACGCTGCTGCACCGCATGCGCGACGCGGGCCGGCTGCCCGGCCTGTCCGCGCGGCTCGGCGAGCTGACCCGCACCAACTCCGAGGCGCTGGTGGGCGCGCAGACCGACAGCCGGCGCTACCGCAAGCGCACGGGCGAGCAGCGGGTGGACTTCACGCGCGGCGTGGCCATCACGTCCTCGATCCACCCCGACGAGAACACCCACATCGAGCCGGTCCGCTACGGGAAGGGCTCCAACTCGATGGGCGGCCTGTCCATCCTGCAGGTCCCGCACGGCACCCGGCTTCCGCGCGGGCTGGCCTACCTGGCGCACTGCGCGCGCCACCCGGTCCTGCTGATGCGGTCGCTGTCCAACCGCCGCTGGTCCGAGCGCACCATCATCGGCCTGGTCATGCAGTCCCTGGACAACTCGCTGACCACCTTCCGCAAGCCCAAGGGCCTGGGGAAGGGCCTGCTCACGGCCCGGCAGGGGCACGGCGCGCCGAACCCCGCCTTCATCCCCGAGGGCGCGGAGGCCGCGCGCCTGCTCGCCGAGGAGATCAACGGCTTCGCGGGCAGCAATGTCGGCGAGTTGATGGGCACCCCGCTCACCGCGCACTTCCTGGGCGGCTGCGTGATCGGCGAGGACGCCGAGCACGGCGTGATCGACCCGTACCACCGGCTGTTCGGGCACCCGGGCATCCATGTGGTGGACGGTGCCGCGGTCTCCGCCAATCTGGGCGTCAACCCCTCGCTCACCATCACCGCGCAGGCCGAACGCGCCATGTCCCTGTGGCCCAACAAGGGCGACGCCGACCCGCGTCCGGCGCAGGGCGACGCCTACCGGCGCGTCGCCGCCGTCGAGCCCAAGCACCCGGTCGTCCCCGCGGACGCCTTCGGCGCCCTGCGGCTGCCGGTGCTCCCCGTCCCGCCGGTCCCGCCCAAGGCCTGACCCCGCCGGACACCCGGACGCCGAGGGGGCCGCGCCCGTCCGGGACCCGGCCCCCTCGGCCGTTCTCCGCCGGGGTACCGGACCGCGCGGGGAGCACCACGTGTGGTCCGACTCACTCGATCGAGGGTCGGATACCTGCTCAAGTGCCGCGAAATGAGTAGTGTGTTCCTCGCAGAGCGGCCGGTCCCCGGCGTCCCCGGAACCGACCGCCACTTTGAGTCGCGACCGGGCTGCTGTCCCCTGCCGTCCGGTCACTGATCACCGGAGCGAGGTCCCACGACGCGGCCGCATTGCTTCCACTCGCGCGGGCGCGCCTCATCGCTCCGGTGGCACCCCGCCCAGCTGCGTCTGAGCGGTGTCCACGCGTGGTGTTCGACGTCCTTGCTTCCCTGGCCCAGGGTGACCGCGCCTGGCTGGCACGGACACCGGATTCAACGAAGGCATCCGTAGGCGGTCACGTGCCGTACGGGTGATGCCCCCCGAACGGGTCACAGGGCCGGTGCCACGCGGGTTTCAGACCCGGCCGCGGCACAGCTCCAGCAGGGTCATGGCGAGGGCGGTGCCGGGCTTGCCCAGCTGGTCGCTGTAGCGGCGGAGGATGTCCATCTCGCGGGAGAGGTGCACCCGGCGGCCGCCGGACTCGATGCGGGCGCGCTGGATGCCGGCCGAGACCGTCATCCGTTCCCTCACCAGCGCGATGATCCGCGCGTCGAGGTCGTCGATCCGCTCGCGGGCGTCCGCGATGACGGCGGTCGGGTCGGTGGTGCGCGGTGCTGCCGGGGTGCCGCTCATGGGGTTCCTCCTCGGGGGCCGGGCCCCCCGGGCCGCCCGGGACGGGAAACGCCAGGCGCCCCGGGCCTTGTGGCCCGGGGCGCCTGGTGACGTCTGGATGCGTTTCCTCGCTCAGACAGCACGACCGTGGCAGCCGGACCAGCCGGTGCCATAGGTAAACGCGAAGTGCGTGCTGTGCAGCATGTCGCACAGTGTGGGCCCTTGGGCCGGGGAAGTAAAGCCGTGGGCCCCGGTAGACTCGGTGGGGACCCCACGTTCGACACCGCCGGAAGGCCCACCGTGGCATCAGCGACCCCAGCCGCCCCCGACACCGTCCTCGTCGTTGACTTCGGGGCGCAGTACGCCCAGCTCATCGCCCGCCGCGTCCGCGAGGCCCGGGTCTACAGCGAGATCGTGCCGAGCACGATGCCGGTCGAGGAGATGCTGGCCAAGCGGCCCGCGGCGATCATCCTGTCGGGCGGCCCCTCGTCCGTGTACGCCGAGCACGCCCCGCGGCTGGACCGGGCCCTGTTCGAGGCGGGCGTCCCCGTCTTCGGCATGTGCTACGGCTTCCAGCTGATGGCGATCACCCTCGGCGGCACCGTCGACAACACCGGGGCCCGTGAGTACGGCCGTACCCCGCTGCACGTCGGCAAGACCGGTTCCACGCTCTTCGAGGGCACCCCGGCGGAGCAGTCGGTGTGGATGTCGCACGGCGACACCTGCACCGCCGCCCCGGAGGGCTTCACCGTCTCCGCCTCCACGGACCTGGTGCCCGTGGCCGCGTTCGAGAACGACGGGAAGAAGCTCTACGGCGTCCAGTACCACCCCGAGGTCCTGCACTCCGACCACGGCCAGCAGGTGCTGGAGCACTTCCTCTACCGCGGCGCCGGCATCGCCCCGGACTGGACCACGCACAACGTGGTCGAGGAGCAGATCGCCGCGATCCGCGCCCAGGTCGGCGACAAGCGCGCCATCTGCGGCCTGTCCGGCGGCGTGGACTCCGCGGTGGCCGCGGCCCTGGTCAACAAGGCCATCGGCGACCGCCTCACCTGCGTGTACGTCGACCACGGCCTGATGCGCAAGGGCGAGTCCGAGCAGGTCGAGAAGGACTTCGTGGCGGCCACCGGCGTCCAGCTGAAGGTCGTCGACGCGCAGGAGCGCTTTCTGACCGCGCTCGCCGGGGTGTCCGACCCGGAGGAGAAGCGCAAGATCATCGGCCGGGAGTTCATCCGGGTCTTCGAGCAGGCCGCGAGCGAGATCGTCGCCGAGGCCGGCGCCCACGGCGAGTCGGTGGAGTTCCTGGTGCAGGGCACCCTCTACCCGGACGTGGTGGAGTCCGGCGGCGGCACCGGAACGGCCAACATCAAGTCCCACCACAACGTGGGCGGCCTCCCCGAGGACCTGCAGTTCCAGCTCGTCGAGCCGCTGCGCAAGCTGTTCAAGGACGAGGTCCGCATGGTCGGCCAGGAGCTCGGCCTGCCCGAGGAGATCGTCCAGCGCCAGCCCTTCCCGGGCCCGGGCCTGGGCATCCGCATCGTCGGCGAGGTCACCAAGGAGCGCCTCGACCTGCTGCGCGAGGCCGACGCGATCGCCCGCGAGGAGCTGACCGCGGCCGGCCTCGACCGCGACATCTGGCAGTGCCCGGTCGTCCTGCTCGCCGACGTCCGCTCGGTGGGCGTGCAGGGTGACGGCCGCACCTACGGTCACCCCATCGTGCTGCGCCCGGTCTCCAGCGAGGACGCCATGACCGCGGACTGGTCGCGGCTGCCGTACGAGGTGCTGGCCCGGATCTCGACCCGGATCACCAACGAGGTGGCCGACGTCAACCGCGTCGTGCTGGACGTCACCAGCAAGCCCCCGGGCACCATCGAGTGGGAGTAGCCCCAGGCGTGGGGCAGGCTTGGGGCGATACCGGGGAAACCTGGTATCGCCCCTGTTCATCTGCGGTACCTCGGGGTAACTTCCGCGCCATGACCGACACCGCGCCCCGACCCGTACCCCCCGATCAGCTGCACTTCGCCCTCCCGCCCACCTTCGAGGACCCCGCGGCCGAGCGCAGGCACCGCAAGGAGCGGCTGGTCGTGGCGCTGCGGGCGTTCGCGGAGCTGGGGTTCGAGGACGGAGTGTCGGGGCACATCACCGTGCGCGATCCGGAGCTGCCGGACCACTTCTGGGTGAACCCCTTCGGGGTGCCGTTCGGGCACCTCACCGTGGGCGAGCTGATCCTGGTCAACCAGTACGGCGCCGTCGTCGAGGGCCGGCACCACGTCAACCAGGCGGCCTTCACCATCCACGCCCATGTGCACACCGCACGGCCCGACGTGACGGCCGTCGCGCACAGCCATTCGACCTACGGCCGGGCGCTGGCCGCGGTCGGGGAACGGCTGGAGCCGATCACCCAGGACGCCTGCGCCTTCTACGAGGACCACGCCCTGTTCGACACCTACACCGGGGTCGTCGTGGACGAGGCGCAGGCCCGGCGCATCGCGGAGGTCCTGGGCGCGTACAAGGCGGTCGTGCTGCGCAACCACGGGCTCCTGACGGTCGGCGAGACCGTGGACGCGGCGGCGTGGTGGTTCATGACGATGGAGAAGTCCTGCCAGGTGCAGCTCAGCGCCAAGGCGGCGGGCAAGCCGGTGTGGATCGCGCACGAGGACGCGCTCGCCACGCGCGAGCAATTGGGACACGATCTGGTCGCCTGGATCAACTACCAGCCCACCTACGAACGGATAGCTCGCGATAATTCAGAGCTTTTCGATTGAACAACGGCCGCTTCGCCCACGTATCTCTCAGGGCGCTCCTGGAGAATCGGTCCGGGAGGGGGTTCACGGCACCTGCGGTGTGAGAGGGCGGACGTCATGAGCGTGACGGGCATAACGGGCATGAGCGGAACGAGAGACACGGAGCGGTACCCCAGCCAGGGACCGTGGCGGGACACGGCACGGCGCTACGCGCTGCTGCCGCTGCGCATCTTCCTCGGCGTGACCTTCGTCTACGCCGGCTTCGACAAGCTGATGTCCGACACCTTCCTCAACGACAGTGCCCCGGGATCGCTCGTGGGCACCCTGAACGCGGTGCGCGGCAGTGCCGCGATCCCGGCCATGGTCGACCTGGCCCTGAAGAACCCGCACGGCTTCGGCTACGCGATCGCCCTCGGCGAGATCGCCGTCGGCATCGGCACGCTGGTCGGCCTGCTCAGCAGGATCGCCGCCCTGGGCGGGGTGCTGATCTCGCTGAGCCTGTGGCTCACCGTCAGCTGGGCCACCCAGCCGTACTACTACGGCAACGACCTGGCCTACCTGATGGCCTGGCTGCCGCTGCTCCTCGCCGGCGCCCCGCTACTGTCCCTCGACGCCATGATCGCCGGACGGCGCGGCGGGGGACGGCGCGGGCCGGCCTGAGCGCCGGGCGGCGGCCCGTCCCCGGGCCACCCGCGCGGTGACCGCCCCGAGTGCCGCGAGTCCCAGACCCGCACAGGTCAGGGGCACCGCGGCGCGCGGGGACAGCGACACCTCGCCCGCGGCGTCGAGCAGGAACACCGCGGCCAGCCCCAGCAGGACCAGGCCGGTCAGGAGCGCCGAGGGCGCGAACCGATGCCGTCTCACGGGAACTGCACCACCTTCACCTGTCCGACGCCCACTTCGACGTCCAGCTCCACCGTGCCCTCGGACTTCCGTCCGTCCACCGGGTCCAGGGTCACCTTGCGGTTCAGGCCGGGCTGGACGTCGATGTCCTTCTCCTTCTCGCCGGGCAACTGCACGTCGCCCACGCCCACCTGGACGTGCATCCGCAGCGTGACGTCCTCCGGGACCCTGACCACCAGCTGCCCCGCGCCGACCTGGGCCCGCGTCGCGACGGTGCGTCCGCCCGGCTGCAGCTTCGACAGGTCCAGCGTCGCCCGGCCGGTGCCCAGCTCGTACGAGTCCCGCACCGCCGAGAGCGTGGCGGGCGTCCAGGTGCGCTGCTTCCAGTCGGTGCCGACCGACCGCGGCAGCGTCGTGGAGCCCACCAGCAGCGCCGCGGTCAGCAGCACCACGAAGACGGTGCCGCCGCCGAGCCGCCCCCACCAGGTGCTGACCACGAAGCCCAGGCCGAACACGGCCAGCGCGCAGCCGAGGCCGATCTGCACGCTGGTGGCCAGCGGCTGGGACGACCAGGACGCGGCCAGGCCGCCCGCGGCGGCCGCCGCCGCGAGGAAGAACACGAGCACACCGAGCCAGGCGCTCTCGCGCCGCACCGCCCGCCGCCGGTCCCGCCACTCGCGGCGGTCGCGTTCCGCGTCCGCCGGACCGTCGTCCGGCCCCCACAGATAGCCGCCCGGCCCCGGTACCGGGGGTGCGTCCTCGACCGAGGGCTCCTTCCACCACGCCGCGGTGGCGGGGCGCGGCGGCGGCTGGGTCGGCGGCGGTGCCATCGGCTGCGCCGGCGTCTCGGTCGCCTGGCGCCGGTGCACCGACCAGTACACGGCGCCGGCGAAGGCCGCCAGCAGTCCCAGCGAGAAGGCCAGGTTGCCACCGCTGCCCAGCATCGACAGGAACAGCCCGCAGCCGACCAGCGCGACCAGCACCGCGGTCAGCGCGGTCCCCTCCACCCGCCCGGACAGCAGCCGGTGCGCCTCGCTCTCGGTGTCCCCCTCCAGCGGGACGAGCAGCCACGCCAGGCCGTAGGCCACCAGCCCGAGGCCGCCGGTGAGCGCCAGGACGCCGAGCACGATCCGGAAGACCACCGGGTCGATGTCGAAGTACCGTCCCGCGCCCTCGCAGACGCCGGCGATCACCTTGCGCTCGCGGCAGCGCGCCAGCCGCCGGCCCGGCGGTGAGCCGGCCGCCTCCGTCTGCGTGTACTGCTCCGTCATGGCTCCATGGTGGCGGCCCGGGACGTGTGCCGGTATCCGGAACGACCCTGACGCCGCATGGGGGCCAACCCTGATACCCACCGTGGGCGAAACGTGTGACGATCGGGACATGCCAGCCGCCGGACCGCCGACCAGCCCGCCCAACGGGGCGTCGTACTTCGCGCCGCCGGACCCGGCCGAGTCCCCGGTCCGCAGGCTCTACCGCAGCTCCGAGGGCCGGATGATCGGCGGCGTCGCCCGCGGGCTGGCCGGGCACCTCGGACTGCCCGTGGCCTGGGTGCGGGTCGTCTTCGTCGTCCTGGCCACCATCCAGGGCCTCGGCATCCTGCTGTACGCGGTCTTCTGGTTCGTGGTGCCGCTCGGCGTCGGCGGGGTCGTCGAGGCCAAGGAGCCGCGCGACGCCCGCTCCTGGCTCGCCGGACGCAGGCCCGACCGGGGCCAGATCGTCGCGCTCATCGCGCTCGCCATGGGCCTCGGCATCCTGCTGGACAACCTCAACCTCGGCAGGGCCAACGCCTACGTCTGGCCGCTGCTGCTGATCGGGCTCGGCGTCGCCCTGGTGTGGCGGCAGGCGGACAACGCCCGCCGCGCCCGATGGGCCGAGCTGAGCCGCCGCAAGAGGCTGCTGCCGTTCGCCCGCGGCGCCGCCGGGGTGATCCTGGTCGGCGTGGGCGTGACCGGCTTCCTCGTCGTGCAGGGTTCGGTCAGCCACCTGGGCACCATCCTCCAGGCCGCGCTCGCCGTGCTGGTCGGCGCGGCGCTGATCGCCGGACCATACCTCGTGCGCATGACCCAGGACCTGTCCGCCGAGCGTCTCGCCCGCATCCGCGCGCAGGAGCGGGCCGAGGTCGCCGCGCACGTCCACGACTCCGTGCTGCACACCCTGACCCTCATCCAGCGGCACGCCGAGGACCCTCGCGAGGTCGCCCGGCTGGCCCGCGCGCAGGAACGGGAGCTGCGGGCCTGGCTCTACCGGCCCGAGGGCAACGGCAAGGACGACGAGCCCGCCACGCTGGCCGAGGCGGTGCGCCGGGCCGCGGCCGAGGTGGAGGACGCGCACGGCGTCCCTGTCGAGGTGGTGTGCGTCGGCGACTGCCCGCTCGACGAACGGCTGGTGGCGCAGATGCAGGCGGCCCGCGAGGCCATGGTCAACGCCGCCAAGTACGGTGGGGACGAAGCCGTGCAGGTGTACGCGGAGGTCGAGGAGAGCAAGGTCTTCGTATCGGTCCGCGACCGCGGCCCCGGCTTCGACCTCGAGGACGTACCGTCGGACAGGATGGGCGTCCGGGAGTCGATCATCGGCCGGATGCGGCGCAACGGCGGCGAGGCGCGGCTGCGCTCCGCACCGGGCGGGGGGACGGAAGTGGAGCTGGAGATGGACAGGGCCCAGGGACCAGGGAGGTCGTCATGAGCACGGAGCGACGCGTGAGGGTCGTCCTCGTCGACGACCACCGGATGTTCCGCACCGGGGTGCAGGCCGAGATCGGCGAGACCGAGCGGACCGGGGTCGACGTGGTCGGCGAGGCCGCCGACGTGGACCAGGCGGTCTCCGTCATCACCGCCACGCGGCCCGACGTCGTCCTGCTCGACGTCCACCTGCCGGGCGGCGGCGGGGTCGAGGTCCTCAAGCGCTGTGCGGGGCTCATGGGCGACGCCGAACACCCGGTGCGCTTCCTGGCGCTGTCGGTCTCCGACGCCGCCGAGGACGTCATCGGGGTGATCCGCGGCGGCGCCCGCGGCTACGTCACCAAGACCATCACCGGTCCCGACCTGGTCAGTTCGGTCTTCCGGGTCGCCGACGGCGACGCGGTCTTCTCGCCCCGGCTGGCGGGATTCGTCCTGGACGCCTTCGCCTCCACCGACGCCCCGCCGGTCGACGAGGACCTGGACCGGCTGACCCAGCGCGAGCGCGAGGTGCTGCGGCTGATCGCGCGCGGCTACGCGTACAAGGAAGTCGCCAAGCAGCTCTACATCTCGGTGAAGACGGTCGAGTCGCACGTGTCGGCCGTGCTGCGCAAGCTGCAGCTCAGCAACCGGCACGAACTCACCCGCTGGGCGACCGCGCGCCGGCTGGTCTGAGGCCCCGCGGCCGCGGGTGTCACGCCGCGGGTGTCACGCCGCGGGTGTCACGCCGGACGCGTGGCGCCCGCGAAGGGCATCTGGTCGACCGGGGCGAGCTTGACGACGTCACCGGTGCGGGGGGCGTGGATCATCATGCCGTTGCCGACGTAGAGGCCGACGTGGCTGATCCCTGAGTAGAAGAACACCAGGTCACCGGGCTGCAGTTGGGAGCGGGGGATCCGGGTGCCCGCGTTGATCTGGGTGTACGTCGTGCGCGGCAGGGACACCCCGCCCGCCCGCCACGCGGCCTGCGTGAAGCCCGAGCAGTCGTACGACGAGGGCCCGGTGGCGCCCCAGACGTAGGGCAGCCCGAGGGAGTCGTAGGCGAAGGAGACGGCACGGGCGGCGCGCGCGTTGGGGGCGGCGGCGGGCGCCAGGCCGGCGCGGGAGCCGGCGGCGCCGCGGCCGACGCGGGCCGGGTCGGCGGAACCGTGGCCCCCCGAGGACAGTACCTCGGCGCGCTGGCCGGCGGTGAGACGGCCGAGCAACTGCCGCGCGGAGGCCAGGCGCTGCTCCACGGTGCGCTTGTGGCGGGCGAGTTCTGCGCGGGTGCCGCGCAGCTCGTCGAGCTCGGCGCCCGCCTCGGCGCGCAGCTGCTCGATGTCCCGCCGCTGGGCCGACAGGGCGCGCAGCGCGGCATTCTGACGGCTGCTCATCCGGTCCAGCATCCCGGCGCGTTCCAGGTAGTCGCCGGGGGAGGAGGCGAGGGCCAGCTGGACGGCGGGGTCGATGCCACCGCTGCGGTACTGCGCGGTGACGAGGGAGCCGAGACCGTCGCGGGTGCTGTTCAGGCGCTCGGTCCTGCGGGCGAGCTCGTCCTGCAGGCTCTCGATCCGCTCGGTGGCCGTGTCCGCCTTCTCCTTCGCGCCGTTGTACCGCTCGGTGGCCTGCTCGGCCTCCTCGTACAGCCGGTCCACCCGAGCCCTGGCCTCGTCCGTGGTCAGCCGGGGCTCGGCGTGCCCGGCCTCCCCGAACAAGGTCACGGAGGCCGCGCCCGCCAGGGCGAGACCGGCCGCGGTGCGCGCGGTCGTGCCTGACAGGCCGCGTTGCTTGGGCCTTCTGTGCGACGCCACGCGCCGTCACTCCTTCCGGGCTGTCCGTACGCCCCCCGGCGGTCCGGCGGCGGGCGGACGGGGAGCCGTCCACCGCCGGACCTTCGGCGGGGGCGGCCGTGCCGGGGACGGGGTCCTCGCGGCAGTGGGGATCGGCCACCTGGTGCAGGACGCTAAACCTGGCCGCCCGAGGGGGCTCCGGACTGTACGGGACTGGTCCGATTCGGCCGCGGTCTGCCCACGGATGACCGCTGTTCGACGGGTGACCTGGTCACTTGTGGTCCGGCCGTGACCGATATGACGTGAGAGGGCGACCTCGGTGCCGGTTGCTGATAAGAGCCTGGCTAGGGTCCTGAGTCATGGACGTACTCATCAACCTGATCGTCGGTCTGCACATCATCGGCATCGCCGCCCTGCTGGGCGGCTTCCTCACCCAGATGAAGGCCATGGGCCGCGGCGAGGCCCGTTTCGTGCCGGGCATGCTGCACGGCGCGCTGACCATGCTGGTCACCGGCGCGCTGCTGGTCGGCCTCAACCAGGCCGACGACCAGCCGGTCGACAACATCAAGATCGGCGTGAAGCTCGCGATCCTGGTGGTGATCCTCGGCCTGGTCTACGTCAAGCGGGACGAGGAGAAGGTGCCGGCGGCGGCCTTCGGCACCGTGGGTGCGCTGACCACCGCCAACATCTTCATCGCGGTGCTGTGGACCTGAACCCGGCCGCGGGGACGGGCCGGGCTCGGGCTCAGGCCGTCCGGGCGGGGGTCAGGCCATCCGGGCGTAGCCGTAGATCGGCATCTCCGTGATCGGGGCGATCTTCACCACGGTCCCGGTGTGGGGGGCGTGGATCATCTCGCCGCCGCCGATGTAGAGGCCGACGTGGGTGACGTCCGAGTAGAAGAAGACCAGGTCGCCGGGTTGCAGCTGGTCCGCGCCGACGCGGCTGCCGAAGTCGACCTGGTCGTAGGTGGTGCGGGGGATCGAGACGCCCGCGGCGCCCCAGGCGGCCTGGGTCAGGCCGGAGCAGTCGTAGGAGTTCGGGCCGGTGGCGCCGTACACATACGGCTTGCCCAGCTGGGCGCGCGCGAACTCGATCGCCTTGGCCGCCTTGGCGGCGTAGGTGCCGGACGCCGGGGCCGTCGAGCCGGTGGACGAGCCCGATGAGGCCCCCTCCTTCGCCGCCGCCTCCTGCGCGGCCTTCTCCTTGGCGGCGATCTCCGCGGCCTTCGCGGCGGCCTCCTCCCGGCGCTTCTTCTCCAGCGCCGCCAGCCGCGCCTTCTCCTGGGCGGTGAGGCTGTTCAGCAGCTTCTGCGCCGCGGCGAGCTTCTGCTTGACCGCGGTCTTCTCCGCGTTCAGCCGCTGCTGCGCCTCGGTCAGCCTCTGCAGGCTCTCGACGGCCTCGGCGCGCTTGGCCGTGGTCTCGGCCTGCTCGGAGCGGAAGGTCTCCAGCGCGTGCTCCTGGCGGTCGGACAGGCGGTCCATCAGGTGCGCCTGGTCCAGGAACTGCTGCGGGTCGGAGGTGAGCAGGAAGGTCGTCGTCCCGTCCAGGCCGCCGCCGCGGTACTGCGCCGCGGCGTACTCGCCGATGGTGCGGCGGGCGGCGTTGAGCGTCTCGGTCTTTCGGGCCACCTGGTCGAGCAGCGCGTCGGCGCGCGTGCGCTGCTGCTCGGTCTGCTCCTTGGCGCCGTTGTAGCGCTCGGTGGCGGCCTCGGCCTGGTGGTAGAGCTTGTCGACCTGGGCCTTGACCTCGGTGATGGAGGGTTTGTCGGGTGAGGCGGGCGCCGCGCTCGCGCTCTCGCCGAAGAGAGTGACGGTCGCCAGCGCGGCGGTCGTGAGGCCCACCGCGGTCCGGGGACCGGGGACGGTCAGCGCGCGCGGGCGCGGCTTGCGGTGCGTCGCCAAGTCAGGCGGCTCCTTCCGTGGACCGCCTACCGGGTTAGCTGTCGGGTTCGGGCTTCGGAAGGCCGCCCTACGGTCCGTGCGGGCGCGTCGCGCTCGTACGGACCGATTCACCCCAAGGTCGTTGGGTCCCCGGCTCCGGCGGTCGCCGGACTCAGCGGAGGCGGCCCGTGACGGCACGGTCGCCGCCGCGTGGAGCGGACCGCCTGATCCGGCACGGTAGTCAACTGCGGGGGCCTGTGGGAACCCTGGTGCTCGAATTGTCCGCAATCATTTCGTGACCTTCACCATCCGGGCCGCGAAGGGTCGTGACGGGGACGGGGACGGGGACGGGGTCGGGGTCGGGCAAGCGGCGCAACGCTGTCCGTCCCACGGCCTAGACTCGGGAGGCGATGAGCAGCCTCTTTGACGACAGCTTCCTGGCCGGCCTCGAACCGAGGGAGGAGGAGCCCCCGCCGCCTCCCGAGGACGAGCCCGGCACGGTCCCCGACGACCTCTTCGAGGGGCGCTTCGACGCGCCCGTCGACAGGGACGCCTACTACCGGGACGGCGCCCCCCGCCCGGCCGTCGACCCGGCCGCGCTGCTCGACGGGCTCAACGAGCAGCAGCGCGCCGCCGTCGAGCACACCGGCTCCCCGCTGCTCATCGTCGCCGGTGCCGGTTCCGGCAAGACCCGGGTGCTCACCCACCGCATCGCGTACCTGCTGGGCGCCCGCAAGGTGCACCCCGGGCAGATCCTGGCGATCACCTTCACCAACAAGGCCGCCGGGGAGATGAAGGAGCGTGTCGAGCAGCTGGTCGGTCCGCGAGCCAATGTGATGTGGGTCTCCACCTTCCACAGCGCGTGCGTCCGCATCCTGCGCCGGGAGTCCAAGAGGCTCGGCTTCACCTCCAGCTTCTCGATCTACGACGCGGCCGACTCCAAGCGCCTGATGGCCCTGGTCTGCCGCGACCTGGACCTGGATCCCAAGCAGTTCCCGCCGAAGTCCTTCAGCGCCAAGGTCTCCAACCTCAAGAACGAGCTCATCGACGAGGAGACCTTCGCCGACCAGGCCGAGAACCCGTTCGAGAAGAAGCTCGCCGAGGCCTACGCGATGTATCAGTCGCGGCTGCGCGAGGCCAACGCGCTCGACTTCGACGACATCATCATGACCACGGTCAACCTGCTCCAGGCATTCCCGGACGTCGCCGAGCACTACCGGCGCCGCTTCCGCCACGTCCTGGTCGACGAGTACCAGGACACCAACCACGCGCAGTACACCCTGGTGCGCGAACTGGTCGGCACGGGGAGCGGGGAGGGCCAAGGCGAGGGCGAGGAGCCCGCCGAGCTGTGCGTGGTCGGTGACGCCGACCAGAGCATCTACGCCTTCCGCGGCGCCACGATCCGCAACATCCTCCAGTTCGAGGAGGACTACCCGCAGGCCCGCACCATCCTGCTGGAGCAGAACTACCGCTCCACCCAGAACATCCTCTCCGCCGCCAACGCCGTCATCGAGCGCAACGCCTCCCGGCGGCCGAAGAACCTGTGGACCGAGGCCGGGCAGGGCCCCGTCATCACGGGCTACGTCGCCGACCAGGAGCACGACGAGGCGCAGTACATCGCCGACGAGATCGACCGCCTCACCGACGCCGGCGAAGCCCGCCCCGGCGAGGTCGCGGTCTTCTACCGGACCAACGCGCAGTCCCGTGTCTTCGAAGAGGTCTTCATCCGTGTCGGCCTGCCCTACAAGGTCGTCGGCGGGGTCCGCTTCTACGAGCGCAAGGAGGTCCGGGACGTCCTGGCCTACCTGCGGGTGCTCGCCAACCCCGAGGACACCGTCCCGCTGCGCCGCATCCTCAACGTGCCCAAGCGCGGTATCGGGGAGCGCGCCGAGGCCATGGTCGACGCCCTGGCCTCACGCGAGCGGATCTCCTTCGCCGCCGCGCTGCGCCGGGTCGACGAGGCCTTCGGCATGGCCTCGCGCTCGGTCAACGCCGTCAAGCGCTTCAACGAGCTCCTGGAGGAGCTGCGCACCGTCGTCGACTCCGGCGCCGGCCCCGCCACCGTCCTGGAGGCGGTGCTGGAGCGCACGGGCTATCTGGCCGAGCTCCAGGCCTCCACCGACCCGCAGGACGAGACCCGCATCGAGAACCTCCAGGAACTCGCGGCGGTGGCCCTGGAGTTCGAGCAGGAGCGCACCGAGGAGGAGCCCGGCACGCTCGCCGAGTTCCTGGAGCGGGTCGCGCTGGTCGCCGACTCCGACCAGATCCCGGACGACGACGAGGGCGGCGGCGTCATAACGCTGATGACCCTGCACACCGCCAAGGGCCTGGAGTTCCCGGTGGTCTTCCTGACCGGCATGGAGGACGGGGTCTTCCCGCACATGCGCGCGCTCGGCCAGACCAAGGAGCTGGAGGAGGAGCGGCGGCTCGCCTACGTCGGCATCACGCGGGCACGGCAGCGGCTGTACGTGACGCGGTCGACCATGCGCAGCGCCTGGGGCCAGCCCTCGTACAACCCGCCCTCGCGCTTCCTGGAGGAGATCCCGGAGCCGCTCATCGAGTGGAAGCGCACGGGTGCCTCCGCGGCGCCCTCCGCCTCGGTGACGGCGGCGGCCTCGATGCTGTCGCGTTCCCCGTCGAAGAGCGGTCCCTCCGGTTTCGCGACGCGGCGCACCCAGGACCGCCCGGTCATCTCGCTGGCGGTGGGGGACCGGGTCACGCACGACACGTTCGGGCTGGGCACAGTCGTCGCGGTCGACGGCAGCGGGGAGAAGGCCAAGGCCACCATCGACTTCGGCGACGAGCGGCCCAAGGTGCTGCTGCTGCGGTACGCGCCGGTGGAGAAGCTCTAGCGGTTGCAGTCCCGGTCCCCGTCCCGGTCCCGCGGCGGCGGGACCGGCCGGTGCTCAGCGCGGGTCGATCCCGTGCTTCAGCAGCCACTGCAGCGGGTCGATGGCCGCTCCGCCGGCGGGCCGCACCTCGAAGTGGAGGTGCGGTCCGGTGGAGTTGCCCGAATTGCCGGAGTAGGCGATGACATCGCCCGCCTTGACCGAACCCGAGCGGATCTTGGTGCTGCTCAGGTGGCAGTACCAGGTCTCGGTGCCGTCCGGGGCGGTCACTATCGCCATGTTGCCGTAGGCGCTGTTCCACTGGGTTCGCACGACGCCGTCGGTCGCGGCCATCACCGGTGTGCCGTAGTCCACCGGGAAGTCGATGCCGGTGTGGACCGACATCCAGTTCACGCCCGCCTGGCCGAAGTAGGCGCTCAGCCCGTGCTCCTTGACCGGGAGCAGGAACTTGGGGCGCAACTGCTCCTTGCGGGCCGCCTCCGCCGCCTTCTTCGCGCGCTCCAGCGCCTGGCGCTCCTTGAGGTCGATGCGCTCCTGGTTGCGGCTGGCGCGGTCGGTGAAGTCGTCGACGTCCCGGTTGACCCCGGCGAGCTGCTGGTCGAGCTTCGTGGTCGGCGCGTTGGCGGCCTCGGGGGCGCCGTCGGCCTGGGTGCGGCTGCTGTCGGCGTCGTCGGTGTTGACGGTGACGGCGGCCGCGCAGGCGACGCCCATCACCGCCACGGAGGGGACGGCGACGGTGAGCAGGGCGGAGCGCCGGGCCGGGCGGCGCCTGCGGCTCCCGCCGCCGCTGCCACCGCTGCGCGGGCGGGGCAGGGCGGGCGGGGCTGCGCCGTCATCGGCGCCGCGCTCCGGCTCCGCCTCGGTGTCGTCCTCGGCGGTGCCGCGGGCGTCGTGGGCGTCGTGGGCGTCGGGCTCGTAGGCCTCGTGGGACTCGGCCTCGTAGGAATCCTGCTCGTACTGTTCCGCTTCGTAGTGTTCCGGCTCGTACGGCTCGGCCTCGTACTGCGGGGCGTACGCCCCGGTCCCGTAGTGCACCGGCTGCTCGTAGGCGGCGGTCTCGGGCGTGTGGCCGTGGGCGGCCTCGGGCTCCTCGTAGGCGGCGTGGACCGCCGAGTGCTCGTACTGCGTGTAGTCGTAGGCCGCCGTCGGCTGCGTCTGCGAGGGGTCCAGGTACCAGGTGCCGGTGGTCGCGCCCGTGTGGTCGCCGTAGCCGGCGGTCCCGGCGGCATGCCCCGAGGGCCAGTAGCCGGTCGCGGTGGTGTCGTACGAGAGGGTGGCGTAGGACCCCGTGTCGTAGGCGGGGTACCCCTGGCAGGCGCCGAAGAGTGGATCGTCATCCGCGTGAGCGGCACCCATGGGTGCGTACGAGGCGTCGGAATGCCCCTCGTGCCCATAGCCGCTGTACTCGGGGGCGTACCCCGCCGGATGACGGTCGTTCACCGCTTCTCTTTCGCCTCGGCAGCAGGAGAATTAGCGGCGACTGTATCCCCCAGTAGGCGAGGCCCACAATCTTCGGCGGGTTTCAGGCATCCCCGATGGCTTGTGTTCGATGGCCTTTCGATGCTTATGGGGGCAAGGCCGTCAGGCGGCGTCCACGGCCCCCGACGCCAGTTCCTCACCCAGCAGTGCCTGCCGGACGCCGGCGGCGATGGCCGCGTGGACCGGCATGGTCAGATGGCCGACCCCCGCGACGTGGATGTTGCGGGCGATGAGGTCCGGGTGGTCGAGACGGGCGGCCTCGACCGGGCTCATCAGCTCGTCCAGATCGCTCCAGAACGCCACGAACCGGGTGCGGCAGCCGGGCGCCGGCTTGGCAAGCTCCTCGATCAGGTCGGAGTTGGGCCGCATCTGGCGGACGATCGGGTGCGGGTTCAGCAGCGGCGCGGCCCGCGTCCCGGCGTGCGGGGTGCCCAGGGTGACCACGGTGCGCACCCGCGTGTCGCCGCCCAGGCGCTGGGCGTAGTAGCGGGCGATGAGTCCGCCCAGGCTGTGGCCCACGATGTCGACCCGGCGGTGCCCCGTCTGCTCGCAGATCTGTTCGACGTGGCGCCCTAGGAGGGCCGCCGCCGTACGGATGTCGCAGGTCAGCGGCGAGTAGTTGAGCGCCTGCACATGCGGCCAGCCGTGTCGCCGCAGCGACCGGCGGAGCATCGCGAACACCGAACGGTTGTCCACGAAGCCGTGCAGCAGCAGCACCGGGGGATGGCTCCGGCCCGCGGTGGGGAGGCGGGGCGGTTCCTCGGAGTCACCGGCCGCCGGCTGCGGCCCGCGTTCCTGGAAGATGCCGGTCGGGTAGAGGAAGACATGACCGGTCAGGATGGCGATCTCGATCGCCGCGGCTCGTACGTAGGCCGCCTGGCGGACCAAGCGGTCTCCGACACCGAAAGACAGGACGCCCATGGCCTACCTCCCGTGGGCACACGGAGACGGCCCTGTCCCCCGTGCGCCGAGAACGCGACGGCCCGTGTCGCCTGCCGAACGAAGGGCGACCACGGGCCGAACGCGTTTCTAACGTGAACGTGTCCCATGTGTGATTTCCCCCTCGGGGCCCTTCGTGAAACTGTCCGCACGGGGGATGCTGACGATAACGTTCGTTCACACATGTGCCCGCTGAGCGCAGCAATCGTGTATGGAGGCAGCGATGGGAGTGTCCGGACCGATCCGTGTGGTGGTCGCCAAGCCGGGCCTGGACGGCCACGACCGCGGGGCCAAGGTCATCGCGCGAGCGTTGCGGGACGCCGGCATGGAGGTCATCTACACCGGTCTCCACCAGACGCCCGAGCAGATCGTGGACACCGCGATCCAGGAGGACGCCGATTGCGTCGGCCTGTCGATCCTCTCCGGTGCCCACATGACGCTCTTCGCCAAGGTGATCGAGCTGCTCCGCGAGCGTGAGGCGGAGGACATCAAGGTCTTCGGCGGCGGGATCATCCCCGAGGACGACATCGCCCCGCTGCAGGAGCTGGGCGTGGCCGCGATCTTCACCCCGGGCACTCCGACCACCGATGTCGTCGCCTGGGTGAACGACAACATCCGCCATCCGGCCG
>NZ_JBYIQW010000049.1:0-58137 GCF_057707815.1 Actinacidiphila sp. bgisy160
GGTCCCGACAAAGCATGGTGGGTGGTTGCGGGCTCGTCTCGCGCCCTTCGGGCGCGAGACAGCCGGACACGGACACCCGGACCGCACCCTGACGACCCGGCCGAGCGGCTACACCATCCGGCGGGCCCCCGCGGACGGCACCGCCGTGAAGACCCGCGGCTCGCGGTGGCCGGCCGTGGCGAAGGCGGCGGCGATCGCCTCGGCGGTCTTCTTCGCGGCGGACTCCTCCACCAGCACGATCGCCGAACCGCCGAAGCCGCCCCCGGTCATGCGCGCGCCGAGGGCGCCCGCCTCCACACCGGCCGACACCACCAGGTCGAGTTCCGGGCAGGAGACCCTGAAGTCGTCGCGCAGCGAGGCGTGGCCCTCGGTCAGCACCGGCCCGATGGCGCGGGCGTCGCCGGTCTCCAGCAGTTCGACGACTCGCTGCACCCGGCGGTCCTCGGTCACCACGTGCCGTACCAGCGGCCGCAGTCCGGGTTCCTCGACGCGGGCGAGGGCCTCGTCGAGGCTCTCGTAGGGGATGTCCCGCAGCGCCTCGACGCCGAGCTGCGCCGCCGCCTCCTCGCAGCCCGCCCGCCGCTTGCCGTACTCGCCCTCGCTGTGGGCGTGGGTGACCCGGGTGTCGACGACGAGCAGCCGCAGGCCCTGGGAGGCCATGTCGAAGGGGATCTGGCGCTGCGACAGGTCGCGGGTGTCGAGCCACAGGGCGTGCCCCTCGGTGCAGCACGCCGAGGCGGTCTGGTCCATGATCCCGGTGGGCGCGCCCACGTAGACGTTCTCCGCGCGCTGGCAGAGCCGGGCGATCCGCCACCGCTCCAGGCCGAGGCCGTAGAGGTCGTTCAGGGCGACGGCGGTGACGACCTCCAGCGCGGCCGAGGAGGACAGCCCCGCCCCGGTGGGGACGGTGCTCTCGAAGTGGATGTCGGCGCCGGTGATCTCGTACCCGGCGTCGCGCAGCGCCCAGATGACGCCTGCGGGGTAGTCGGCCCAGCCGGCACCGCCGCCGGGTTCGAGTTCGTCGACGTGCAGTTCGACGACGCCGGCGGGGACGTCGGGCGAGCCGCTGTGCAGCCGCAGCCGGCCGTCGGCGCGGCGGGCGACCGCGGCGACCGTGGTGTGGGGCAGCGCGAAAGGCATCACGAAGCCGTCGTTGTAGTCGGTGTGCTCACCGATCAGGTTCACCCGGCCGGGGGCGGCCCAGACGCCCTCGGGGCCGGTGCCGTACGTGGCGCGGAAGCCGTCCTCGCTCACTTGCCGCCCTCCTGGTTCTGCAGGTCCTGCGCGAAGGTCCAGGCATCGCGGACGATCCCGTCGAGGTCGGTGCGCGAGGGACGCCAGCCGAGGCGCTCCTTGGCCCGCTCGGCGGAGGCGACCAGGACGGCCGGGTCGCCGCCGCGGCGCGGGGCGACGACCTCGGGGACGGGGTGACCGGTGACCCGGCGGACGGTCTCGATGACCTCGCGCACGGAGAAGCCGTTGCCGTTGCCGAGGTTGCAGATCAGGTGCTCGCCGGGAGCCGGCGCGTCGACGGCAAGCAGATGCGCCTCGGCCAGGTCGGCCACGTGGATGTAGTCGCGGACGCAGGTGCCGTCGGGGGTGGGGTAGTCGTCGCCGAAGACGGAGATCGCCTCCCGGCGGCCCTGGGCGACCTGCAGCACGAGCGGGATGAGGTGCGACTCGGGCGCATGACGCTCGCCGAACGCCCCGTAGGCGCCCGCGACGTTGAAGTAGCGCAGGGAGACCGCGGCCAGGCCGTGGGCGACCGCCTCGCTGGTGATCATGTGATCGACGGCGAGCTTGGAGGCGCCGTACGGGTTGGTCGGCAGCGTCGGGTCGTCCTCGGTGACCGGAACGGACTCCGGCTCGCCGTAGGTGGCGGCGGTGGAGGAGAAGACCAGGCGCCGCACCCCGGTGTCACGCATCGCCGTGAGCAGGTCCAGCGTGCCCGCCACGTTGTTGCGCCAGTACTTCTCGGGGTGGACGACGGACTCGCCGACCTGGGAGCTGGCGGCGAAGTGCAGCACCGCGTCGTAGGTGGCGTCGAGCACCTTCGCCGCGTCCTGGACCCGCCCCTCGACGAAGCCGGCGCCCTCGGGGACACCGTCCCGGAAGCCGGTGGACAGGTCGTCCAGGACGGTGACCCGGTGCCCCGCCTCCAGCAGATGGGCCGCCACGACGCTGCCGACGTAACCGGCGCCTCCGGTGACCAGAACCTTCTTCGTGCGAGGGTCGCTCACGGGGTCACAGCCTTTCTCGGGTTCGACTCGGGGCCACCGTAGCGGCGCCGGATGAACACGCGCCGGTGGTGGGGCATGGTGACGATCACAGGGGCGCCGCTCACGGGGAGGCGACCTCCCTCAGGCGGCTCGCGGCGGTCTCCGGCGGCACGTCGTTGATGAACACGCTCATGCCGGACTCGGAGCCCGCCAGGTACTTGAGCTTGCCCTTGGTGCGGCGGATCGTGAACAGCTCCAGGTGGAGCGCGAACTCCTCGCGCAGCGGGCTGGAGAGCGGCGCCTGGTGCCAGCCGGAGATGTACGGGGTCGGCGGCTCCGCTGCGGCGCCGGGCCGGTACGGGCCCTCGGGGCCGAAGAGCCGGTCGAAGCGGCGCAGCAGTTCCAGGTAGATCCCGGGGAACTCGGCGCGGGCCGCCTCGTCCAGGCCGGTCAGATCCGGCACCCTGTGCCGCGGGTAGAGGTGCACCTCGTACGGCCAGTGCGCGGAGTACGGCACGAACGCCGTCCAGTGCTCGCCCTCCAGGACGATCCGGCTGCCGTCCTCGCGCTCACGGGCCACGAGGTCGTCGAAGAGGTTGCGGCCGCCGGTGGCCTCGCGGTGCCGTTCCAGCGAACGCAGCATCAGCTCGGTGCGCGGTGTGGCGTGTGGGTAGCCGTAGATCTGGCCGTGCGGGTGGCCGAGGGTGACGCCGATCTCCTCGCCGCGGTTCTCGAAGCAGTAGACCTGCTCGACACCGGGCAGCCGGGAGAGTTCGGCCGTGCGGTCGGTCCAGGCGTCGAGCACCAGCCGTGCCTGCTCCGGGGTGAGGTCGGCGAACGACCCGTCGTGCCGGTCGGTGAAGCAGACGACCTCGCAACGGCCATGTTTTCCGGTGAGCGAGGGAAAGCGGTTCTCGAACACGGCCACGTCGTAGTGGTCGTCCGGGATCTCTCCCCCGAAGGGGGTGCCCCCAGAGCGCCCGTCCCTGGACGGGCAGAGCGGGCACTCGTCGGCGGGGGGGTGGTAGGTGCGGGTCTGACGGTGGGAGGCGATGGCGACGAAGTCACCGAGCAGCGGGTCCTGGCGGATCTCCGAGGCGCTGGTCACCGGGTCCAGCGGGCGGCGGTCGACGGCGTCGCGGGTCTCGTCGTCGCGCAGGTCGTAGTAGATCAGCTCGCGCCCGTCGGCGAGCCGGGTCGATGTCTTCTTCACCCTGCGGGCTCCTCACACCACGCCAGCAAACAGAATCAAACACAATGAATCACAAGGCAACAGCAACGTCAACGGAGGCCCCGTTGCGGGGAGTGATCAAACCACGCAAAACCTGACAGAAGGGCTACGGCAACCCAGCAGTGCGCTCGACTACTCGATCCTCGCGATCTGCTTCGTCGCCGTCCTCGGCATCGGATTCGCCGCCCGCCGCGCCGTCCGGACCGGCCTCGGCTTCTTCCTGTCCAGTCGGTCGCTGCCCGCCTGGGGCACCGGTCCGGCGTTCATCGCCGCCGACCCGTGTGCGACCGAGATCCTGGGGATGGCCGCCAACGGCGCGCGCTACGGGGCGTACACGGTGCACTGGTACTGGATCGGCGCCATTCTGGTGAATGCTGCGGAACCGACGCGCCGTCCCGCAGTCAGGGCGTGCGGGTCCCCGACGCGGACATCGCCAAGGCCCAGGGGATCAACATCGACCTCTGGACCGGGATCGGCATGCTGGTGCCGGGACTGCTCTTCCTCCTGTGGATGAAGCTCAGTCCCCCTCCTTCCCCGCACGATCCACGGGAGACGCCTGAGCCGGGATCGCACCGCCCGGGAGGTGGTGACCGACCCGGTCCAGCAGACCGGTGCGGGCGGCCAGCGCGGCGGCTTCCAGCCGGGAGCCCACCCCCAGCTTCATCAGCACCCGCTGCACGTGCGTACGGGCGGTGCTCGGCGCGATCCGCATGCCCGCCGCGATCAGCCGGGTGTCCTCGCCGTCCGCGACCCGCAACAGCACCTCGACCTCGCGCGGGGTGAGCATCTGCAGCAGCCTGGTGCCCTCGTCGTCCGGCTCGGCCACCGGATTGAGCAGCTCGGCGAACGCGCCCTGCAGCAGCCCGGGCGCCACGGCCACCTCGCCGGCGCGCGCCTTGGCCATCGCCCGCTCGACGCCCTCGATCCGCTCGTCGTGCCGTACGTAGCCGGACGCTCCGGCCGCGAACGCGGCGGCGATCCCCCGCGGGTTGGGCACCGGACCCAGGACCAGCACCGCGACCCCGGGCCGCTCCCGCTTGATGCGGACGACCGCGTCGAAGGCGCCCGGCTCGGCCGGCGCCGCCGTCCCGATCAGGCACACCTCGGGCGACCTGCTCAGCACGAGATCCGCCGCGCCCGAGGCGGGCGCGGCCGCCGCGAGCACCCGGTGCCCGCGCAGCTTCAGAGCCGAGGCGAGCGCCTCGGCCAGCAGACGATGATCGTCGACGACGACCAGCCGTACGCCCATGGGCGTCCCCCTCATCCCCCCATGGACTGGTGCGGGCCTGCCCACCGAGTCCAAGCCGGTCCCCCTCACATGCCGTGGCGAAGCCCGTCCGGCATACCGCCTGTGCCCCCGGCGGGCCCGGGCCATGCCCGGGAAGGTACACGCTTGTTCGACGCTTTGCGCCCCCTACTCGGCAGAAGCATCCCTAAATCCGCGTTATCTCCGAACATGGCCGACTTACGACCGGGTGTGCTTGTTCGAGGAGGTCAGCCGAAGGCGGCGATGGACCGGTCCGTCAGGTTGGCCGAGGCGGAGATGTGATCGGAGGTCAGGAAGAAGTGGTCCTTGTACAGCCACCGGCCCGAGTCGCTGTCGAGGAAGTCGTTCTCCAGGTCCTTGCCGCTCTCCGGCAGTTCCATGAACAGGGTGAAGCTGCGCGTCGCGGGATCGAGCCGCACCAGGCGGCCCGGCTTGGCGTAGGTGTTCTTCTGGTAGGCGACGACCTTGCCGCCGCTGACGCCCACGATCTTGAGCTCGCGCTCCTGGTCGGGCTTGGCGAGCCACTTCGGCTTGCCGGTGGTGAGGTCCAGCGCGGCGATCTCGTTCGTCTGGGAGTAGGAGGTGCCGCTGCCCGAGTGGGTCCTGGTGGGCAGGTAGATGGTCGTGCCGTCGACGGCGACGTTGGTGCACCGGTTGTCCTCGCAGTGGATGCGGTACGTGGCGTCCGCGCCGCCCGCGCCGAGCGAGATGCGGCTCTTCATCCTGCCGCCCTCCAGGTACACGATGTCGGTCATCGACGGGCTGCCCGCCGACAGCCCCACGACCACCGGGTCCG
This sequence comes from Actinacidiphila sp. bgisy160, assembly GCF_057707815.1. Classification (NCBI taxonomy): domain Bacteria; kingdom Bacillati; phylum Actinomycetota; class Actinomycetes; order Kitasatosporales; family Streptomycetaceae; genus Actinacidiphila; species Actinacidiphila sp. bgisy160. The sequence continues at coordinate 5,514 of NZ_JBYIQW010000049.1, forward strand.
TGGAGATGACGCTGTACACCTCACTGCCGTTCGGCACCTGCCAGGACCACTTCTTGGCGCCGCCCTCGCCCAGGCCCTGGACGTACTCGTCACCGCCGAAGCCGCCGCACTCGACGACCGCGACCAGCGCGGCGCCGCCGTGGTAGCCCTTGTCGGTGCACTCCGAACCGGCCTTGGGCGTCCACAGCACCGCCCCGGTGCTGATCCTGTACGCGACCGAGCCGCCGATCCAGGAGACGGCCGCCGTGTCTCCCGTGAGCGCGATCTGCGGGTAGCTGTGCGAGGTCCGGCCGTTCGGGCTGGGCAGCTTCTTCGCCCACAGCTTCCTGCCCTGGGCGATGTCGACGGCGATCACGCTGTCGCAGTCCGTGCCGTACTGCAGCACCAGGCGGTCGCCGGCCGCCGACTCCGGTCCCGGGCAGGAATCCCCGTCCAGCGGGATCGACCAGTTCTCCTTGCCGCTGTCGATGTCGAAGGAACGCAGCGCGTCCGGCATCGTCTTCACGACGGCGTTGCCGGTGAACCAGGCCTCCGCCACCGGGGCGGTGATCTCGGCCTTGGGCGGCCGCACCGCCTTCTTGTCCCACAACGCGCGGGCCTTGAGCGGGCCGTCGCCGGCGGGCCGGCTGCTACCGCCCTTCGCCGGGGTGTCCGAGGGGTCGCCGTCGCCCGTGGTGGCCAGGAAGACGCCCGCGCCGACGACCAGGACCGCCGCGATCGCCGCCGCCGCGATCCCGGCCGCCTTGCCGCCGCCGCGCTTCGGCGGCTGCGGGTACGGCTGGTGGCCGTACCCGGGGAGCGGCTGGGTCGGTGCCTGGGCGTACGGGTTGGGGCCGTACGGGCCCGGCGGCGGGGGTGGCGGCTGCCGGCCCTGCGGCTGCACCGGCGGCTGGGCGTAGGGGTTGGGCTGCTGCGGCGGGTAACCGTACCGAGGCGGCTGCGGCCCGAATCCGGGCTGGTTGCCGGGAGGAGGCGGCGGCTGCGACATCAGCGGGCACCTTTCGGGGCACAGGTGTGCGGGGGCGGTCGGTGACCCTCTTTGTACCACCGGTCACGCACGGTTCCGCCCCCGCGCCCGAGGACCGTTACGGCACTGCTACCCGGCGACCTTCGGCGAGAGGTTCACCAGCAGGTGGACGTGGTTGGCCTCGCCGTTGAACTCGGACCAGTGACGACGCCCCGCGGGCGCGGGAGACCGCCCGTGGTGAGGGGCTGCCGTTCCCGACGACCGGCGATCCGCCGAAGCGGCTTCGCAGGCGGTGTCAGCCCGTGGAGCGCAGGTGGGACCGGGACTCGTCCCGGCACCGCGCGACGAAGCGGGAACCCACCCGAAGGGACCCACACAGCCCGTGTGGGTGCAGGCGAATGCCCGGCCTCCAGGCCGGGGAGAATGTCAGACCTCGTCGGCCAGCTCCAGCCAGCGCATCTCCAGTTCCTCGCGCTCGCCCGCCAGCGACCGCAGCTCCATGTCGAGTTCGGCCACCTTCTCGAAGTCGGTGGCGTTCTCGGCGATGGCGGCGTGCAGCTTGGACTCCTTCTCGCCGATCTTGTCCAACTGCCGCTCGATGCGCTGCAGTTCCTTCTTGGCCGTCCGGCTGTCGCCGCCGCCCTTGGGCTTGGCCGGGGCGGGCGCGGGGGCGGCGGCCTCGACGGCCGCCCGGCGCCGCTCCAGGTACTCGTCGATACCGCGCGGCAGCATGCGCAGGGTGGCGTCGCCGAGCAGGGCGAAGGTGCGGTCGGTGGTCCGCTCCAGGAAGTAGCGGTCGTGGGAGATGACCACCATCGAGCCCGGCCAGCCGTCGAGCAGGTCCTCCAGCTGGGTCAGGGTCTCGATGTCGAGGTCGTTGGTGGGCTCGTCGAGGAAGAGTACGTTGGGCTCGTCCATCAGCAGCCGCAGCAGCTGCAGCCGTCGCCGCTCACCACCGGACAGGTCGCCGACCGGGGTCCACTGCTTCTCCTTGGTGAACCCGAACTTCTCGCAGAGCTGACCCGCCGTCATCTCCCGGCCCTTGCCCAGGTCGACCCGTCCGCGCACCGACTCCACCGCCTGCAGCACCCGCAGCGCCGGGTCGAGCTCGGCGACCTCCTGCGACAGGTAGGCCAGCCGCACGGTCTTGCCGACCACCACCCTGCCGGCCACGGGCTGCTTCTCGCCCTCGCTGGCGGCGGCGTCCGCGAGCGCCCGCAGCAGGGACGTCTTGCCGGCGCCGTTGACGCCGACCAGGCCGATCCGGTCGCCGGGGCCCAGCTGCCAGGTCAGGTGCTTCAGCAGCACCTTCGGCCCGGCCTGCACGGTCACGTTCTCCAGGTCGAAGACGGTCTTGCCGAGCCGGGTCGTCGCGAACTTCATCAGCTCGGCGTCGTCGCGCGGCGGCGGCACGTCGGCGATCAGCTCGTTGGCCGCCTCGATGCGGAACCGCGGCTTGCTGGTGCGGGCGGGGGCGCCGCGACGCAGCCAGGCCAGCTCCTTGCGCATCAGGTTCTGCCGCTTGACCTCCTCGGTAGCGGCGATCCGCTCGCGCTCGGCGCGGGCGAAGACGTAGTCGCTGTAACCACCCTCGTAATCGTGGACGTCACCGCGCTGCACGTCCCACATGCGGGTGCAGACCTGGTCCAGGAACCATCGGTCGTGGGTCACGCACACCAGGGCCGAGCGGCGCGCCCGCAGATGGCCCGCGAGCCAGGAGATGCCCTCGACGTCGAGGTGGTTGGTGGGCTCGTCGAGCACGATCAGGTCCTGCTCGGCGATCAGCAGCTTCGCCAGCGCGATCCTGCGGCGCTCGCCTCCGGACAGCGGCCCGATCACCGTGTCCAGCCCCTGCGGGAAGCCGGGCAGGTCCAGCCCGCCGAAGAGCCCGGTGAGCACGTCCCGGATCTTCGCGTCGCCGGCCCACTCGTGGTCCGCGCGGTCGCCGACCACCTCGTGCCGGACGGTCGCCCGCGGGTCGAGGCTGTCGTGCTGCGTCAGTACGCCCAGCCGCAGGTCCGAGGTGTGCGTCACCCGCCCGGTGTCCGGCCCTTCCAGCTTCGCCAGCATCCGGATCAGGGTCGTCTTCCCGTCGCCGTTGCGGCCGACCACACCGATGCGGTCGCCCTCCGATACGCCGAGCGAGATCCCGTCCAGCAGGGTGCGCGTTCCGTACACCTTGCTGACGGACTCGACGTTGACCAAGTTAAGTGCCACAGGTGCTGTGCTCCCAAGGGCTACGGACGACCGACTCCCTCAGCCTAGTCGCCGCCGGCCGGATGCCGGCCGGCCGAGACCTCACATCGAACACCTGTACCACTCGGCGGAGCCCACTGACCGGACAGTGAGACGCCACGTTCGCGTGGCATTCTTGATTCCAGCCGAAGCTATGGCAGTCGAAAAGGGGAGCGTCGCTGTGAGTATCGCGCTGCCGCCATGGATGTACCCGCCCCGGGACAGCGGCTGGGAGGCCGACGACCTGGACCTGCTCCCAGCCGACGCCCCGCGTCACATCGAGCTGCTGGACGGAGCGCTGATCTTCAACATGGCCCCCCAGCGCAGCTGGCACGACCGGGTGATCCGCCGACTCACCGCCGCGCTGGAAAGCGTCGCCCCCGTGGACTGGACCGTCGAAGCGCAGATGACCGTGAAGCTCAATCGACGCAGCCGTCCGGAGCCCGACATCATCGTCGCCTCGGTGCCCTACGCGCCGGAGCGCACCCGATTCCTCCCGGAAGAGGTCGAGTTGGTGGTCGAGGTGGTGTCCGCCGAGTCCGAGGACCGGGACCGACGCTACAAGCCGGGCCTCTACGCTGACGCAGGCATCCGCCATCTCTGGCGCGTCGAGGACGAGAACGGCCTCCCCGCGGTTCACACCTACGAGCTGGACGACACCACCCGGGCCTATGTGGCCACCGGTGTGCATCGCGACCGGCTGGACACCCCCGTCCCGTTCCCTGTCTCCATCGATGTCAAGGATCTGGTGCGCTAGTTGTTCTGCGCCAGTTCTGTCCGGCCGGTCATACGACCGGCTCGCCCGTTTCCAGGGCGTCGGCCTTTCTCGTCAGGTCTGCTGCGACATCATCCCAATCCGGGCCGTGCATCCAGAGGCTCTCGGCAGCCTCTCGCATGAGCGTCGGCTCGTCCGGCCGCTGCAACAGCACCAGCCGATAGGCCAGATTCCGGACCCAGACCGGCAGACGCCCGTCGACAATGTGCGGACAGAGCTCACGCAGCATGGCGAGGATCGAATCCGCGTCAGCGAAGGTCAGCTCTTCGACGAAGTTGCGCTCTCGGTGTTCGAGACCGCACTCCGGCGTGGGTCGGTACTCGTCTCCGTAGAGGCACCGCGCGTGCTCCGTCAGGGTGCTGTGCATGGCCCACCCGGCACGGAGCATCTTTCTTTCGTCCGCGCCTCGACGTTGACCAGGTTGACGGCCATGGGACTCCTGTCACTACGAAAGAACGACCTCCCAGAGTAGTGCGGCCGCGTCACCCGCTGGGCCTGACCGCCCCTCGGGCACCCCTGCGGGTGGGGGCATCCCCGGGCCGCGCGGGAGCGGCAGCGGCAGCGGGTGCTGCGATCAGCGTGGCGTCGCGGTGATCGCCCACCGTACACAGCCGCAGCTATGTACAGTCTTCACATGGATACGTATCCGCTCGTGGAAGCCCGCAACCAGCTCGGACAGCTCGTCGGCCGCGTCCGGCACGGGCACGAACACATCCTGATCAGCGAGTACGGCAAACCCGCCGCCGCTCTCATCCCGATAAGCGAACTCGAGGAACTCCAGCGTCTGCGCGAGGCGGCGGACGCGGCCGAGGCGGCGGGACGCGAATCCGCTCCCACAGGCCCGGCGATGACGCATGACGAGTTCATTGCCCTGTTGGAGAACGAGGATCGTCAGGCCGAGGCCTCCTGACCCACACCGTCGTCTGGCAGCACCGGGCCATGGACGAATTCCGGCGCCTGCGTTCCGTTGATCCGGTGGGCGCCAAGGCAGGCGCCGCTGCCGTCAGGGACCTGGCCCGTGAACCGCGTCCCCGAGCGGCACGCGCCCTGGGGGACTCCGGGTACTGGTGGTTGTCCGTGGGCGACTGGCGGGTTCTGTACCGGCCGGAGGCCGAGGCCGTCACCGTCCTCATCGTCAAGATCGGCCGTGTGGGCTGACGTCCGGCTCGCAAACCGACGCATACCCGCCCCGTGGACGCGGGCGCTCAGACCACGGTCGCGCCCCGCGCGGGGCCGGTGGTGACCCGGACCGCGCGGCAGGTTCCGGAGGCGGCGAGGGCGCCGGCGACGGCGTGCGCGGACTCGGCGTCCTTGGCGAGGAAGGCGGTGGTGGGCCCGGAGCCCGAGACCAGGGCGGCCAGGGCGCCGGCCTCGGTGCCCGCGGCCAGGGTCGCGGCCAGCGAGGGCCGCAGGGACAGCGCGGCGGGCTGCAGGTCGTTCGCCAGGGCGCCGGCGAGGGCGACGGCATCACCAGCGCGCAGCGCCTCGACCAGGGCCGCGGACGCCTCCGGCTCCGGCACCGCCGCGTCGCCGCGCAGCCGGTCGCACTCGCGGTAGACCTCGGGGGTGGACAGGCCGCCGTCGGCGACTGCGAAGACCCAGTGGAAGGCGCCGCCGGTCTCCAGCGGCTCCAGCAGTTCGCCGCGGCCCCGGCCGAGGGCGGCCCCGCCGACCAGGCTGAAGGGGACGTCGCTGCCGAGCTCGGCGCAGATCGCGAGCAGCTCCTCGCGGCTCGCGCCGGTGCCCCACAGCGCGTCGCAGGCGACGAGGGCGCCCGCCGCGTCGGCGCTGCCGCCGGCCATGCCGCCCGCGACGGGGATGTCCTTGGCGATGTGGATGTGGACGCGCGGCTCCAGGCCGTGCCGCGCGGCGAGCGCGATCGCGGCGCGGGCGGCGAGATTGCTCGCGTCCGCCGGGACCTGGCCGGCGTCCGGTCCGGCGACCGTGATCAGCAGCTCGTCGGCGGGAGTGACGGTGACCTCGTCGTACAGGCCGACGGCGAGGAAGACGTTCGCCAGGTCGTGGAAACCGTCGGGGCGCGGCCCGCCCACCGCGAGCTGGACGTTGACCTTGGCGGGCACGCGGACGGTAACGGGCGCGGGGCTGCGGGTCACGGCGCGGTTCTCCTCGGTGCGTGGGTCGTGCGGTGTGCGGCGCGCGGGTCGTACGGGGACGGTAACGCGCCGGGCGCGGCGGCGCCCCCATTGTGCCCCCTGCTAGCGCCGGGGGACGCCGGCCCCGCCGTGCTCGGCGATCGCCGCGAACTCCTCCACGGTCAGCGCCTCACCGCGCGCCTGCGGCGAGACCCCCGCGGCCACCAGCGCCTCCTCGGCGGCGGCGGCCGAGCCCGCCCAGCCGGCCAGCGCCGCCCGCAGCGTCTTGCGGCGCTGCGCGAAGGCGGCGTCCACGACCGCGAAGACCTGCTCGCGGGTGGCGGTGGTGCGGAGCGGTTCCTTGCGGCGGACCAGCGAGACCAGCCCGGAGTCCACGTTCGGGGCGGGCCAGAAGACGTTGCGGCCGATCGCCCCGGCCCGCTTCACCTCCGCGTACCAGGCGGCCTTCACCGAGGGCACCCCGTACACCTTGGAACCGGGACCGGCGGCCAGCCGGTCGGCGACCTCGGACTGCACCATGACCAGCGTGCGCTCGATGCTCGGGAAGGTCGCGAGCATGTGCAGCAGCACCGGGACGGCCACGTTGTACGGCAGGTTGGCCACCAGCGCCGTGGGCGGCGGACCGGGCAGTTCCTCGACGCGCAGCGCGTCACGGTGCACGAGCGCGAAGCGGCCCGCGCGGTCCGGCAGGCGGGCTGCGACGGTCGAGGGGAGGGCCGCGGCCAGCACGTCGTCGATCTCCACCGCGGTGACGCGCTCGGCCACCTCCAGCAGCGCCAGCGTGAGCGAGCCCAGCCCCGGACCGACCTCGACGACCACGTCGTCGGGCCGGACGTCCGCGGTGCGTACGATCCGGCGCACCGTGTTCGCGTCGATGACGAAGTTCTGGCCGCGTTGCTTGGTGGGGCGCACGCCCAGCGCGGCGGCCAGCTCACGGATGTCGGCGGGGCCGAGCAGGGCGTCGTCGGCGGGACCGGAGTGGTCGGTGGTGCTCACCGCTCAAGGGTATCCGGGGCCGGCCGCGCCTTTGCCGGGCTACGAGTAGAGCTTGCGGCCGCACACCGGCCAGGGGCTGGCGCCGCGCTGGATGTACAGGCGCTTGGCGCGGTACGTCTGCTCCTTGGCCGAGGCGTCCTGGGGGCGGCCGCGGCCGCCCAGGTTGCGCCAGGTGCGCCGGTCGAACTGGTAGAGACCGCCGTAGGTGCCGGAGGCGTCCACCGCGTTCGGCCGCCCGCCCGCCTCGCACTGGCCGAGCGCCTTCCAGTTGAGGTGGTCGGCTCCCTCGACACTGTCCGGGAGCGGCTTGGTGCCGACGCGCACGACTTGCCGCACGGGCTCGCGCAGCACCTCCTCGGAGATGCGCCGAGGCTTCTGCCGGACCCCGTCGACCGTCCGGTACGCGTACATGACGCGGCGCAGCCCGTTCCTGCCCCGGGTGTCGACGGCGGTGGTGCCCTCGAACAGCGAGGGGTCCTTCCTCCGCTCGACGGGGAAGGGCACCGGCTCCTCGTGGACCTCGTCGTGGCCGCGGATGCGCATGACGGAGATCGTCTGGCCCTCGCGCGGAAAGCTGTCGGGGTCGACGGAGGTGGCGTCCAGGCCGTGCAGCGCGATGCCGGCGTCGCGCAGCGCCTCGCCGACGGTGGCGGCGTTGGTGCGGACGGGCCGTTCGTGGCCGTCGGCCAGGAAGGTCACCTGGCGTTCGGTGCGGACGTCCAGCTCCAGCCCGTGCCGCCCGATGGCCTCGCCGCGGGAGGCGGACAGGTAGGCGCCGTCCGCGCGCACGCCGAGCTGGCGCAGGGCGCCGTCGACGGTGCCGGCCGTGGTCCAGATCCGCCGGGGCCTGCCGTCGAGGGTGAGCGCGACCGGGCGGCCGAAGCGGACGGCCACGGTGTCGCCGTCCTGCAGCGCCGCGTCGGGGCCGGGGGCGACGATGTCGTGGTCGCCGACCTCGATGCCCTGGCGCTGCAGCAGTTCCTCGACGCTCCCGGCGAAGGTGTGCAGGGTGCGCGGCTGACCGTCCACGCTGAGCTGCACCGCCTTGCCCCCGGCCAAGTAGACGGTGCTGCCGCCCGCCAGGCACGCGACGACCAGGGCCCGGGGCAGCAGCATGCTCAGCGCGTCGGGGCGACGCGTGGCGCGCCTGCGCCGCGCCGCCGCGCGCCCCGGACGCGGCTCGACGTCCCCGGCGGCGGGGGCCGTGCCCGGTGTCCCGCGGTTGGGGCCGTTCGCGGAGGACCGAGTCCCGGCCCGCGTCGTGCCCGCCTTGCTCCTGTTGCTCACGGCGTACCTCCGGCCCGGTCCGATTCGGACCGAACCGGGACCATAGCGGAGAATTCATCACTCTCCCAAGCCGCTTGGTCACGACGTGTCGCCGAACGGGTGGCCCGCGACGGCGCTCGCGGCCGTGGTCAGCGCGGCCCTGCCCCGCCCACGGCGATGACCGTTCCACCGGCCGGGCGTCCGGAATCGGACACCCGGCGTTACGCCGACCGCGCGACGCGGGTGGGGGCAGGCGACGCCGCGTCAGTAGCCGAAGGCGCGGGCCGTGTTGGCCCCGATGGCGGCCGCCAGCTCGTCCTCGGCGGCGCCCCGGGCGGCGGCCATGGCCCGCACGGTGACCGGTATCAGGTACGGGGCGTTGGGGCGGCCGCGGTGCGGTACGGGGGTGAGGAAGGGCGCGTCGGTCTCGACCAGCAGGAGCTCGGCCGGGGCGACGGCGACCGCGTCGCGCAGGTCCTGGGCGGACTTGTACGTGACGTTGCCGGCGAAGGACATGTAGTAGCCCTTGTCGGCGCAGACCTTGGCCATCTCCGCGTCACCGGAGTAGCAGTGGAAGACGACGGTGCCGGGCGCGCCCTCCTCGTCGAGGATGCGCAGCACGTCGGCGTGGGCCTCGCGGTCGTGGATGACCAGGGCCTTGCCGTGCCGTTTGGCGATGTCGATGTGGCGGCGGAAGGAGTACTGCTGGGCCTCGACTCCCTCGGGCCCGGTGCGGAAGTAGTCCAGCCCGGTCTCGCCGACGCCGCGCACCTGGGGCAGCGCGGCGAGGGCGTCGATCTCCGCGAGCGCGGCGTCCAGCGCGGGCAGGCCGCCCGCCTCGCGGGACCCCTGTCGCGACCAGTTGTCCGGATCCCCGTGGACGATCCTGGGGGCCTCGTTGGGATGGAGGGCGACGGCCGCCCAGACGGCCTCGTACGCCCCGGCGGTGCGCGCCGCCCAGTGGGAGCCGTCGACGTCGCAGCCCACCTGGACCACGGTCGTCACACCGACGGACGCCGCCTTCGCCAGCGCCTCCTCGACACTGCCCTCCTGCATGTCGAGGTGGGTGTGCGAGTCCGCCACCGGGACCGCGAGCGGTTCGGGGAGGGGAGGGGCGGCGGACGCGTCCTTGTTCCGGCGCCGGCTCTGGCTCTGGCTCTGGTTGTGCTCGGGCATGCCCCGATCCTAGGCGGGGGCGCGGCGGCTACCGGGCGTCCCTCCTGCGGTGCAGCAGGTTGCGGGGCGACCAGTGCCGCGCCCGGCGCTCGGCCTCCTCCACGGCCGGCGCGGCCGGCACCCGGCGCATGTCCGACGCCGCGGGCAGGGGGCCGGCGGTCGCGGTGGCCGACCAGGACCCGGCGACATCGGAGACCTGTCCTGCCCGCATGATGCGGACCTTGTGGCTCTCGCACTCCACGCACGTCGGCCGGGTCAGCGGGGACGGCACGCGCTTGCCGTCCGCCATGTACCAGACGACCTCGCGACCCTGTGCGTCGACGTGGTGCTCGATCTCGTACGCCTGCTCCCATCCGCGCCCGCAGCTGGTGCAGACGAAGGCGTACGCCTCACGAACCGTGCCATCGGTTCCGATGGTCTCGCTCATGGCAGCTCCTGATGCCCTCCGGACGAGGCGTCCGGAGCGGGACTTCCCTCTATCAGCGAACGCCCGGGAAGGCGCCGGCGACAGCGGCGGTGCCCTTTCTTGAGCCAGTTTTGGGGAGTGTGTGACGTGGGGCCGAGCAGGCGGCCCAGGTTTTTCCCTCTCCCACGATAGGACTTTGCACCGTGCCGTGTTTAGCCGGTCGCGGGCTGCTTCGCGGCGTGCTTCGCGGACACCACCGCGTCGAAGACCTCCCGCTTGGGCAGCCCCGCCTCCGTCGCCACGGCCGCGATCGCCTCCTTGCGGCGCTCCCCCGCCTCCTCGCGGACCCGGACCCGGCGCACCAGCTCGGCGGCGTCCAGTTCCTCCGGCCCGGTCTCCGGGGCGCCCTCGACGACGATCGTGATCTCCCCGCGCACCCCTTCGGCGGCCCAGGCCGCCAGCTCCTCCAGGGGACCGCGCCTGACCTCCTCGTAGGTCTTGGTCAGCTCGCGGCAGACGGCGGCCCGGCGCCCGGCGCCGAAGGCCTCGGCCATCGCCGCGAGGGTCTCGGCGAGGCGGTGCGGGGCCTCGAAGTACACCAGGGTGCGCCGCTCCCCGGCGGCCTCGCCCAGCCGGGCGCGCCGCTCGCCCGCCTTGCGGGGCGGGAAGCCCTCGAAGCAGAAGCGGTCCACGGGCAGGCCGCTGAGGGCGAGCGCGGTCAGCACGGCGGACGGGCCCGGGACGGCCGTCACCCGGATGTCGCGCTCCACGGCCGCGGCGACCAGCCGGTAGCCGGGGTCGGAGACCGAGGGCATGCCGGCGTCGGTGACGAGCAGCACCCGGGCGCCCTCCTCCAGGGCCGTGACCAGCTCCGGGGTGCGGGCCGACTCGTTGCCCTCGAAGTACGACACGACCCGGGCGGTGGTGGTCACCCCCAGGGACTGGGTGAGCCGGCGCAGCCGCCGGGTGTCCTCGGCGGCGATCACATCGGCCCCGGCCAGCTCCGCGGAGAGCCGGGGCGGGGCGTCGGCGACGTCGCCGATGGGGGTCCCTGCGAGTACGAGTACGCCTGCGGCCGGTCCTGCGGAGCTAGTCACCGCCCCAGTCTCCCACCCGCGGCGTATACCCCCGGTTGGCCCGGTCCTCAGCGCATACACATGCGGCTTCCCTACGATGGCCCGGTGACGAGTGACACCGCGACGCATGCGCACCGGGTCGAGGACGCACCGAAGGCCGCGGAGGAGCAGAGCCCCTGGCAGCGGCAGCTTCGCCGCTACGGCTACGCGGACCGCCCCCGCTCCGACCTGCGCGAGCGCCTGGTACCGCCGTTCCCCGAGCCGGGGACGCGGGCGTGGGCGGCGCTCGGCGTGGGGAAGGCGACGGCGTACCGGCTCGCCCGCTGGACGGGCTGGGGCGGCCCGCTGCTCGTGGCGCTCTTCGCGGGCCTGCTGCGGTTCTGGAACCTGGGCAGCCCGCACGCGGTGATATTCGACGAGACGTACTACGCGAAGGACGCCTGGTCGCTCCTGCAGTACGGCTACGAGGGCAGCTGGCCGGACAAGGCCAACGACCTGATCCTCGCGAACCCACCCTCCGTCCCGCTCTCCGACGCCCCCTCGTACGTGGTGCACCCGCCGGTCGGCAAGTGGGTGATCGCCTCCGGTGAGTGGATCTTCGGGCTGAACCCCTTCGGCTGGCGCTTCGCCATGGCGGTGCTCGGCACGCTGTCGGTGCTGATGCTCTGCCGGATCGGCCGCCGGCTCTTCCGCTCCACGGCGCTGGGCTGCCTGGCGGGCGGCCTGATGGCGGTGGACGGCCTGCACTTCGTGATGAGCCGCGTCGCCCTGCTCGACCTCGTCGTCATGTTCTTCGTGCTGGCCGCCTTCGGCTGCCTGCTGATCGACCGCGACCGCGCGCGGGCGCGGCTCGCCGCCGCCCTGCCCGGGGGCCGCCCGGACGACCACGTCGCCTCCTTCACCTGGCTGGGCGTGCGCCCGTGGCGGATCGCGGCCGGGATCTGCCTGGGCCTGGCCGCGGGCACCAAGTGGAACGGCCTGTACGTGCTGGCGTTCTTCGGCGTCCTCACCGTGCTGTGGGACGTCGGCGCCCGCCGGGTGGCGGGGGCCCGCTACCCCCGGCTCACCGCGTTCTGGCTGGACGGGCTGTGGGCGGCGTTCAGCATGGTCGGGGTCGCCGTCGTCACGTACCTGCTGTCCTGGCTCGGCTGGTTCACCACCGGCAAGGGCTACGACCGCGACTGGGCCAAGGGCGACGGCGGCTTCCTGTCGGACTCCTGGGCGGCGCTGCGCAGCCTGTGGCACTACGAGTCACAGGTCTACGACTTCCACGTCAACCTGCACTCCCCGCACACCTACCAGTCCAACCCCTGGAGCTGGCTGGTCCTGGGCCGGCCGGTGTCGTACTTCTACGAGTCCCCCAGGCTCGGCGAGGACGGCTGCACCGCGGCCGGCGGCTGCGCCCGCGAGGTGCTCGCCATCGGCACCCCGCTGCTGTGGTGGGCCGGGTGCTTCGCCCTGCTGTACGTCCTGTACCGCTGGATCTTCCGCCGCGACTGGCGCGCCGGCGCGATCGCCTGCGGCATCGCGGCCGGTTACCTGCCGTGGTTCCGCTACCAGGAGCGGACGATCTTCCTCTTCTACGCGGTCGTCTTCGTGCCGTTCCTCTGCCTCGCGGTCACGATGATGCTCGGCGCGATCCTCGGTCCCCCCGGCTCCAGCGAACGCCGCCGCATGTGGGGCGCGGTCGGCGCGGGGATCCTGGTCCTGCTGATCGTCTGGAACTTCATCTACTTCTTCCCGCTCTACACCGGGCAGACCATCCCCATGGACGCCTGGCGCGACCGCATGTGGCTCGACACCTGGATCTGACCGGCCCCCCCCGCGCGCCGGGGCCGCACCACGGGCGGCCCCGGCAGCGCACCGCGGGAGGCCCTCACCACGCTCCCTGCCGTGCCGGAGCGGCCGGTTCCGCCGGAAGGCCAGGGCCGGGCGACCGGTGGGCGTTCCGATGGCGTCGATGGTCGCGTGGTGGTGAGGCACTTCCTGGTGACGGCCGGTGATCCGGCGCGGCGGACCGACGCAGCCGAGCTGACCCCCCGGACGCGCCGGCGGGCGGCGTCCGGTCCCCACGTTCGACCGCATTCGCGCCGCCCTGCGGACCTGGGAGCCGGACGCCTGCGTCCCGGCGCCGGCCGAGGGGAAGCGCCGGTGGTGGCGGGGCCGCTGACCTGGCCGGCGACGGTTTGCAGGGGGACGAGCACGGACCTAGCGTGAACCCCGAGGGAAATATCACCTATGTCCGCCCCCGATCGCAGCGTGCCCGGTCAGGCGTCGGCGCTCCACAGCGTCGGCGCGGCTTTGGCGGTGGTCGACGCGGACGGCGTGCTCGTCCGCTGGACCGAGGTCGCGCAGCGGCTGCTGGGGTACCCGGCGGCGGACGTCCTCGGCAGACCGGCCTCGGTGCTGCTGGTCGCCCCGGGGGACGGGCCGGCGGGGTTCACCGACGAGTGGAGCGGACCGGCCGCGCTGCGGCACCGCAGCGGCGGGCGGCTGGACGTGGACCTGCGGGTGACCGGGCTGTCCGGCGCGTCCGGCGCGATGGACTGGCTGGTCGCGACGGCCGGGGTGCCCGCGTCCGTACTGGAGTCGGCCGCGGAGCTGTGCCCCTTCCCGATGGCGATCTGGGACAGCGACCTGCGCACCGCCTGGCTGAACGACGCCCTGGCCGAGCACTTCGGCCTCTCCCGCGAGGAGCGTCTGGGCCGGCACCTGGACGAGTCACCGCTCTACGCGAACACCGAACAGGTCGAGGGACTGCTGCGCGAGGTCCTGGAGAGCGGCGAACCGGTGATCGACCGGGAGCTGAGCCAGCTGGACCGGATGCGGCACCGGGCGTACGCGCTCTCCGCCTTCCGCATCGAGGACGTGCGAGGCGGCTTGCCGGGCGTCTGCTCGGTCAACGTGGACGTCACCGAGAGCCGGCGGGCCAGGGACCGCATGACCGTGCTCGGTCGCGCGGCGACCAGCATCGGGACCAACCTGGACGTCCTGCAGACCGCGCAGGACCTCGCCGATCTGCTGGTGCCGCTGCTCGCCGACTACGCGACGATCGACCTCGCGGAGTCGGTGCGCCTCGGCGACGCCCCGCTCACCCGGCTCGGCCCGCTGGAGGGCGGCAACGTCCCCGTCTTCCACCGGGCGGGGATCGCCTCCGTCCACGACGACTTCCGCGAGTCGCTCTACGCGCGCGGCAGCCCCGTATTCGTCCCCCCGCACTCGCCGTTCGTCAAGGTGCTGTGCTCCGGCCGGACGTACATGGAGGCGGAGCTGGACACCGAGCCCGGCACGTGGCTGGAGGAGGACCCGCAGCGGCTGCAGCAGGTCCTCGGGCTCGGGATGCACAGCCTGCTGATCCTGCCCGTCCACGCGCGGGACGAGATCCTCGGTGTCGCCGTGCTCGTCCGCAGCCAGAACCCCACGCCGTTCGACGAGAACGACCGGACGCTCGCGGAGGAACTGGTCAGCCGGGCCGCGCTCAGCCTGGACAACGCCCGCCGCTACACGCGCGAGCACACCATGGCCCTGACGCTGCAGCGCAGCCTCCTCCCGCGCAACCCGAGCGCCGGGTTCTCCCTGGAGACGATCTGGCGCTACCTCCCGGCGGACACGCAGGACGGGGTGGGCGGCGACTGGTTCGACGTGATCCGGCTGTCCGGCGCCCGGGTGGCCCTGGTCGTCGGGGACGTCGTGGGGCACGGCCTCAACGCCGCCGCGGCCATGGGGCGGATCCGCACGGCGGTGAGCACCCTCGCCGGTCTGGAGCTGCCGCCCGACCGGCTGCTGTCCGCGCTGGACGACCTCGTCGTCCGGCTGGGCATCGAGGACTTCGACGAGGAGTCGCCCGCCGCCGGCATCCTCGGTGCCACCTGCCTGTACTCGGTCTACGATCCCATCGACGAGCGGCTGACCATCGCCCGGGCCGGGCATCCGCCGCCGGTGATCATCACCCCCGACGGCACGGCGGCCTTCCCGGAGATCCCCTCCGGGGCGCCCCTCGGCGTGGGGCTGCGGTCCTTCCCCTCGGTCGACCTGGAGCTGCCCGCGGGGAGCGTGATCGCCCTGTACACCGACGGGCTCGTCGAGACCCGGGACGGTGACATCGACGACGGGCTGGAGCGCCTGCGGACCGCGCTCAGCCGGCCGCCGGGCGCCTCGCTGAAGGACCTGTGCGCCGCGGTGGTCGACCTGCTGCCCGAGCGCGGGCAGGACGACGACGTCGCACTGCTGCTCGCCAGGACCTGCCGGCTGAGCGCCGACCGGGTGTTCATCGTCGAGGTCCCCGCCGAGCCGGCCGCGGTCGGGCGTGTACGGGCCGAGGCGGTCCGGCAGTTGTCCGCCTGGGGGCTGGACCGGGTGCGGGCGACCGCCGAGCAGATCGTCGGGGAGCTGCTGGCCAACGCCGTCCGGCACGGGACGGGACCCGTGCGGCTGCGGCTGGTCCGGCACATGACGCTGGCCTGCGAGGTGTTCGACGCCAGTCCGGGCCCCCCGCTGCCGCGCCACCCCGGCGCCACCGACGAGGGCGGCCGGGGCCTGGTGATCGTCGCGGAGCTGAGCACGCGGTGGGGTTTCCGCAGGACCCGGGAGGGCAAGATCGTCTGGGCGGAGCTGACCCTCACGGACGAGGAGCGGCTCCCGCCCGGGCCGGGGCGGTGACCCGCCGCGAGGCGGTCCCGGCCGGCGACTTTCCCGGGCGATGGCGAGCATGTGCCGAAGCTGTGACCGGGTGGACCGCCCCCGGCCCCCTCCGTCCCGTAGAGTGCGCTTGCGTCGCCTGTTTTTTGAACACGTTCAGGGGGATCACGGGGAGGGTTCGGTGCCATGCGCCGAGGAGTGAAGCTGGGGATCGCCGCCACGCTGACCGCGGGACTCGTGGGGACCGCGGGGTACGGGGCGTACAACATCTACAACGGACTGAGCGGGGGCGGCGGTTTCTCCGCGAAGGCCACCCCGGTCGAGACCGGTCCGCCGACCGCGGCGGAGGTGAAGGAGACCGCCGCGGACTTCCTGGCCGCGTGGGCCAAGGGGGACACCACCGCGGCCGGGGCGCTCACCAACGACGCGGCGACGGCCTCCGAGGACCTGGCCGCCTACCGGCGGCAGGCGCGTGTCACCCGTGTGCGGCTGACGCCCGGCCCGGCCCAGGGAACCGTGGTGCCGTTCAAGGTCGTGGCCTCGCTCTCCTACAAAGGCAAATCCTCCACCTGGACGTACTCCTCGGCCCTCACGGTCTTCCGCGGCGAGACCACCCACCGCCCCCTGGTCGACTGGGAACCGTCGGTGCTGCACCCGAAACTGACGGAGGGTCAGTCCCTGGAGACCGGTGAGGCCGCCTCGCCGCCGGTGGTCGTCGTCGACCGCAACGGCAAGGAGCTCGACGCCGACGCCTACCCGTCCCTGGCCTCCGTCCTGCCCCAACTGCGCGAGCGCTACGGCGCGAAGCTCTCCGGCGGCAAACCGGGCATCGAGACCTGGGTGAACGGCGCCGACGGCGCGGGACAGACGCTGCACGTGATCACGAAGGGCACGGC
This sequence comes from Actinacidiphila sp. bgisy160, assembly GCF_057707815.1. Classification (NCBI taxonomy): domain Bacteria; kingdom Bacillati; phylum Actinomycetota; class Actinomycetes; order Kitasatosporales; family Streptomycetaceae; genus Actinacidiphila; species Actinacidiphila sp. bgisy160. Next base: position 22,059 of record NZ_JBYIQW010000049.1, read on the forward strand.
CGCCAAGCTCCCCACCACCTTGGACGCGCGCCTCCAGAAGGCCGCGGAGCAGGGGGTCAAGGGCACAGGCCAGTCGTCGGTCGCGGCGGTCAAGGCGAGCACGGGCGAGATACTCGCCTTCGCCAACAACCCGGCGAGCGACAACAACAACGCCTTCAACGCGCAGGTCGCCCCCGGCTCCACCTTCAAGGTCGTCACCGCCACCGCCCTGCTGGAGAAGGGCGTGTCGCCGGGGACCCCGGCGCCGTGCCCGGCGACCGCGAACCACGACAACGGCAAGATGTTCCACAACGTGGAGAGCTCCTCCGACCCGTCGGCCACCTTCCAGCGGGACTTCGCCATCTCCTGCAACACCGGCTTCATCAAGCTCGCCGGCCGGCTCGACGAGTCCTCGGTCCCCTCGGTCGCCCAGCGCTACTACGGCTTCGGCCAGACCTGGAACGTCGGCGTCCCGGCCTGGGACGGCCGGGTCCCCGGCGGCCCGGGCGACGAGATGACGGAGGAGATGATCGGCCAGGGCCAGATACAGATGAGCCCGCTCAACATGGCCTCCGTCGCCGCGACCGTGCAGAACGGCGCGTTCCGCCAGCCGCGGCTGGTGGCCGCGGACCTGATCGAGGGGTCCCTGGCCAAGGCGGGCAGCGGCCTCCCGTCCGGCGTGCGGACCGACCTCAAGTCGATGATGCGGTTGACCGCGTCGAGCGGTACCGCCGCCGGGGCGATGCGCGGGGTCTACGGGGACGTCGGCGCCAAGACCGGCTCCGCGGAGGTCGGCGGCCAGGACCAGCCCAACGGGTGGTTCGTCGCCTACCGGGGTGACGTCGCGGCCGCCGGGATGGTCCTGGAGGGCGGGCACGGCGGCGACTCCGCCGGGCCGATCGTGGCCTCGGTGCTCAAGGCCTCCTCGTGACCCGCCGGCAAATGGCTTGGCACCCCGGCCCCGCCGGGGGCTAGCGTGCTGCTCATGTCGACTTCAGCCGCAGCTCATCCCCGGTTCGCCGAGGCGCTCACCGCGCTGGGACTCCAGGTGCCGGTCCGCGCCTTCCCGGACGCGGCCCGCACCGCGGCGCAGGCCGCCGCGGCGATCGGCTGCGAACTCCGACAGATCGTCAAGTCCCTGATCTTCGCGGCTGACGGGGTCCCGGTGCTGGTGCTGATGGACGGCGCGTCCCGGGTCGACGTGGAGCGGGTCCGCGCGGAACTCGGCGCGGCGGAGGTACGGCGGGCCGACGCGGACCTGGTGCGCGCGGTCACGGGGTACGCCATCGGCGGCGTACCCCCCTTCGGGCACCGCACGCGGACCACCGTCCTCGCCGACCGGGGGCTGCTGGCGCACGGAACCGTGTGGGCGGCCGCCGGCACCCCGCACACGGTCTTCCCCATGGCGCCCGCCGAACTGGTCGGGCACGCCGGGGCGACCCTCGCCGACGTCCGCGAACGCACCGCGTGACGCCGCTGATAGCGGCGGGCGTCCTGCTCGCGGCGGTCACCCACGCGGCCTGGAACGCCATCGCCCACGGCATCCGCGACCAGCTCGTCGCGTTCACCCTGGTCGGAGGCGGCGGAGCGATCTGCGGCGCGGCGATCGCCGGGTTCGCGCCGCTCCCCGCGGCGGACGCCTGGCCCTACCTGGCCGCGTCGGTGGGGATCCACATGGCGTACATGTACCTGCTGATGAAGTCCTTCACGCTGGGCGACTTCGGGCAGGTCTACCCCATCGCGCGCGGTGTCGCCCCGATGGTGGTGACGCTGCTGGCGGCGGTGTTCGTGGGCGAGGTGCCGGACGCCCTGCAGACCGCGGGCGTCGTGGTCGCTTCCGCCGGGCTCGGCGGGGCCGCCCTGTGGGGCATGCGCGGCCGCCGCAAGGACTGGCCGGCGGTCGGCGCGGCCGTCGGCACCGGCCTGACCATCGCGGTGTACACCGTGGTCGACGGCGTCGGGGTCCGCGCCTCCGGCACCGCCCTGGGGTACGTCGCCTGGCTCCTGCTCATCCAGGGCGTCCTGCTCGTGTGCTGCGCCCTCGCGGTGCGCCGCGCCGCGCTCCTGGCGCAACTGCGCCCGGTCGCCGCCCGCGGGCTCCTCGGCGGGGCGCTGTCCGTGTCCGCGTACGGCCTCGTCCTGTGGGCCCAGACGCGGGGCGACCTCGCCCCGATCGCGGCCCTGCGGGAGACCTCCATCATCGCGGGGGCGGTCATCGGGGCGGTCTTCTTCAAGGAGCGGCTGGGGCGCCCGCGGGTGGTCGCGGCGCTTGTGGTGGTGGCGGGCATCGGGCTGATGCTCCACGCGTGACGGGGACTTTCGTCCCCGGCGCCGTCGTGGTCGCGGTCGCGGTTCCTCCCCCGCCGCGGGCGCAACGACCCGCACACGACAACGGCGCCGCACAGACAGACCCCGGGCGTCAGTCCAGCGCCGCGCGGAACGCGGATCCGTCGACGAGGATGCCCCCGTCGACGGGGAGGGTGAGGCCCGTGATCCAGGAGGCGTCCCGGCCGGCGAGGAACGCGACGGCCGCCGCGATGTCGTCGGGCTCGCCGACCCGCCCGAGGGGATACACCCCGGCGAGGCGGTCGAGCGCGTCGTCGCGCCCCGCCCACGCGGGCGTGCGCACCGTGCCGGGGGCGACGAGGTTGACCCGGACGCCGCGCGGGGCGGCGTGCACGGCGAGCGTGCGGGTCAGCGAGGCGAGGCCCGCCTTGGCGGCGCTGTAGGCGTGGTTGCCGAAGTTCATGTGCCCGTTGACGGAACCGATGCTGACGATCGCCCCGCGCCCGCCCGCCCGCGCCAGCAACGGCAGCGCCGCGCGGGCGCACCGCATGGCACCGGTGAGGGTGACCTCGAGGTCCTCGTACCACTCCGCGTCGGGGACGTCCTCGAACCGCGGCGGGTCCACGTGGCAGGCGTAGGCGTTGTTGACGAGGACGTCGAGCCGCCCGAAGCGCTCGGCGGCGTACGCGATCGCGGCGTCCACCGCGGCCTGGTCGACGACGTCGCACCGCACCGCCGCGGCCCGGCCGCCGGTCTCCTCGCCGAGGGCCCGCGCCGTCGCGGCGGCGCGTTCCGCGTCCAGGTCCGCGAGGACGACGTCCGCGCCCTCGGACATCAGGCGCCGGGCGGTCGCCGCGCCGATCCCCTGGGCACCTCCGGTGACGAGGGCGACGTGCCCCTCGAACCTGCGCATGGCGTCATCCCCCGCCTGCGAGCGATCTACGAGGCGCTGCCCTCTCGCCTCCCTACTCGCGCGTAGCGTAACGTGCCTGCACACCCAAGGGGAGCGGAAAGGCACACCATGGCGCTGGACGCGGACGTCATCGTCGTCGGAGCGGGGCTGGCCGGTCTGGTCGCGACGGCCGAACTGGCCGACGCGGGCCGCAAGGTCCTCCTGCTCGACCAGGAGCCGGAGAGCAACCTGGGCGGCCAGGCGTTCTGGTCCTTCGGCGGGCTGTTCCTCGTCGACTCCCCCGAGCAGCGCCGGATGCGGATCAAGGACAGCCGCGAACTCGCGTTGCAGGACTGGATGGGCACCGCGGGCTTCGACCGCGCCGAGGACCACTGGCCGCGCAAGTGGGCCGAGGCGTACGTGGACTTCGCCGCCGGCGAGAAGCGGTCCTGGCTGCACGGGCAGGGGATACGGTTCTTCCCGGTGGTCGGCTGGGCGGAGCGCGGGGGCTACCTCGCCACCGGGCACGGCAACTCGGTGCCCCGTTTCCACATCACATGGGGCACGGGCCCGGGCGTGGTGGCGCCGTTCGAGCGCCGGGTGCGCGAGGCGGTCGCCGGGGGCCTGGTGGAGCTGCGATTCCGGCACCGCGTGACGGCGCTGACGACGACGGGCGACGCCGTGGACGGCGTCGCGGGCGAGGTCCTGGTGGACAGCGACGCCGAACGCGGCCGGGCGAGTTCACGGGAGATCCGCGCGGAGTTCCAGCTCAGGGCGCAGGCGGTGATCGTCACCTCGGGCGGCATCGGCGGCAACCACGACCTGGTGCGCGAGGCCTGGCCGGAGCGGCTGGGCACGCCGCCGCGCAAGCTGCTGTCGGGCGTTCCGGCGCACGTGGACGGGCTGATGCTGGGGATCGCCGAGGCGGCCGGGGCGCGCCTGATCAACGGCGACCGGATGTGGCACTACACCGAGGGCATCGAGAACTGGGACCCGATCTGGGCCCGGCACGGCATCCGCATCCTGCCGGGCCCGTCCTCCCTGTGGCTGGACGCGACCGGCAAGCGCCTGCCGGTGCCGCTCTTCCCGGGCTTCGACACGCTGGGGACGCTGGAGCACATCATGCGCTCCGGGTACGAGTACACGTGGTTCGTCCTCACCCAGAAGATCATCGAGAAGGAGTTCGCCCTGTCGGGCTCCGAGCAGAACCCGGATCTGACCGGCAAGAGCGTGCGCGACGTGCTCAAGCGCGCACTGCCGGGGGCGCCCGGCCCGGTCGAGGCGTTCAAGCGGCACGGCGTCGACTTCGTCGTGGAGGACGATGTGGCGGCGCTGGTGCGCGGCATGAACGCGCTCACCAAGGACGGCCTGATCGACGAGTCCGCGCTGCGCCGCGAGATCGAGGCCCGCGACCGCGAGATCACCAACACCTTCACCAAGGACCTGCAGGTCACCGCGATCCGCGGGGCCCGCAACTACATCGGCGACAAGCTGATCCGCACCGCCGCCCCGCACCGGCTGCTGGACCCCAAGGCGGGCCCGCTGATCGCCGTGCGGCTGAACATCCTGACCCGCAAGTCGCTCGGCGGGCTGGAGACCGACCTGGACGCGCGGGTGCTGCGCGCCGACGGCGAGCCGCTGCCCGGGCTGTACTCGGCGGGTGAGGCGGCCGGGTTCGGTGGCGGCGGGGTGCACGGCTACCGCTCGCTGGAGGGGACATTCCTCGGCGGCTGCGTCTTCTCCGGCCGTACCGCGGGCCGCGCGGCGGCGAAGGCGACCGCCTGACCGCTTCCCGCGGCGCCCGCCCTCTCCCGCCGCCGTCCCGTGCCGACCCCGGTCCTGACCTGTGGCGGGCGCGAGGCACCATGGGGGGAGCAACAACGGCGGCGCATGGTGGGAGCACGGGCTGTGGTGGACGTCCACGGGGCGGTGGCGGAAGGCTTCGAGCCGGTCCGAGAGGCATTCGTCCGGAACTTCGAGGAGCGGGGCGAGCGCGGCGCGGCCGTGGCCCTGTACCGCGACGGCCGCAAGGTCGTGGACCTGTGGGCGGGCTCCGCCGACGGGGACGGGGACGGCGGGGCGCCCTGGGCACAGGACACCGCGCAGGTGGTGCGCTCGGCGACCAAGGGCGTGGCCGCGGCGTGCCTGCTCCTGCTGCACCAGCGGGGTCAGCTGGACCTGGACGCGCCCGTCGGCACGTACTGGCCCGAGTTCAAGGCCGCGGGCAAGGAGCGCGTCACGGTCCGCGACGCGCTGGCGCACCGGGCCGGTGTGCCGGCGCTGGACGCCCCGCTGCACCCGGCGCAGGCACAGGACGGCAACAGCGGGCCGCGGGCGCTCGCGGCGCAGGCCCCGTTCTGGGCGCCGGGAAGCGACCACGGCTACCACGCGCAGACGTACAGCTGGCTGATCGGCGAGCTGGTGCGGCGCGCGAGCGGCGGCCGCTCCATAGGCCGCTACGTGGCGGAGGAGATCGCCCGCCCGCTCGGCCTCGACCTGTGGATCGGGCTGCCGGCCGCCGAGGAGCGCCGCGTCGGGCGGATCGCCGCCGTCGAGACACCGCCGTCGCCGGCCGCGGCCGGGCTGCGGACGCGGCCCAAGCGGAACGTGACCGAGGCGTACGAGGACCCGGCGTCGCTGACCCGGCGGGCGTTCGGCGCGATCGACCCGCCGCCGGAAGAGAACGACCCCGGGTACCACGCGGCGCAGCTGCCGGCCTCCGGCGGCATCGCCACGGCCCGCTCGCTGGCCCGCTTCTACGCCGCGCTGATCGGGGAGGTCGAGGGGCCCGGCGCCCGGCTCTTCGCCCCGGCGACGCTCACCTCGGCGCGCACCCCGGAGTCCGAGGGCCCGGACCGCGTGCTGGTGGTGAACACCCGCTTCGGCCTGGGCTTCATGCTGCACGGCCCGGCCGCCCCGCTGCTGTCCCCCGGCTCCTTCGGCCACCCGGGCCGCGGCGGGTCGCTGGGCTTCGCGGACCCCGGCGAGGGCGTCGCCTTCGGCTACGTCACCAACGGCATGCAGCAGAACGTCACCGCCGATCCCCGCGCCCAGGCGCTGGTCCGTGCGCTACGGGAGTGCCTGCGCTGACGCGCGCCGGAAAAGTTGCCCGGGCTCCGGGACCCGCGAACGATGGATGAGTGAGCGACGCCGCATACCTCCGGTTTCCGCATGTTCACGGCGAGCGGCTCTGTTTCGTCGCCGAGGACGACATCTGGGTCGCGCCCCTGGGCGAGGGGCGCGCGTGGCGGGTGACGGCCGACCGGACCCGGGTCGGGCATCCGCGCTTCTCCCCCGACGGCTCGGTGATCGCCTTCAACAGCTGGCGCTCCCTCGACCCCGAGGTGTATCTCGCGCCGGTCGAGGGCGGCCCGGCCCGGCGGCTGACCTACTGGGGCAGCACGGACACGCGCGTGCGTTCCTGGACGCCGGACGGCCGGATCCTGGCGGTCTCGTCGCACGGCGAACCGTTCTCGCACTACACCTGGGCCTACGCCGTCCCCGCCGAGGGCGGCCCGGGCAGCCGGCTGCCCTGGGGCCCGGTGTCGGACATCTCCGTGGACGACAGTGCGCAGGGCGAGCACCGGACGCTGCTGCTGACGGCGACCGCGCCGCACGAACCGGCCTCGTGGAAGCGGTACCGGGGCGGGGCGACCGGGCGGCTGTGGCTGCAGTGCCGACGGCTGGTGCCGGAGGTCGACGGCCATCTGGAGTCGCCGATGTTCGTCGCGGGGCGCATCGCCTTCCTCTCCGACCACGAGGGCATCGGCAACCTGTACTCCTGCCTGCCGGACGGCACGGACCTGCGACGGCACACCGACCACGCCGACTTCTACGCCCGCAGCGCCGCGACCGACGGCACGCGCGTGGTCTACCAGTGCGCGGGCGAGGTGTGGCTGGTCGACGACCTCGGCCCGGGGTCGGTGCCGCGCCGCGTCGCGGTCGACCTCGGCGGCCCGCGGGCCGGCCGACGGCCCTACCAGGTCCCGGCCTCGGCGTACCTGGACGGGCTGGCCGTGGACCGTACCGGGCGCGCCAGCGCGGTGTGCGTGCGCGGCAGCCTGTACTGGCTCACCCACCGCGACGGGCCCGCGCGCACCATCGCCGACGAGCCCGGGGCGCGGGTCCGGCTGCCGGTCATGCTGGGCGACACCGGGCGGATCGCGTTCGTCACCGACGCCGAGGGCGAGGACGCCATCGAGATCGCCGTGCTGCCGGGCCGCCCCGCGGCACTGGCCGCCGCCGACATCGCCGACGCCGACGACGCCGTCGCCCAGGCGCTGCGGGCCACGGAGGCGGCCGAGGAGGCCGGGGAAGAGGATGTGGCGCAGGACACGGCGGCCGCCGAGGGGCAGACCGTGCCACGTCCCCCGTGCCGCAGCGGCGGCACACGGCTGGCGTGCGGGCTGCTCGGCCGCGTCCACGAACTGGTGCCCTCCCCCGACGGCCAGATCCTGGCGGTCGCCTCCCACGACGGGCGGCTGCTCATGGTCGACGCGGAGTCGGGCGTGGTGGCCGAGCTCGTCCGCTCCTCCAACGGCCCCGTCCGCGACCTGTCCTTCTCCCCCGACTCCGACTGGATCGCCTGGTCCCACCCGGTGATCGGCCGTTCGCTGCGCAAGATCCGGATCGCCCGGCTCAGCCCGGACCCGGAGACCGGCAAACACACCCTGCTCGACGTCACCAACGGCCGGTTCGAGGACGAGCAGCCGGTCTTCACCCGCGACGGCCGCTACCTGGCCTTCCTGTCCTGGCGCGGCTTCGACCCGGTGTACGACGTGCACACCGGCGACCTGTCCTTCCCGCTGGGCTGCCGCCCGCATCTCGTACCGCTGCACTCGGCGACGCCCTCGCCCTTCGCGCTGCCCGTGGAGGGCCGGCCGCCGGGGGGCGGGCTGGACCCGACCGGTTTCGCCGAGGGGCCACTGGCGGTGGAGGCCGCCGGGCTGCCGATGCGGGTGACGCCCTTCCCCGTGCCCGCGTCCAAGTACAGCTCGCTGGAGGCGGTGAGGGGCGGACTGACCTGGCTGCGCTGGCCGATCTCCGGCGCGCTCGGCGAGACCTTCGTCAACCCGACCGACCCCTCCGCCCGCCCCACGCTGGAGTACTTCGGGCTGGCCAAGTCCAAGCGCGTCGAGCTGGTGCGGCACATGGACTGGTACCGGGTCAGCGGCGACGGCACGCAGCTGGTGGTCTTCGACGAGGGCGACCTGACGGTGGTCCCGGCGTACGAGCCGGGCGACCTGGACTCCACCGTCTACATCGACATGCGGCGGGTCCTGCACGAGGCGAACCCGCCCACCGAGTGGCGGCAGGCGTTCGACGAGGCCGGGCGGATCATCCGCGACTACTTCTGGGCGCCGGACATGTGCGGCATCGACTGGCAGGCGATCCTCGACCAGTACCGCCCGCTGGTCGAACGGGTCGCCACTCCGGACGAGTTCGCCGACCTGGAGCGCGAGGTCCTCGGCGAACTGGGCACCTCGCACGCGTACGTCGCGTCCGCCCGCCGCAGCGAGGGGCCGCCGCACTACCAGCGGCCGATCGGGCTGCTCGGCGCCAACTTCGTCCACACCAAGGACGGCCGCTGGGCGGTCGCGCGCATCCTGCCCGGCGAGTCCTCGGACTCCAAGGCCCGTTCGCCGCTGGCCGGCACCGGCATCCTGGAGGGTGCCGTACTCACCCACGTCGACGGCCGCGCCGTCGACCCGGACGCCGGGCCCGGCCCGTTGCTGTCGGCCGCGGGCGGCACCACGGTGGAGCTGACCTTCACCCCGCCCGACGGCGGGCATGCGCGCCGGGTCGCGGTGGTGCCGCTGGTGGACGAGCGACCGCTGCGCTATCAGGACTGGGTGGCCAAACGCCGCGCGGTGGTGCGGGCGTTGAGCGAGGGGAAGTGCGGTTATCTGCACATCCCCGACCTGGGGGGCTCGGGCTGGGCGCAGTTCAACCGCGACCTGCGCATCGAGATCGTCCACCCGGCCCTCATCGTCGACGTGCGCGGCAACGCGGGCGGCAACATCAGCGACCTGGTGGTGGAGAGCCTGACCCGCAAGATCCTCGGCTGGGACCACACCCGCCACGCGCAGCCGGTGAGTTACGCCGGCAACGCCCCGCGCGGCCCGATCGTGGCGCTGGCGGACGAGGCGACGGCCTCCGACGGGGACATGATCACCGCCACGTTCCGGCTGCTGGGCATCGGCCCGGTGGTGGGCCACCGCACCTGGGGCGGCGTGGTCGGCATGACCGGCCGGCACCGCCTGGGCGACGGCACGGTGATCACGGTGCCGATGAACGCCGCCTGGTTCGAGGCCTACGGCTGGTCGGTGGAGAACTACGGCGTGGAACCGGACATCCCGGTCATCCGTACCCCGCTGGACTGGGCGGAGGGCCGTCGCACCGACCTGGAGATCGCCGTGCAGACGGCGCTGGACCTGCTGGAGAAGCACCCGGCCTCCACACCGCCCGATCTGTCCGACCGCCCGGACCGGCGCCGGCCCCCGCTTCCTCCGCGTTCCTGAGCCTCCCCTCCCCGCCCGGGGACGGCGGAAGGCCTCACCGAGGAGGACGGAAGGGGCACGCCCAGTACGGGCGCACCCCTCCACGTTCACGTTTGGACCACGCGGGTCAGGTCCGCTCGTGCCGCTCGTACCGCTCGTCCATCTCCTCCGGCGAGCGCTGGCGGTCGCCCTTGGGCGTCGACTGCGGGGACTGCTTGGACGGCTGACCCTGGCCGGGCTCGCGGTGCTGCTGCTTGCCCTGCTGACGCATCGGCTCGCCGGCCATGCCCTGGGCGCGCTCGCGGGTCTGGCCGATGCGCTCCTGGGTCTGGGGCTGAGCCTGCGGGCGGTGCTGCTGCCCGGCCTTGTTTCGCGTGGGGTCGTTCTTGCCCATGATCACTCCTTCGTGATGTGTGGAATGGGCCTCGACCAGGCTGACACGGCCGGACACAGTACGCATTTCGGACGAACGCGGTCCGTGAACGGCGCTGGTCAGATGGGCCTTTCCGAGCGGGCGCGCTCGTCGGCGGCACCGCCGCGGCCGACGAGTCCGCGCCGGATGCCCCCCGCGGCGGCGATCCTCGGCTCCAGGCGGCGCATTTCTCGCTGCCCCAGGGCGCCCCCGATCAGTCCGGGCAAGTACCCGCGCACGGACTGCATTCCACGCAGCCACCACTGGGCGTAGACGTGCGGCGAGCGGCGGGCGATCCCGTCGGCGATGCGCTCCACGGCCGGCGCCGGCGGGTAGGTGCGACTGGCCGGCCAGGGCAGCCGGGAACGGGCCTCGCGCATCACGTCGTCCTCGTCGGCGCCGCGCACCATGTCGGTGTCGGTCCAGCTCAGGTACCCCACGCCGACCTTGACGCCCTTGAAGCCGACTTCGGCGCGCAGGCAGTGCGCGAAGGCCTCCACCCCCGCCTTGCTCGCGCAGTACGCGGTCATCAGCGGCGCCGGGGCGATCGCGGCGAGGGAGGCGATCTGCAGCAGGTAGCCGCGTGAGGCGACGAGCGCCGGGAGGAACGCGCGGGCGGTGACCACGCTGCCCAGCAGGTTGACCTGGATGACCCGTTCGAAGTCGGCGGGGTCCACGTCCAGGAACGGACCGCCGGTCGCCACACCGGCGTTCGCGACCACGACGTCGACACGGCCGTAGCGCTCCACGACCTCCTCGGCCACGCGGGTCATCGCCTCCCGGTCGGTGACATCAGCCGTCCAGCACTCGGTCTCGGGGCCGATCTCCCCGGCGACGCCCTTGAGTTCCTCCGGCTCCAGCCCCACCAGCGCCAGCCGGGCGCCACGGGCGGCGAGTTCGCGGGCCAGCAGCGCCCCCACCCCGCGGGCGGCGCCGGTCACCACCGCGACCTGCCCGTTCAGCGACCTGCTCATGCCGTCTCCTCCTTGACCTGGGCCTGGGGCCGCAGATGGTCCTCGACGAGGGTGCGTACGACGCCCGCCACCGCGGCCGGCGCCTCCAGCGGCGTCATGTGGCCGAGGCCCGGCAGTTCGGTGAGCCCGGCGAACCGGGAGAGCCGGGCGGCCATGCCGTGGGCGTGCACCGGCGGGGTGAGCTTGTCGGCGCTGCCCACCAGCACGGCGGTGGGCACACGCAGTGCGGACACGCCCGCGTCCAGGTCGAGCCCGGCCAGCACCCGGCCCCACGCGGCGCGTTGCCGGCGCCCACAGGCGTGCACGATGCGGGCGGTGGCGGCCACCAGCTCCTTGCTGGACGCCGCGCCCAGGATCCCGTACTTGAGCGCGGCCCGGGTCAGCGCGGACTGCGGGCCGAGCGGCGCCGAACTGACCAGCAGGAAGCGGTGGAAGGCGTCGCGCACCCGCTTGCTGCGCACCCGCGGCGGCAGCACCGCCGCCTCGGCGAGCAGCCGTCCGCTGCCGGTGCTGGCCAGCAGCACCGCGGCCGTACGGGACTGCACGGCGACGCGGTCGCCGGCCGCCATCGCGGTCATCCCGCCCATGGAGTGGCCGACCAGCACCACCTTCTCGTCGCCCTGGACGGCGGCCTCCAGGACCGCGGAGAGGTCGTCGGCGAGTGCGCCGGTGCCGTAGCCGCCGCGGCGCGGGGTGCCGCTGCCGCCGTGGCCGCGCTGGTCGTAGGCCACGACCCGGTACTCCCCGGCGAGTTCGTGGATGAGCGGGGCCCAGAAGAGGGTGCTGCAGGTCCAGCCGTGGATCAGCACCACGGTGGGCGCCGTGCCGGCCTCGGGGCCGTACTCCTCCACGTGGATCGAGGTGCCGTCCGCGGAGCGCACGGTGTGCGTGCGCCGGGCGGCCGGGAGGTCGAAGACGGACGCGGTCACGAGGCCACCTCCACGCGCTCCGGGCGCTCCTCGGGGGCGCCGGCGGGCACGATCTCGTACTCCCGGAGTTCCATCCGGCGGGTGGCGCGCCGGAACTCCGCGGTGGTCCCGGGCCAGACGGTGGTGTTGCGGCCCTGGTCGTCCAGGTACCAGCTGACGCAGCCCCCGGTGTTCCACACCGTGCGCGTCATCCGGCGCTGCACTTCCTCGTTCCAGGACCGCACGGCCTCCGGGCGGGCGTCGAGGGCGGCGGCCCCGGTGGTGTCCAGGGCGCGCAGGTACGCGGCGAGGTAGTTCAGCGAGGACTCGATCATCAGGATCATCGAGCTGTTCCCGAGGCCGGTGTTGGGCCCGATGACGAACAGCAGGTTGGGGAAGCCGTCGACCGCGCAGCCGCGCAGCGCGGCCATGCCGCCCTTCCAGTGCTCGGCCAGCGAGTGTCCGTCGGCGCCGAACACCCGCTCCCCGATGGGCATGTCGGTGACGTGGAAGCCGGTGCCGAAGACGATGGCGTCGACCTCGCGCTCGGTGCCGTCGGCCATGACGAGGGTCGAGCCGCGCACCTGCTTCAGCGCGGAGGCGACGACCTCGGTGTTGGGCCGCGTGAGCGCCGGATAGTAGTCGTTGGACAGCAGGATGCGCTTGCAGCCGATCCGGTAGTCGGGGGTCAGCCTGGCGCGCAGCGCCGGGTCCTTGACGGACTTGCGCATGTGCGAGGCGGCGATGGCCTGCACGCCGCGCAACATCCCCGGGCGCTTGGTGAACGCGCCGACCTGGAACTCGCGGATCAGCCAGAGCAGCCCGCGCCGCGCCTTGGCGGTGGCCGGCACCTTGCCGTGCAGCCACTGCTCGGCCCGGCTGATCCCGCGGTCCATGCGCGGCATCACCCACGGGGGCGTCCTCTGCACCACGGTCAGGCGCCCGGCCTCGGGCTGGATCGCGGGCACGATCTGGATCGCGGACGCCCCGGTGCCGATCACGGCGACCCGCTTGCCCTTGAGGTCGAAGTCGTGGTCCCACCGCGAGGAGTGGAAGACCCGTCCCGGGAAGGCGTCCAGGCCCGGGACGTCCGGCAGCTTGGGGTCGGACAGCGGCCCGGTGGCCGATACCACGACGTCGGCGGTGAGTGCACCGCGCGAGGTGGCGATGCGCCAGTGCCGGGCGGCGGCGTCCCAGCGGGCCTCGGTCACCTCGGTGTCGAGACGCAGGTGCGGGCGGAGGCCGAAGGTGTCCGCGACGCTTTCCAGATAGGCCCTGATGTGCGGCTGGCCGGAGAAGGTGCGCGGCCACTGCGGGTTGGGCGCGAAGGAGAACGAGTACAGGTGCGAGGGCACGTCGCAGGCGCACCCCGGGTAACTGTTGTCCCGCCACGTCCCGCCGACGGAGTCCCGGCGCTCCAGGACGACGAAGTCGGTGATCCCCTCCCGTCGCAGCCGCACGGCGGCGCCGAGTCCCCCGAACCCCGATCCGATCACCGCAACCCGCACGTGTTCGCTGTGTCCGGCCATACCGCCGCCTCTCGGTGCCGCCCCTTTGAAGAATTGCGCCAGTGTTCACTGGCACGGTTTGGAGCGTAGACCAGAAGGCGTTACCAGCGGTAGAGGGCGGGCGGCACGATGTGACGCGGGCACCGCATAGGCTGATCGGCGTGGCAACGCACGAGCGCGAGTACCGGATGGACGAGCTGGCGGAAGCGGCCGGTGTCCCGGTTCGTACCGTCCGCTTCTACCGGGAGCGCAAGCTGCTCCCCGCGCCACGCCGCGAGGGCCGGATCGCCTGGTACAACGACCACCACCTCGCGCGGCTGCGGACCATCACCGCGCTGCTGGAGCGGGGGCACACCCTCGGCGGCATCGCCGAGCTGATGGACGCCTGGGAGAGCGGCCGCCGTGACGTCGGCGGACTCCTCGGCCTGGACCCGGGGCTGCCCACCCGCTGGTCGGAGGAGGAACCGCTGCGGCTCACCCCCGAGGGCCTCGCCGACCACTACGGCGACCAGGCCACCGCCGAGAACCTGGCCACCGCCCTGGACATCGGCTACATCGCCGTCGACGGCGACGACGTCGTCCACGTCAGCCGGCGGCTGCTGGAGGCCTCGGCCGCGCTGGTCCGGGAGGGCATCCCGCTCGCCGAGGTGCTCGCCGCGGGACGCGACATGCGGGGCCGCATGGACCTGCTCGCCGAGCTCTTCGTCGAGCTGGCCCGCACCTACGTCCTGCCGGACGCCGAGGCCGACCTGCAGTCCGGCGACACCACCCGGCTGACCGAGGCGATCGCCCGGCTGCGCCCCCTGGTGCAGGCCGTCGTCGAGGCGGAACTCGCCCTGGCGATCGACCGCAGGCTGCGCGAGGAACTCAAGCGGTAACGGGCGCCCGCGCACAGCCCGTACGGGTGCGTGGCCGGGCGACGGCCGGCTCGGCCGCGAACTCCTGGAGGAGAGCGCGGCCGGCCGCCGTCCCGCACCCGTGCGGCAGCCGCCCGACGCCGGAGCGGGGGGCCGCCGCCTGACGCGGACGGAGGCCGACGGCACCCACCAGGAGAGGGAGCTGGCGGACGCGGACGAGGTGCTGCGGGTCCTGGCGGACGACTTCGGCGTACGGCTCCCGGAGGGGACGCGACTGCCGGGGTGACTCGCCGGGCCTCCACGTCTTCTGCCATGCCCGGTGGACCGCGTGGGCGCCGCGAACCCATCGCGAGCACACGCTGTGACCTGCGTCATGCCGTGTGGTTGCGGAGGCCCATGAGCCGGGTTATCACGGAAGGAGGAGGAAACCTAAGGGGGCCACCACCATGGCCACGGAAATTTCCCCGGTCATCAAGGGTTCTCGGCTCAAGAGCCGCGGCGGACTGTGGGGGGAATGCCTCGCCGAGTTCCTGGGGACGTTCGTCCTGATCGCTTTCGGCTGCGGTGTCGTCGCGATGGCCGTCGCCGCGTTGCCCGGTTCGGGCCGCACCGAGGGGCCCACCACCATCTTCACCGGGGTCGGCGACTGGCTCCTGATCGCCTGGGGCTGGGCCTTCGCCGTCGCCTTCGGCATCTACGTGGCCGGCGGGGTCAGCGGCGCGCACATCAACCCCGCCGTGACGCTCGCCTTCGCCGTGCGCCGCAAGTTCGCCTGGGCCAAGGTGCTGCCCTACTGGGCGGCGCAACTGGCGGGGGCGTTCACCGGCGCCGCGCTGGTCTACCTCGTCTACCACGACGCCATCAACACCTACGACGCCGCGCTGAAGGGGCCCAAGGTCAACGGGCACTCCGTGGGCACCTTCTCGATCTTCGCCACCTTCCCCGCGGCGTACTTCCACGGCAGTGTCTGGGGTCCGCTCATCGACCAGATCGTCGGGACGGCGTTCCTCGGCATGTTCGTCGTCGCCGTCATCGACCTGCGCAACACCGCGGTCAAGGCCAACCTCGGCCCGCTGGTCATCGGCTTCGCCGTCGCCGCCATCGGGATGTCCTACGGCGCCAACGCCGGCTACGCGATCAACCCGGCGCGCGACCTCGGCCCGCGCCTGTTCACCTGGGCCGCCGGGTGGGGTGAGCTGGCGATACCCGGCTCCTCGCCGGGCGGCTACAGCGGCTACTTCTGGATACCGATCGTGGGACCACTCGTCGGGGGCGTGATCGGGGTGCTGGTCTACGACCTGTTCATCGGCGACGTGCTCCACATCCGCGCGCAGGAGGGGGCGATGGCGGAGGTCGGACGGGACCGGCCCGCGAACCCGGACGACGACTAGCGGGGGCCGCCGGCCGGTCCCCGGGTCGGGTGAATTCCGCCGGTTCCCGGCGTGCCGCCGGTCGCCGCGGGCCTAGCGTGGCGCTCCGGGACGACGCCAGGGGAGCCGGACGGGGGTGGCCGCGTGACGGTCGAGGACAAGCGCTCGGTGAGCATGAGGATCTTCGGGGACCTGCTCAAGGCGCTGCGCGAGGGCCGGGGGCTCACCCTGGACGCGGTGGCGGCGCACACGGGTTACTCGAAGTCGCAGACCGTCAAGATCGAGTGCGGGGAACGCATCGCGAGCAAGGCGTTCATCGAGCGGGCCGAGCAACTGCTCGGCTCCCCCGGCGTGCTGACGGCCGTCGCACCGCATCTGTCCCGGGAGAAGCTGCCCGTGGGGTACGGGGAGTACGCGGACGAGGAAGCGCGGGCGCTGAGCCTGGGCGCGTACGACTCCCACGTCATCAAGGGACTGCTGCAGACCGAGGCCTACATGCGCGCGGTCTTCGCGGCCCGCTGTCCGGCGCTGGAGGAGGACGAGACCGAGCGCTGGACCGAGGACCGGCTGGCCCGCCAGGCGCTGTTCACCCGCAGGCCCGTGTGCATGCTCTCCTTCGTCCTGGAGGAGTGGGTCCTGCGCCGTCCGACGGGTGGACCGGCCGTGATGAGGGAGCAGCTGCAGCACCTCGTCGAGGTGGGCCGGCGGCGCAACGTCCAGATCCAGGTGATGCCGGCGCGCTACGGGACCCACGCCGGCCTCGACGGTCCGTTCACCCTGCTGGAGAACCCCGAACGCCAGTTGCTCGCCTACGCCGAGGGCCAGGTCGGGGGGCTGCTCACCGATGACCGGAAAAGGGTCAGTCTGCTCCACCAGCGCTATGGCATGATCCGGGCGCAGGCCCTCACACCCGAGGACTCCGCGAAGTTGATCGAGCAGATTGCGGGTGAACTGTGAGCGCTCTCGTGTGGTTCAAGTCCAGTCACAGCGGCAGCGACGGTGGTGATTGCGTCGAGGTGGCGATCGGCCCGGCCTCCGTCCACGTACGGGACTCCAAGGACAGCTCCGGCCCCGTTCTGGCCTTCGAGCCGGACGCGTGGACCGCGTTCGTGGCCTTCGCCGGCCAATTGTCCGACCCCCAGCGATAGTTACCAACCAGTAATACGAACGTCGGTTTCCCCTCACCCGCACCGGCGAACGTACGGTGCATGACAACCCCCACAACCTCCACCTGGAGGCGCGGCATCGTCGCGGCGGCGATCATCGCCGCCGGGGTCTCCGGCCTCGCGCTCCCCGCCGACGCACACGCCGCCGAGCGCACCGGCACCACGGTGGCGGCGGCCACGGCGGCCTCCGCCACCGCCGCCCCGGTCGACCACGAGACCTGGCTGCGGGACGTGCGCCTCGTGATCGACCAGGCGCACACCTACGTCGAGGACCGCACGTCCGCCGCACTTCCCGGCGAGAAACCGGCGATCGTCCTGGACATCGACAACACCTCCCTGGAGACGTACTTCGACTGGTGGTTCCCGCCGGCCGTGGCACCGACGCGTGACCTCGCCCGGTACGCGGACTCCCGTGGCGTGGACGTCTTCTTCGTCACCGCGCGGCCGGACTTCATCCACGCGGCCACGTACTACAACCTCGACCGCGAGGGCTACCCGGTCGCCGGGCTCTACGGCCGTTCGATCCCGGACCTCTTCGACGAGGTCAGCGCGTACAAGACGGCGCAGCGCGCCGCCATCGAGAAGCGCGGCTACACGATCATCGCGAACATCGGCAACAACACCACCGACCTGGTGGGCGGCCACGCCGAGCGCACCTTCAAGCTCCCGGACTACGACGGCCTGCTCGACTGACACCGCCGTCCGCGACCGGGCGACGCCTGGGGAACGATCGTTCTCCGGGCGTTCACCATGCCCTCATGCGCGGGCTTCATACCGGCTCGACCTGCGGCTTAGCGTCACGAGGTCCCGTTCGCCCGATGTAGACGAGGTGTAAATGTCCCTCCGGCACGCAATCGCAGCCCTGGCCGTCGTGCCCGCGCTCGTGGTTCCCACCGCCGCCCAGGCGGCCACCGCCCACCACGACCACGGCCCCTCCCCCCGGGCCGCCTTCGACCTGCAGGCCCACCGCGGTGGCATCGGCATGACCACCGAGGAGTCCCTGGAGGGCTTCGGCAAGGCCCTGCGCCTCGGGGTGAGCACCCTGGAGCTGGACACCCACGTCACCAAGGACCAGAAGGTCGTCGTCAACCACGACCGCCAGATCAGCGCCCAGAAGTGCAAGGACACCGGTCCTGTGACGCCGGGCGACCCGATGTACCCGTACGTCGGCAAGTACATCAAGGACCTGACGCTGGCCCAGATCAAGACGATGGACTGCGGCTACCAGCAGCTGCCCGGCTTCCCCGAGCAGGAGCAGATCAAGGGCCACCGCATGGTGGAGCTCAAGGACGTCCTGGGCCTGGTCAAGAGCTACAAGGCCAAGAAGGTCAAGCTCAACATCGAGACCAAGGTGGAGGCCGGCGCCCCCGAGCAGACCGCGCCGCGCGAGCTGTTCGTGCGCCGTGTCTTCGAGGAGATCCACCGCTCCGGCATCGAGAAGCAGGTCACCATCCAGTCCTTCGACTGGGGCGCCCTGAAGGAGATGCACGAGCTCGCGCCGAAGTACCCGCTGGTGGCGCTCACCAACTACGACTTCCTCCAGGTCGGCAAGCCCGGCGCCTCCCCGTGGCTCGGCGGCATCGACGCCGACGACTACGACGGCGACTTCGTCAGGGCCGCCGCCGCCGTCCCCGGCGTCACGGCGCTCTCCCCGGTCTACGGCATGCCGCAGAACGGCACCATCGCGGACCCGGACTTCAGGTTCTACGTCACGCCCAAGATGGTGGACGACGCCCACGCGCGCGGCCTGAAGGTCATCCCGTGGACCTGCGACGACAACCCGACCATCGAGGCACTGATGGACATGGGCATCGACGGGATCATCACCGACTACCCCAACCACGTCCGGCAGATCATGGCCGACCGCGGTATGCGCCTGCCCAAGGCATACCCCGCCCCGCGCCACTGACGACCGGCGCCCCGCATCCGCGGACGCTCCCGGCACCGGACGGTTCCGGGGGCGTCCGCGTACGGTTCAGGTGGTCGAGGCGGCGGGCTCCTCGGCCCGGCCGGCCAGGTGCTCCTCGGGGTGGACGCACTTGTAGAGGCACTGGGTGCGGGACATCGCGAAGACCCCGTAGCTGAGCACCGCGAACCCGGTCAGCGCGGGCAGCAGCCAGAATCCGGTGCGCGGCTGCTCGCCGTAGAGCGCGACCCCGAGGCAGAAGCCGACGACGGCGTCGCCGAGCGTCAGGGCGGGCTGGGAGGCGATCAGCGGTCCCCCCTGCATCGCGGTCCCGAGCAGGAACAACGAGAACCCGCCGGCCGCGGCGAACGCGTAGGTCTGCCAGGACAGCAGCCAGGCCGCGACCCCCTGGTGCTCCAGGATGTCCATGGACGACTTGATCAGCGCGGCCGTGAGGGCGTTGCCGACCGCCGCCGCCGCGCCGAGGCAGGCGGCGCGCGTCAGGCCGCTGGGCCGCCGCAGCCCGGCGATCACCAGCACCGCGCCGAGGCCGCCGACGATCAGCAGCGTCGGCACCCACCAGATGCCCGGTACCTGCTCCCGCCCCCCGCTGGGCGCCATCGAGAAGAGGAACAGCGCCAGGCCCCCGGCGATGCACGCCACGCAGGCCCACGCCGTGCGGGACAGCTCGACGTGGAAGACCATGCCGCCGATCACCAGGGCCAGCGGGAGTTCCAGAATGAACACCGGCTGGACCGCGGCGAGCGAACCGGTGCCCAGCGCGAGCGCCTGGAAGATCGCGGCGAAGATCACGCCGAGGATGCCGGCGAGCCAGACCGGAGTGCGCAGCAGGTCCTTCATCAGACCCAGGCGCAGGGACTTCGAGGCGGGGACGGTGAGCACCGCGCGTCGCTGAAGGACCGTCCCGAGGGCGTTGCTGCAGGCCGCGAAGACGGCGAAGAGGATGGAGATCATGACGACGGCACCACTCCCGCGTGCTCGGCCGCGGTCGTCCTCGTCCGGCTCGCCGCCGGACGACGCTTGACTGTCTTGCTTGATTCGTCCGGTTTTCTGCGTGAAGGGAAAGTCTAACGTCGAACGTATGCGGAGGCCCGCCGCGCTCCGGTGATCACGGGTGCGCCACGGGCGCCCCGCTGACGGGTGTGGCACTCACAGTGCGGCGCGGTCGCCGGTGTCCACCGGCTGCGTGGCGCGCGCCCCACGCAGCGCGTCGGAGCGCACCTCGTCGGCGGTCAGCACGTAACCCGTCGTGGAGTCGGTGGTGGAGCGGGCGAAGACCACCCCGTAGACGCGTCCGGAGGTATCCAGCAGCGGTCCGCCGGAGTTGCCGGGGCGCACCACGGACCGGACCTGGTAGATGTCGCGGGTGACCGTGCCGTCGCCGTAGATGTCCTGGCCGGTGGCGCGGATGCGCCCGGCCACGGTCGCGGCGCGCAGGTCGAGTCCGCCGTCCTGCGGGTACCCCGCCACGACCGCGCCGTCACCGCGCACGGCCTCGTCGGTGAAGCTCAGCGCGGGCGCGTTCAGCCCCGGGACGTCCAGGACGGCGATGTCCTTGCCGGGGTCGAAGAGCACGACGGTGGCCCGGTAGGCCCGTCCGACGCCGCCGAGCTGCACCGCGGGCTGGTCCACCCCGGCCACCACGTGGGCGTTGGTCATGACGTGCTCGTCGGCGTATACGAAGCCGGTGCCCTCCTGGCCCTGGCGCCGGCCGTCGACGAAGGCGACGCCCTCGATCTTGACGGTGCTGCGCGCCGCGGCGGCGGCCGCGGCCGCGGTGACGTTGTCCCCGGAGGGTGCGGGCACCCCGTTGACGGGCTCGGACTCGAACGGGTTGAACACCTGCGGGAACCCGGCCTCGGCCAGCGCGCTGGTCGCCCGGCTGAACCAGGCCGGCGCCTGCCGGGGCATGGTGTCCTGGACGGCGCCGAGCACCTCCGACCCGCGGATCGACTGCGCCAGCACGCTGGAGGAGGAGGTCACCAGCACGCTCGCGGCCACCCAGGAGACCAGCAGCACGGCCACGGCGTTCGCCGCCGCGCCGCCCACCCCGTCGAGCCAGCGCAGCGGGCCCCAGTCCAGTCCGGTCCGGACCTTCCAGGCGACCCCGGAGGCGAGGGCGTGCCCGCCGGCCGCGGGAACCAGCACGGTGAGCAGCGCCACCAGCGTCGCCCGCGGCGTGCCCGGCTCGACGTACTGCAGCACGTACGGCAGCAGCCACACGCCGACCACCGCACCGCCGAGGAAACCCGCGAGCGAGATGCAGCCCGCGACCAGTCCGCGCCGGAAACCGGCGACGGCGTTGGCGACGGTCAGCACCAGCAGCAGGAGGTCGAGCAGGTTCAACCGAGGGGCCTTTCGACGAAACCCTATGGACCAGTGAAAACGCACATTAACTGACCATAGGTTCCCTTTTATGGCGCAGCGCACGCAGATTCCGTCACATCCATCCCGGACTCCCCGGCTCGCCGCCGTATCGCATGGGAAAGGCCCGGCACGGCCTCCGTGTGCAACCACGGACGCCGGCACCGGGCCCTCCGTCGCACCGCACCCCGTCCCCACGGGTCGGCGCGTGCGGGACCTTCCCACCGCTCAGGGGTGGCCCCGCAGCTCACTCCCCCTACATGTCGACGACCGGAGCGGCGTCAGCATTCCCGTCCCGAGCAGGAATTCCGCGCCGGTACATCAGGAGGCCGATCACCAGGCCGGCGGCGAAGAAGGCCGCGGCCCACCAGGAGGCCGTCGCGCCTCCCTCCGCGGTGCTCTGGGACATGCGGGACGCGCTCCGGTCGGTCGCGGGAAGGGCGGGGAGGGACGGGGCGCCGGGGAGCCCGGCTCGATACGAGACCGTTTCGTACATACGGAGACTAGAAGCCGACTTATCGAAACGCAAATGTTTCGATCGCATGGGCGCAACCGGCTGCCTAGAGTGGTTGCCGACGACACAGGAGGTGCGGCCGTGGCCGAGCAGCACGCGGAAGATCGCCGCGAGAAGGCGATACTGGAACGGATCAGCGCGATGGTCTCCGACGAGAGGACCCTGCGCGAGCTCCTGAGCGAGGGGCGGGTGGACAGCGACACCGAGCGGGCGCGGCTCGACGCGCTGGAGCGCGAACTCGACCAGTGCTGGGACCTGCTCCGCCAGCGCCGCGCCAAGGCCGAGGCGGGCGGGGACCCGGGCGAGGCGAAGGTGCGCTCCTCGCGGACCGTGGAGGGTTACCAGTCGTGAAGAGCGACACGAAGGTGACGGACGCATCCGGCGCGCGCCGCTACGAGGCGCACGTCGAGGGCAGGCTGGCGGGCTTCGCCACGTACATCCGCACCCCTGAGATGGTCGCCTTCCTGCACACCGAGGTGGACCCGGAGTTCGAGGGCCGGGGCGTGGGCTCCGCGCTCGCCCGCCACGCGCTGGACGAGGCGCGGGAGCGCGGCCAGAGCGTGCTGGCGGCCTGCCCGTTCATCGCGGGCTGGATCGCGCACCACCCCGAGTACGAGGACCTGGAGTACCGGCCGCGCAGCACGGTCAGCGACTAGCGCCGGCCACCCGGCCCGATGCCGAGCGCGGGCAGCACCACCGCGTCGATGTAGCGGTGCATGAAGGCGGCGTCGACCTCCACGTCCTCCAGCAGGCGGCGGGTTATCACGGCGCCGAGCATCATGTGCGGCATGAACTCGGCCGCGGGGACGGCGGCGTCGATCTCGCCGCGGTCGGCGGCCCACCCCAGCAGTAGCCGCACCCCGGTGAGCTCGGGCTCGATCAGGTGCTGGCGCATCGCCTCGGCGAGGTCGGGGTTGGTGGCGGAGGCGTGGGCCAGGCCCCGGATGAGCGCGGTGTCCACGTCCGAGCCGTCGCCAATGCGGTCGGCCAGCTCGTGCAGGTCGCCGGGGAGCGTACCGGTGTCGACGTTCTCCACGTGCACCGGCTTGATGCACTTGAGCGCGGTCACCACCAGCTCCGGCTTGCTCTTCCACTGCCGGTAGAGGGTGGCCTTGCTGGACCGGGTACGGGTGGCGACCGCGTCCATCGTCAGCGCGTCGTACCCGACCTCGCGCAGCAGCTCGATCACCGCGCCGTACAGTTCCTGCTCCCGCTCGGGGGTCAGCCGGGTGCGGCGCGCCGGTGCGCTCGCGTCGGTCGTCATGTTCCGTGCTCCGTCTCCCGTCCCCCGCGAAACGGTTTCGTATCCCAACGACAATATGGCACCGCCCACCGAAACCGAAACGTTTCGATGGGCGGTTGCACGCGGTACGGGGCCGGGCCGGCTCCGGGCGGGCCGTGCGGCGTCAGGCCAGCGAGGCCGTGAGCGTGATCTCCGTGCCGGCCAGCGCCTTGCTCACCGGGCAGTTCGCTTTGGCGTCCTCGGCCGCCTTGACGAACTCCGCCTCGTCCATCCCGGGCACCTCGCCCTCGACGGTCAGGTGGATGCCGGTGATGCCGGTACCCGGCTTGAAGGTGACGTCGGCCTGGGTGCGCAGCCGGGTCGGCGGGGTGCCCGCCTTGCCCAGGCCGGCCGACAGGGCCATGGAGAAGCAGCTGGAGTGGGCGGCGGCGATGAGCTCCTCGGGGCTGGTCTTCCCGCCCGGCTCCTGCGAGCGGGCGACCCAGGTCACTGGGTACTCCCCGATGCCGGAGGAGTCGAGGGTCACGACCCCGCTGCCCTCCGTCAGACTGCCGTCCCAGACGGTGTGCGCGACCCGCGTGGTGGAGTGCGGCGTGGTGGACATGGTGGATCCTCCCAAGTACGGCGTACGGCTGCGGCGGGTCCAAGTCTTCACCACCGGGCGCCGCTTCGCGAGGCGATCTCCTGCTCGGTGATGGTCGTGTTGCCGTGTTGCCGCCCGTCAAACAAGCCGTCACCCACAAGAGTGGCTGTACGCAGGGATTTCACCGACCCGCCCCCCGCCGCCGCGCCGCCGTCCTACGTTCGGGACCTGGGACGCGGACGTCAAGGAGTGAGCCTGGTGGTCGAATCCGTACGGGTACCGATCCTCGCTTCGTGGGAGCGCTGTCAGACCGCCGGTCTCGACCCCGAGCGGTTCGAGGTCCCGTACACCGACGACGTCGACCCCGCCGGGGCACTGGTCCGGGCCGCGCGTCCGGTCCTCGACCGGCTCGCCGCCACGCTCTCCGGCACCCGCACCGCCGTCCTGCTCACCGACGACCGGGGGCTGGTGATCGACCGCAGGGCCGCCGAACCCCCGCTGCTGCCCGCCCTGGACCGGGTCCGGCTCGCACCGGGTTTCAGCTACCACGAACTGGACGCCGGGACCAACGGCATCGGCACCGCCCTGGCCGCCCGGCAGCCCGTCCGCGTCTCCGGCGAGGAGCACTTCTCCGCCGCCCTGCGCGGCTTCACCTGCTTCGGCGTGCCTGTCCGCCACCCCGCCAGCGGCCGGGTCGAGGGCGTGCTCGACCTCACCAGCCTGTACGGCGAGGCGCACCCCCTCATGGCCGAACTCGCCCGCGGCTGCGCCCTCGCCATCGAGCAGCGACTCCTCGAGGAGTGCGCCGAACGCGAACGCGCCCTGCTGCAGCGCTACCTGACCACCGAGCACCGCGGCGTCGCGGCGGGCTCCCTGCGGCTGGACGGCGCGGGACGCGTCCAGAGCGTCGGCCCCCCGGCCGGGCTCACCGACGGGGACGAGTCGGCGCTCACGGAGACCGCGGCCGGGCTGATCGCCGCCGGACGGCAGGAAGCGCTCGAACTCCCCCTCTCCCACGGCCGGACGGCCCACCTGCTGTGCCGGCCCCTGGCGGGCGGCGCCGTCGTGGAGGTCAGCGTGCCCGAGGACGCCGGTTCCCGCGGCGCCCCCGGTGGGGCCGCGCGCCGACCGCTGCTGGTCGGCGAGCCCGGGGTCGGCCGCCTGGCCGTCGCCGCGCGCCGCCGCCTGGAGCTGCTCAGCGACGCCGCCCTGCGGATCGGCACCACCCTCGACGTCGTGCGCACCGCCCGCGAGATCGTCGAGGCCGCCGTGCCCCGCTTCGCCGACCACGCGACCGTCGACCTGTACTGCCCCGTCCTGCACGGCACGGCCCCCGGGGGCCCCGGAGCGGAGCTGTGCCGGGTGGCGGCGAGCGGCGCCGCCCCCAGCGGCGCGTGCGGCCCGTACGCCAGGGGGGAACCGATTCCCCTCCACCCGGACAGCCCCCAGGCCAGAGCCCTGTGCGGCAGCACCGCGGTCCGCGACACCTCCCCCGGCCCCGACGGCGAGCCGCGTGCCGTCATCGCCGTCCCCCTGCGCGCCCGGGACACCCTGCTGGGCGTCGCCACCTTCCAACGCGCCGCACGAAGCGAGCCGTTCGCCGACGACGACCTCACCCTCGCCCGCGACCTCGCCGCCCGAGCCGCGGTCTGCATCGACAACGCGCGGCTCTTCACCCGCGAGCACCACCTCGCCCTCGAACTCCAGCGCAGCCTGCTGCCGCACGGCGTGCCGGAGCAGCACGCCGTGGACGTCGCCCACCGCTACCTCCCCGCGGCGCGCGGCCGGGTCGGCGGCGACTGGTTCGACGTCATCCCGCTCTCCGGGGCGCGCGTGGCGCTGGTCGTCGGCGACGTCGTCGGGCACGGGATCCACGCCGCCGCCGCCATGGGCCGGCTGCGTACCGCCGTGCACAACTTCTCCACCCTCGACCTGCCCCCCGACGAGCTGCTGGGCCGGCTGGACGACCTCGTCGTCCGCCTCGACGACGAGAGCGGCACCGGTCCCGGCCTCGCGGGCGCGACCTGCCTCTACGCGGTCTACGACCCGGTCGCCCGGCGCTGCCAGCTGGCCCGGGCCGGCCATCCGCCGCCCGCGCTGCTCGCCCCGGACGGCCGGGTACGCTTCCCCGACCTGCCCGCCGGACCACCCCTGGGCCTGGGCGGAGTCCCCTTCGAGGCCGCCGACTTCGCGGTCCCCGAGGGCAGCGGCCTCGTCCTCTACACCGACGGCCTCATCGAGGGCCGCCACCTCGACCCGGACACCGGGATGCGCCGGCTCGGCCGCGCCCTGGCCGTCGTCCCGCAGGGCTGCCCGCCGGAGGAGGTCTGCGCCGCGCTCGAGGACTCGCTGCGCCCCGCGCCCTCGGCCGACGACGTCGTCCTGCTGGTCGCCCGCACGCGGTCCCTGGACGAGCGTCAGGTCGCCTGCTGGGACGTGCCCGACGACCCGGCTGCCGTCTCCGCGCTCCGCTCCGCGATCACCCGGCGGCTGCGGGCCTGGGGCCTGGACGAACTCTCCTTCACCACCGAGCTGATCGCCAGCGAGCTGATCACCAACGCCATCCGCCACGGCGCCGGCCCCGTACAGGCCAGGCTGCTGCGCGACCGGGCCCTGGTCTTCGAGGTCGCGGACGCCAGCGGCACCTCCCCGCGCCTGCGCCGCGCCGCCACCACCGACGAGGGCGGCCGCGGGATCTTCCTCGTCGCCCAGCTCTGCCGCCGCTGGGGCACCCGCTACACCGAACGGGGCAAGGTCATCTGGACGGAGCAGCAACTGCCCGCCTGAGGCGCGCACATCAGCGGAACAACATGCACCGCGAGCCGCGCCCCGGACCCGGAGCGCCCCGCGCGAAGACGACCGGCGACATCGCCGCCGGGCTGCGCGTGGTCGCCCGCGACCGGTGGCTGCGGGCGCTGACGCTGTTCGGCGCCGCGTCCGACCTCGCCCTGATGGCCTACCAGTCGATCCAGGTTCCGTTGCTGGTGCGTCACGTCGGGACCGGCACCGCCCGCGCCACGCTCCTGTTCGAGGTCGGGCCGGCCTTGCCCGCCCTGCTCATCCCGCTCACCACGCGCGCAGCCGGGGTGCTCCGGTACGCGGCCGGAGGCTTCTGCGTCTCCGCGGGCGTGGTCGCGGGCAACGTCCTCAAGGCGGGCTTCCAGCAACGCCGCCCTGAACTACGGCACGCTGCCCGTCGGCACGCTCGGCTCCGTGCTCGGGCTGCGGGCAGCGGGCAGCGCTGTGGATCACCAGCGTGCCGCTCGCCGGGCTGGTGCTGCCGCTGTCCCCGCTCCGCACCGCCCGGGACCTGCCGACGGACCCGCTCCCCACCGGCGACGCCGTCCCCGCCAGAGCCGGCGCGGCCGGATGAGCCCGCACGGGTGGAGCGGTGGGACACGGGGGTTCCGGCTGTGCGCGGACGCGGTGTTGCCTACGGTTGAACCATGACCACGGCTGCAGACAGCGGTACGAACGCGAGCACGGACACCTACGACGTCATCGTCATCGGCGCGGGCCCCACCGGGGAGAACGTCGCCGACCGGACCAGGCAGGCCGGACTGACCACGGTGGTGGTCGAGGCGGAGCTGGTCGGCGGTGAGTGCTCGTACTGGGCGTGTATCCCCAGCAAGGCGCTGCTGCGCCCGCAGGCGGCCCTGGAGGCCGCGCGGGCGGTCGCGGGGTCACGGGAGGCGGCCGGCGGGCGGCTCGACGCCGCCGCGGTGCTGGCCCGGCGCGACTGGTGGACCGGCAACTGGAAGGACGACGGGGCGGTGACCTGGCTGGACTCGGCCGGCATCGACCTCGTCCGGGGACGCGGCCGGCTCGACGGCCCGCGCCGGGTCGTCGTCGAGACCCCGGAGGGCGGCGAGCGTGTCCTGGTCGCCCGGCACGCCGTGGCGGTCTGCACCGGCACCCGCGCGCAACTGCCCGACCTCCCCGGCATCGCCGACGACCATGTGTGGACCAGCCGCGACGCCACCAGCTCCCCCGAGGTGCCGGGGCGGCTCGTGGTGGTCGGCGGAGGTGTCGTCTGCGTCGAGATGGCGACCGCCTGGCGCTCGCTCGGCTCCGAGGTGACCGTGCTGGTCCGCGGCTCCGGGCTGCTGCCGCGCTGGGAGCCGTTCGTGGGCGAGCTCCTCGCGGACGGGATGCGCGCCGCCGGGACGGACATCCGCACCGGCGTGTCGGTCAGGGAGCTGCGGCGCGCGTCGGAGTCCGGGCCGATCACCCTGCTGCTCTCCGACGGTTCGGAACTCGTCACCGACGAGGTCCTGTTCGCCACCGGACGCGTCCCGCACACCGACGACCTGGGCCTGGAGACGATCGGCCTGACCCCCGGCTCGTGGCTGGACGTCGACGACACCTGCCTGGTCAAGGGCGTCGAGGGCGGCTGGCTGTACTGCGCGGGCGACACCAACCACCGCGCCCTCCTCACCCACCAGGGCAAGTACCAGGGCCGTATCGCCGGGGCCGCCATCGCCGCCCGCGCCAAGGGGGAGCCCCTGGACACCGCCCCCTGGGGCCGGCACGCGGCCACCGCCGACAACGTCGCCGTCCCCCAGGTCGTGTTCACCGAGCCCGAGGCCGCCGCCGTCGGCATCACCGCCGAGCAGGCCCGGCGGGAGGGCCGCCGCGTCAAGGTCGTCGACTACGAGATCGGCAACGTCTCCGGCGCCGGCCTGTACGCCGACGACTACAAGGGCAAGGCCCGCGCCGTGGTCGACCTGGACCGGGGTCACCTCGTCGGCGTCACCTTCGTCGGCCCGTCGGTCGGCGAAATGCTGCACTCCGCCACCATCGCCGTCGCCGGTGAGGTGCCGCTGGAGCGGCTGTGGCACGCCGTACCGGCCTTCCCCACGATGAGCGAGGTGTGGCTGCGGCTGCTGGAGACCTACCGGGACGCGCCGGACGACGAAGGGTGACGGAGACGGCGGCCCCGGGCGCCTGCCGATAGGATCGCGCACTGCTCGTCGAGTCCAGGTCGAGGGGACAGCTGAGGTGGGGATTTTCCGGCGCGGGCCGAAGCGTGACCAGCGGGACGCACCCCGCGATCCCGAGTACGCCTTCTTCTCGGTGGACGAGGGCGCGCGCTTCCGCGCGATCGTGCGCGAGTCGTTCGCCGAACTCGGGCTGGAGGTCACGGTCTTCGCCGACATGGTGACCGACGACTCCGGTCGGCGCTTCGGGCTCGGCAACCTCGCCGCGCTCTGCCACAACGACCGCCGCGGCCCCCGCGTGTGGCCGCAGGTGGCGCGCGAGCACGTCGGCGCGGTGCTGCGCACCCTCGACGGGCCCTCCCCGCTGGAGACCCTGCCCACCGAGGAGATCCGCGAACGGCTCTACCCGCGCCTGGTGCCGCCCGACGCGATCGACCCGGAGACCTTCCGCTACGCCCGGATCGCCGCGCCCGGGCTGCTGGAGGTACTCGCCCTGGACCTCCCCGAGAGCGTGATGACGCTCGCCGACCACGCCCTGGTGCCGCTCGGCGACGCCCGCGAGCTGCGCGGCCGCGCCCTGCTCAACCTGCGCGATCTGCCGGTGGAACGCCATGAGGTGGTCCGGCACGCCGACGTGCGCTTCGACGTCCTCGTCGGGGACTCCTTCTTCACCGCCGCCCGGGTGCTGGTCCTGGACGAGCTGGTGGAACGGGTCACCGGGCAGCCGCTGACCGCCGACGGGGCGCTGGTCGCCATGCCGTTCCGGCACCAGCTGGCCTTCCACGCCATCCGTGACAGCGGCGTCATCCCGGCGCTCAACGGCATGGCGGGTTTCGCGGCGGCGGGCCACGAGGACGCGGTGGGCCCCATCAGCCCGTACGTCTACTGGTGGCGGGACGGCGTGCTGACCCAGCTCAGCCGGAAGGACGGCGACGGGCTGCTGATCACCGTCGGCGAGGAGTTCCAGGACGTCCTCGAACGCCTCGTGCCCGACCAGGCGGGCGAGGAGAGATGAGCGGGGACGAACCGGGCGGGACGACCGTCAGACCGCTGATAGGCGTGGACTCCGAGGGACCCGCGCCCGGCTACGCCGAACTGTTCCCCGAGGACCCGCCCGGCACGGGCGACAGCCCGTGCGACAGGCCAGGCGACAGGCCAGGCGACAGGCAGGCGCAGGACCCACCGCAGGAGCCGCACCCGGCACATGGTCCGCGCCGGGCGCGCCGGGCGGCGGCCCGCTCCCGGCGGCGCCCGCGCACCGTCCTCGCGGTCGCCGCGGCGGTGGCCGTCGTCGGCGTACTGGCCCTGCTCGGGCACCTGGTCACCGGTCCGGGCGAGGCCGACCGCGCGCTGCCCGATCCGAGCGCCTCGCCGCCACGGCTCGCGCTGCCCAGCCTGCTCGACTCCGACGGCACGGTGAAGCCCTCGCCCGGCGCCGGGGCCCCGTCGGCACGGACGAGCGGCGACTCCTCCCCGTCCGCCTCCGGTTCCGCGTCCGGCGCGGGGGCACGGGCCTCCGCCACGGGCGCCGCGACCGCCGGCGCGCCGAGCGGGACCGCGGGCACCGCGCCGGCCGGTTCCGGCGCGGTCCTCAAGCCCGGATCGCGCGGCCCCGAGGTCGTGGCGCTGCAGCAACGGCTCGCCCAGGCCGGGGTCTACGACGGCCCCGCCGACGGCAAGTACGACGGCAGCGTCAAGGACGCCGTCCAGCGCTACCAGCAGAGCCACGGCGTCACGGGGGACACCGCCGGGTTCTACGGCCCCGCCACGCGCCGTTCGCTGGAGTCGGTCACCACGGCGCCCTGAGGCCGCAGCGGGTTCACCAGCGGCAGGTAGCGGGCGGCGGCGCCGTCCGCGCCGGTCCAGCGCAGCAGCAGATTGGTCTTCGCGGGGATGTGCCCCGCGGCGAGCAGTTCCCGCAGCGGCGCCGGGTCCCCGTTCCCCGCCGCCCACTCCGCGAGAAACGCCCGGGCTCGCTCCCACAGCACCGGGGTGAGCGCCGGACGGCGTTCGGCGACCGCGCCCGCGATCTCCAGCAGGTTGTTGGTGACGAGGCAGTAGACCAGGCGTTCCCAGCCGTGTGCGGCGTCCACACCGGGCCCTGGGGCGTCCGGCCGTCCATGGCGGCGGAGCAGCTCCCGGTGCCGCTCCTCGACCAGCTTGACGCCCTCGTGGTCGCGGAAGAGGGCCTGGCCCGGCAGCCCGTCGGCGTCCACGGCGACGAGCACGTTCTGCAGGTGGCACTCCAGCACCACCCCGTGGCGCAGGTACGCGTGCAGCACCGGCGGCACGACCTGCCGCAGGTATGCCTCCCACCAGTCCAGGGCACCCTCCGCGGTCAGGCCCGGCGCGGCGAGCGGGCTGCCCTCGTACCCCTCGGCGACGGCCGCCGCGAGCAGCGGGGTCAGCCCGGGGCGCAGGTGGGCGCCGAAGCCGTCGCGGACGAGCACGGCCAGTGCCTCGTAGGCGTCCCGGCCGCCCAGGCCGGCGGTGCGGTAGCCGCGGTCGGACAGGACGTCCGCCTCCGGGACGGCGCGCAGCACCTCGTCGACCGGGCCGAGCCAGCGCAGGTCGTGCCGCCACAGCCGGCGGATGTCGTTGGTGATCCGCACGTCGAGGCTGAACTTCAGGAAGAGGTCGGCCTCCGGCAGGTACACCGTCCGCAGCGACGCCGTCGGCACGGCCGGTACGGCGGTGTGCCCCAGGCGCAGCAGGCGCCCGTCGTGGAGCGCGGGGAGGTCGCCCAGCAGGGCCAGTTGCCAGGGGTGCGCGGGCAGGACCCGGTAGCCCTCGGGAACGTCCGGGTACAGCCGGTCGAGCACCGAGGTGTCGCCCTCGCCTTCCAGCAGGTCCGCGCGGACCGCGAGCAGGGTGAGCGGGAAGCTCGTGTGCGCCTCCGGCGCGTAGGGCAGCAGGCTCTCCGGCGGGCCCCCGCCGCGGGTCTTGGGCGCGGGGTGGTGGCGGTGGCCGGCCACCAGGGCCTGCTCGGAGCGCAGATACGGATCGGCGGGCGGCGGCGCGTGCTCGCGGGCCTCCAGCAGGGCGGCGAGCACATCGCGGCTGTCGCGGATCTCGGCGGGCAGCTCGGTGCCCGCGGCACCGGTGCGGGCGGTGAGTTCCGCCGCGGTGACGTCGACCAGCGCCTCCAGCGGCAGCGGCCGCCAGCCCTCCCCGGTGCGCAGCTCGGGCGCGGCGGGATGGCGGCCGGCCCGCACCCGCAGCAGCCGGCCGGTCGCGGGCAGCCGGTGGACGGGACGGCCCGCGTCCTCGCCCGCGTCCTCGGCGACCTCGCGCAGCAGGCAGTTCAGCAGGGCCGTCACGGAGAGCGCCTCGGCGCGGTCCCAGGCGTCACCCACGACGGCTCGTTCCCGCTGGTCGATGCGCTGGTCGATGCACGATCTGCCACCTTCTGCGTAGGGTAGGGACCCATCATGTACCCGCACTCGGCGGCTGCGACGCGGCGCCCCCTGGAGACGGCGTTCGCCACCGAGCTGGCGACGCTCCGTCCTGATCTGCGCGACGCGTACACCGCCGCGCTCCCCGGTGCCCGCGCCGCCGTCCTCGGCCGCCTGTGGCGCGCCCTGCTCCTGGAACCCCTGCCGGGCATCGCCTCCCGCGGCCCGGACCGGGTGCTCTTCCGCGACGGCCGGGTGCTCACCGGGCCGCGGCGGCTGCCGCACGACCTGGGGTCACCGAAGGACGACTCCGTCCTGTTGCTGGACGGCCGGCCCCACGACCACCCGGCCGCCCTGATGGAGGCCCTCGGGATGCCCGGGTCCGGCCTGCTGCGCGACGAGCTCGACCACAGCGTCGCCTCGTTGGCCCTGTCCCGGGCGGATGCCGCGGGCACGGAGGGCCACGGCGCGGGGCCGCCGACGCTCGCCTCCTTCGAGCAGGGCGTCGTCGACGGCCATCCCTACCACCCGTGCTGCCGCAGCCGTCCGGGTTTCTCCGTGGCCGAGCAACTGGCCTACGGGCCCGAGCACCGGCCGGTCGTCGCCCTCGACCTCGTTTCCGTCCCGGCCGCCGGCTCCCTGGTCGTGGGCGCCTGGCCGGACCGGTTCCGCGACGGCGACCG
The DNA here is from genome assembly GCF_057707815.1 of Actinacidiphila sp. bgisy160. NCBI lineage: Bacteria > Bacillati > Actinomycetota > Actinomycetes > Kitasatosporales > Streptomycetaceae > Actinacidiphila > Actinacidiphila sp. bgisy160. The sequence continues at coordinate 54,560 of NZ_JBYIQW010000049.1, forward strand.
GCTGCTGCTGCCCGTCCACCCCTGGCAGACCCGGCACATCCTGCCCGCGCTGGGGCTGCGCCCGTACGCCGAGGCGGCCCTCCCCGCCCGGCCGCTGATGTCGGTGCGCACCCTCGCCCCGCTCGACGGCGGCCCGCATCTGAAGACGGCGCTGAGCATGCGGATGACTTCGGCCGTCCGAGACATCTCGGCCCGCTCGGTGACCGGCAGCGCCGCGCTGTCCGCGCTGCTGGACGAGCTGACCCGGCGCCTCGGCGGCGGCACGCTGCGCGTCACCCGCAACCTCGCGGCGGCCGCCGCCGTCGTCGGCGGTGAGGCCAGCCCGGACCTCGCGGCGCTGCTGCGGGAGTCCCCGTCCGGCTTCGCCGACCCGGCGGCCGGGGAGATCGTGCTGCCCGTCGCCTCCCTCACCGGGCGCCCCGCCGACGGCGGGCCGCCGTTGCTCCACTCGCTGCTCGCGGCCGCGGGACCGGGCGCTCCCCGGGACGGAGCCGCCTGGCTCGCCGCCTTCGCCCGGCTCGCGCTGCCGGCCATGCTGCGGCTGCTGTCCTGGGGCGTCGCCCTGGAGGCGCACGGGCAGAACCTCCTGGTCGTCCTCGACCGGCACGCCCGGCCCCTGCGGCTGGTCTGCCGCGACCTCGCCGACGTCCGGATCAGCCCGGCCCGCCTCGCCCGGTACGGCGTCGCGGTGCCCCCGCTCGGCCGCGGCCTCAGCGACGACCCGGCGGTCCTGCACGCCAAGCTCTACGGCTCCCTGGTCGCCACCACGTTCGGCGGCCTCGTCTCCGCCCTCGGCGAGGCCCACCGCCCCACCGAGGCCCGGCTGTGGGCCTCGGTGCGCACGGAGACCGCCCGCGCCTTCGACGCCCTCCCCGCCACGGCGGACACCCGCACCGACCGCGCCGCCCTGCTCTCCGCCCCCGAACTCCCCGTCAAGGCCCTCACCTTGATGCGCCTGGAGACCTCCGCGACCGGCGACCAGTGGACGGGCCTGCCCAACCCCCTGCGCTGACCCCAGGATCCCCCGACGACGGCGGCACACCGGCCCGGGCCGCGCGGCACCTCGGCACCCACCGGCGTCGGCGGCGGTGGTGGTAGTTGGTGCGGCCCATGTGGCCGCAGCTCTCATGGCCATCTCGCCCCGCCCCCCTCGCGCTCGTGCCACCGCCCCGATCGTGCCACCTCCGCCCCTCCTGGGTCAGCCGTCAGGTGACGCTCCACAGACGCCGGTAGAAGGCGGTCCGTTCCGGGTCGGGGGCGATGCCGTACGCGTCGAGGAGCGCGTCCTCCCAGCCGGAGCCGTAGTTCCACTCGGTGCTCCAGGTGGCGACGGCCAGATCGGCCCAGCGGTCGGCGACCCCGAGGGTGCCCATGTCGACGTGGCCCGACCAGGTGCCGTCCTCGGCCAGCAGCGTGTTGGGCGCGCAGGGGTCGCCGTGGCACACCACGAGCCGCTCGACGGGCGGCGCGGGCGGCAGATCCCCCGGCACGTCTCTGCCCGCCGCCCGTGCGCGTTCCAGGCGGGTGCCGACGGACCAGTCGTACGGACAGCCCTCCACGGGCAGCCGCTCGTGCAGCGCGCGCAGCCCGGCGCCCAGCGCACGCACGGCGGCGCCCGGATCCGCCGCCCAGCGCGGGCTGACGGCGCTCTCCCCGGGCAGCCCGCGCGTCACCAGCCAGGTCCCCTCAGCGTCCGTCCCGTGGTCCAGGACGGGCGGCACCGGTGTGAAGCGGCCCGCCCACCGCAGGCGCTCCGCCTCGGCCCCCAGGTCCAGCCCGGAGCCCGCCGGCGCCCACTTGGCGAACAGCCGGTCCTCCCCCGCGCCCAGCCGGAACGTCACTCCGCCCGCGTGGTTGCGCCAGACGGGCAGCGGCGTGCGCTCACCCGCCAGCGCCCCGATCCGCGCGGGCACCTCCACCTCGCCGTCGGGCGGCCCCGAAATCTCCACCGCCGCATGGTGCCCGCGAACCGGGGGGAAAGCCAGCCGATTCCCACGACCGGGCACCTCGCCCCCAAGGCCGGGAGATGGCACGCTGACGGCGGGCGGGCGTCTGGGGAGGGTCGGTCATGCGACGGACAGTGGTGGGCGCGCTGGGCACGCTGGTGGGGGTCGGGTTGTTGTGCGGTTGCACCCCGGCGGACCTGCCGCTCGTCGCGGTCTGGACGAGCCCGGACGGGACGCCGGTGGCGAGGGTGCAGCCGTGCCCCGGGGACCACGCCTCTGGGGTGGACCTGGTCAGTTGGGACGAGCGGGAGTCAGGCGACCTCTGGGCCGACGACCCCTCGACCGGGAACCCCGCTGCCGACGGCCCGTCGAGGGAGACGACCGACAGCGGCTGGCACATGTGGTCGTCGGCACGCATCGGCCGTACGACCTTCCCCCTCTTCGCGCCACCGGCCTCCTGGCAGGTGGAGACCGACGGCACGCAGGCACTCCTGCCGAACCGCACGTATTACCTGTCCTTCTTCGGCCCGCGCGGCAGCGACACCTACGACGGCCACGTCTCCTTCACCGCCGCCGACCTCGCCTCCCTGGACCCCGGCCACGTGTGGGCCGACGGCCGCGCCATGAGCCGGACCGCCTTCGCCGAGCTGGTCGCCGACAAGTGCTGAGCCGCACGCGGCACACCACGGAGCCCCCGCCGGACCTCCCCGGCAGGGGCTTCGTGATGTCGCGAGCCGTTCACCACGCATGGTCGGCCGGCGCGAGTACGCGGCAGGGCATGTCACCCGGGCGACGGCCGCCGTGCTCGGCGCGAGCAGCTCACCCGCCGACCGGGCCCTGCGGCGCCAGGGTGTGGCAGGCCTCCCATGCCGTGTGGAACTGCTTCTTCGTGAACGACGTGGTGTCCGGTATCCGGGCGGTCCGCGGGTCCGGATCGGGGTAACCGGGCAGTCCGTTCTCACGTACACAGGCCGAGAAGTCCCTGTGCTTCCTCATGTCCTCCGGGCTCACGTACAGCGACACGGTGTTCCCCTTGCCCGCACGCGTCTCGCACTCCTTGAAGGCGGGGTCGGTGACCGGCAACGCACTGCCGTCCGCCATTCGGGCGAACATGGAGTTCGCCTCCGGCTTCGGGTCGGGGTCCTTCGCGTCGACGCCGTGCTCGCGCAGACACCGCGCGTAGTCCGTCCACCCGGCCACGTCGAAGGGTCCGCTGTACACGGAGGTGTACTCGTGGTCCGCCCCACCGACGGCGTTGCCCATCTCCACGTTCAGGACCAGGGCCGCCGCCGCGGCGACCAGCACCACAGAGGTGCCGAGCGTGCGCTTGGCAAAAGTACGCATCGATACGTCTCTCGTTCCATCAGGATTCGGATGGGCTGGGAGCTGGCTTCCTACCGGCAGCTGCCCTTCCCGCGCTCGATCCCATCCGACCAAGCCCCGCGTGAACGGGGCGTGAGACGGTCCCCCGCGAACTGACGGCCAAGCACGGCGGTGCCCCCGGGCGTTGGCCGAGCCGGCTCGATCGAAGCCCTGCCCCCGGGTCGTGAGCCCGGACGGACTGACTCCCCGCGTGGGCACCTGCCTTCGTGAGCACGTCGGCAAGCGAAGGGAGATCCGCGTCCCACGATC
>NZ_JBYIQW010000005.1:0-211639 GCF_057707815.1 Actinacidiphila sp. bgisy160
GCGGGGGGACAGCGGGGCGTGCCATTCGGGGCGGGCGGCAGAGGCGTCACTGTCCGTGGCGGGGGCTAGTCTCGGCGTATGGCTGTGAACACGTCCGCGGAGGCGCCGATCCCGGTCGGCGAGGTGTCCCGGCTGATCGGCGGCTGGATCGACAAGCTCGGCCCGGTGTGGGTCGAGGGGCAGATCACCCAGTTGTCACGGCGCCCGGGCGCCGGCGTGGTGTTCCTGACGCTGCGCGATCCGTCGCACGACATCTCGCTCAGCGTCACGTGCCGCCGGGCGGTCTTCGACGCCTTCGACGGGGCGGTCGGCGAGGGCGCGCGGGTCGTGGTGCACGCCAAGCCGGAGTGGTACGCGCCGCGCGGCCAGCTCTCGTTGCGCGCGGCGGAGATCCGTCCCATAGGCGTCGGCGACCTGCTGCTGCGACTGGAGCAGCTGAGGAAGCGGCTGGCGGCCGAGGGCCTGTTCGCGCTGGAACGCAAGCGGCCGCTGCCGTTCCTGCCGCAGCTGATCGGGCTGGTCTGCGGCCGGGCCTCGGCCGCCGAGCGGGACGTGCTGGAGAACGCGCGGCTGCGCTGGCCCGCGGTCCGCTTCGAGGTGCGCAACGTGCCCGTCCAGGGTGCGTACGCGGTGCCGCAGGTGATCGAGGCGGTGCGCGGCCTGGACGCCCACCCCGAGGTCGACGTGATCATCGTGGCGCGGGGCGGCGGCAGCGTGGAGGACCTGCTGCCGTTCTCGGACGAGCGCCTGGTGCGGACGGTCGCGCAGTGCCGTACGCCCGTGGTGTCGGCGATCGGGCACGAGCCGGACATCCCGCTGCTGGACCTGGTGGCCGATCTGCGCGCCTCGACACCGACGGACGCGGCCAAGCGCGTCGTCCCGGACGTGGGCGAGGAGCTGGCCCGGGTCGAGCAGTTGCGGCAGCGGTCGCTGCGGGTGATGCGGGGGCTGCTGGACCGGGAGGAGCGGGGGCTGGCCGCCGCGGTGAGCCGGCCGTGCATGGCGCGGCCCCATCTGATGGTGGACGAGCGCGCCGAGCAGGTCGCGGCGCTGCTGGAGCGCTCCCGCCGCCATCTGCGGCACCGGCTGGACCGGGCGGACGACGAGCTCGCGCACACCCGGGCGAGGGTGGTGGCGCTCTCCCCCGCCGCCACGCTGCAGCGCGGGTACGCGGTGCTGCAGCGCGAGGACGGGCAGGTCGTGCGCGCCGCGGACGAGGTGGCCGCGGAGGAGAAGCTGCGCGCCCGGGTGGCCGAGGGCGAGTTCACCGTCCGCGTCACACGCTGACCGCCGGCGCCCGGTCCCGGGAGCGGGTGCCGCGCGCCCGGCCGCCGTGTCGGAGGGCGGCCCTAGGCTGGTGCCATGGCAGATCAGGACACGCTGGGGTACGAGCAGGCCCGCGACGAGCTCGTCGACGTCGTTCGCCGCCTGGAGGCCGGCGGCTCCACACTCGAGGAGTCCCTCGCCCTGTGGGAGCGGGGGGAGCAGCTCGCCAAGGTGTGCCGCGACTGGCTGGAGGGCGCCCGCGCCCGGCTGGACGCGGCCCTGGCGGAGGAGTCCGGCGGCGGGGAGGGGCCGCAGGCCCCGGAGGAGGAGTGACGGGGTGAGCCGGGTGCGGGCGGCGTGAGCCGTCTCACGGCGTAGTAGTTGAAAGTTTAGTTGAAAATTCATCTATACTCAGGGGAGTGTTCCGACGCGCCTCCCCCAGGGCGCGGTTCCGCATCCCCACAGAGGTACCGATGACCCTCCAGCTCGACGCCGCCGCCCAGAACCTCCTGTTCCGCCACGCGCGCACCGCCAACGCCTTCACCGACGAACCGGTGACCGACGAGCAGGTCCAGGCCGTGTACGACCTGGTCAAGTACGCCCCGACCGCCTACAACCAGCAGCCGCTGCGCATCGTGCTGGTCCGCTCCCCCGAGGCCCGTGAGCGCCTGGTGGGCCACATGAACGAGGGCAACCGGGCGAAGACCGCCGCCGCGCCGCTGGTCGCGATCCTGGCCGCCGACAACGAGTTCCACGAGGAGCTGCCGGCCCAGTTCCCGGCCTTCCCGCAGGCCAAGGAGGTGCTCTTCGGCGAGCGTCCGGTGCGTGAGGCGTCCGCGGCCTTCAACGCCGCGCTCCAGGTCGGCTACTTCATCCTGGGCGTGCGGGCCGCGGGCCTGGCCGCCGGCCCGATGACCGGCTTCGACGCCGAGGCCATCGACAAGGAGTTCTTCGGCGACGGCGAGCACTCGGTGCTGGCCGTGGTCAACATCGGCAGGCCGGGCGAGAACGCCTGGCGCGAGCGCGGACCGCGCCTGGCGTACGACGAGGTCGTCACCACCGTCTGACGACGACCGCCACCGCCACGTCACCGCCGCCGGCCCCGGGCCGGCGGCGGTGACGTGCTTCAGCCCTGCGGGCCGCCCCGCTCCTCGAGCGCCGCGGCCAGTTCCGCGAGCCGGGCCATCGGGGCCGTGCCGGTGACCATCGTGGTCACCCCGCCCTCCTCGCGCACCAGCGCGTCGTACTTGTGGCCCTCATAGCGCTGCCAGGTCTCGCCGTCGACGGTGCGGGTGCCCACCCGCCTCGCCTCGTGGCTCTTGACCGCGACGAACTTCTCCGCGGCCTCGTTGCTCTGCTCCACGGCCGCGTACTCGTTCTTCGGGTCGACGAAGCCCAGGTGCCACCGGACGGCCTTCGGGTCGGTGGACTCGTACGTCACCGAGGTCGCCCGCCAGTCCTCGCCGAGCCCCTCCGGGGCCGCCACCCGGTACGGGGCGTCGCGCCGTGCCTGGTCGAGCTCGACCCGGTAGCCGACCACCTTGACGGGGTCGTGGTTCTCGTCGTGCGGGATGAAGAGCCAGATGCCTCCGGCGACGACGCCGATCGCCGCCATCGAGAGCACCATGTCCCGCAGTGTTTCCGTGCCGCGCTTCTTAGCCACGCCCCCTATGGTCCACCATGCCCCGGACCGTCCGGCCGCCCGGGGTCGCACCCGGCGGGACATCCGCTCATGTGACGGGTGCCCTGCTCATCCTGGCAGGGTCCGGATAAGGTCGTAACACCCTCTTATCCCGGCCGTCCTCGTACAGAAAGGTGCGCTGTGATGACCGAGCAGCACGAACACCACAATCTGCCGCCGCAACTCGAAGTGGATCCCGAGGCCCCCGACCGCAACCTCGCCCTGGAACTCGTCCGGGTGACCGAGGCCGCCGCCATGGCGGCCGGCCGCTGGGTCGGCCGCGGCGACAAGAACGGCGCGGACGGCGCGGCCGTCAAGGCCATGCGCACCCTCGTCTCCACCGTGTCGATGAACGGCGTCGTCGTCATCGGCGAGGGGGAGAAGGACGAGGCCCCGATGCTCTTCAACGGAGAGCGCATCGGCGACGGACACGGCGCGGAGTGCGACATCGCCGTGGACCCGATCGACGGCACGACCCTGACGGCCAAGGGCATGCCCAACGCCATCGCGGTGCTCGCCGCGGCCGACCGCGGCGCGATGTACGACCCGTCGGCCGTCTTCTACATGGACAAGCTGGTCACCGGCCCCGAGGCCGCCGACTACGTCGACATCACCGCCCCGCCCTCGGTGAACATCCGCCGGGTCGCCAAGGCGAAGGGCAGCACCCCCGAGGACGTCACGGTCGTCATCCTCGACCGCCCGCGCCACGAGGGCATCGTCAAGGAGATCCGGGAGACCGGCGCGCGGATCAAGTTCATCTCCGACGGCGACGTGGCCGGCGCGATCATGGCCGTCCGCGAGGGCACCGGCGTCGACATGCTGATGGGCGTCGGCGGCACGCCCGAAGGCATCATCGCGGCCTGCGCGATCAAGTGCCTGGGCGGCACCATCCAGGGCAGGCTCTGGCCCAAGGACGAGGCGGAGAAGCAGCGCGCCCTGGACGCGGGCCACGACCTGGAACGCATCCTGCACACCGACGATCTGGTCCAGGGGGACAACGTCTTCTTCGTCGCCACCGGCATCACCGACGGCGAGCTGCTGCGCGGAGTGCGCTACCGCGCCGAGACCGCGATCACCCAGTCGCTGGTCATGCGCTCCAAGTCCGGCACGATCCGCCAGATCGACTCCACGCACCGGCTGTCCAAGCTGCGCGCCTACAGCACCATCGACTTCGACCGCGCGCGCTGAGTCGCCGCGGCAGCCGCCGCGTACCGGCCCACGAGAACCCGGGACCCCGCCGTGACGGCGGGGTCCCGGGTTCTTCCGGTCGTTCAGCCCGCCGCGGCTATCCGCGTCCCGGGGCGCTGCAGTTCCGCCTCCCGGCGGCGCCGCCGGGCCAGGACGACCCGGCGCTCCGCGGCGGTCATCCCGCCCCACACGCCGTACGGCTCGGGCTGGAGCAGCGCGTGTTCGCGGCACTCCAGCATCACCGGGCAGCGCGCGCAGACCCGCTTGGCGGCCTCCTCCCGGGACAGTCGCGCCGCGGTCGGCTCCTTCGACGGCGCGAAGAACAGACCCGCCTCGTCACTGCGGCACGCCGCCTCCGAGTGCCATGGGCCGCCCAGGTCCCGGGGGTGACTCAGGGAGGACCTGGAGGCTGCCGGGGGCTCGATCGGTTGAAGCACGGGATACTCCTGACGACGGCTCGGCTGGTGTCACCCTTGCCCGTCGCTGTGGCGCCTGTGCGTCTCCACGGGTCTGTCGGCGTGAGGAGTGCTACGGCGAGCGACGTGTCTCCTTGCCCTACCCGCTGTGCGCGGGTTCATGCGCACGGTGCCGGGCGCGCGCCGCACGCCGGCCCGGTGATGTGTACCGCCGACCCCCGTGCGCGGCACGCCAGTTGGCCTTCGGGAACGACACGGCGGCGGCCCGGCCGGCGTGCGCCGGGCCCGGGGACGCGGTCAGCCGTCGAGCTCGGCGGGGCCGAGTCCCTTCTTCTTCACGCGCTTGCCGCGGCGCGGCTTGGCCTCGACGCCACCCCAGAAGGCGAAGCCCTGCACCTTGATGACGGGGGCGCCCGGGTCGGGCGCCTCGTACGCCTTCACGTCGGAGCCGCCCATGATGCCCACGACGCCGCCGCCGCGGAGGGTGACGTTCTCGGGGACCTTGATCTCGATGCCGCCCATGATGGCGGTGCAGTTGATGACGAGTTCGGGGCTGGTGAAGGTGGCCTCGGTGAGGTCGATGACGACGCCGCCCATGATGGCGACGGCGTTGATCTTCGAGCCGGCCCGCCAGCGTCCCTTGCGTTCGGCGCCGCCGAGGATGCCGATCAGGTTGGGGTTCTCCCCGGACCCGTCGGGCACCCAGTGGTGCGCCCCCGGCGACGGCGCGGGGGCGCTCGCGGTGCGTCCCGCGGGGAGGTCGCGCACATAAGGCTCCAGTTCGCCGACGGTCTTGGCCGCGTACACCCCGTCGAGCCGCTCGGAGTGCTCCTCGGCGGTCAGGCGGCCCTCCGCGAGGGCATCGCGAAGGATGTCGGCCACCCGGTCGCGGTCCGCGTCGGACGCGCGGATATCGGCTTCGGCCACGGGGCGCACCGGGTGCTGTTCACGCTTCTGGAGCGACGACTCATCCACCCGACTACCGTACACAAACGCGATAGATCGCGACTAGGCCCGGTGAGGGTCACCTCACACATCCGGCAGCCCGCGAACGTTCTACGCTTGGTGGGCTTCTATGACGCAGCGCCAGTGAGGATGTCCACAAATGCCCCCTTCCTCCCACCCGACCGGCCCGGAGTTCGCCTATACCGACTTGCTCCCCCTCGGTGAGGACACCACTCCGTACCGCCTGGTCACCTCCGAGGGCGTCAGCACCTTCGAGGCCGACGGCCGGACCTTCCTCAAGGTGGAGCCGGAGGCGCTGCGCAGGCTCGCCGCCGAGGCGATGCACGACATCTCCCACTACCTGCGTCCCGCGCACCTCGCCCAGCTGCGCCGGATCCTGGACGACCCGCAGGCGTCCCCCAACGACCGCTTCGTCGCGCTGGACCTGCTGAAGAACGCCAACATCGCCGCGGCCGGCGTCCTGCCGATGTGCCAGGACACGGGCACCGCGATCGTGATGGGCAAGCGCGGCCAGAACGTGCTGACCGAGGGCGGCGACGAGGCGGCCCTGTCGCACGGCGTCTTCGACGCGTACACCAAGCTCAACCTGCGCTACTCCCAGATGGCCCCGCTGACCATGTGGGAGGAGAAGAACACCGGTTCCAACCTTCCCGCGCAGATCGAGCTGTACGCGACCGACGGCGGCGCCTACAAGTTCCTGTTCATGGCCAAGGGCGGCGGCTCGGCCAACAAGTCCTTCCTCTACCAGGAGACCAAGGCGGTCCTGAACGAGGCCTCCATGATGAAGTTCCTGGAGGAGAAGATCCGTTCACTCGGCACCGCCGCCTGCCCGCCCTACCACCTGGCGATCGTGGTCGGCGGCACCTCCGCCGAGTTCGCGCTGAAGACCGCCAAGTACGCCTCCGCGCACTACCTGGACGAGCTGCCGGCCGAGGGCTCCCCGGCCGGTCACGGCTTCCGGGACAAGGAGCTGGAGGAGAAGGTCTTCGAGCTGACGCAGAAGATCGGCATCGGCGCGCAGTTCGGCGGCAAGTACTTCTGCCACGACGTGCGCGTGGTGCGGCTGCCCCGGCACGGCGCCTCCCTGCCGGTCGCCATCGCCGTGTCCTGCTCCGCCGACCGCCAGGCCGTAGCGAAGATCACCGCCGAGGGCGTCTTCCTGGAGCAACTGGAGACCGACCCGGCCAAGTACCTGCCGGAGACCACCGACGAGCACCTGTCGGACGAGGACGTCGTGCGCGTCGACCTCAACCGCCCGATGGACGAGGTGCTGGCGGAGCTGTCCAAGTACCCGGTCAGGACCCGGCTGTCGCTGACCGGCCCGCTGGTCGTCGCCCGCGACATCGCGCACGCGAAGATCAAGGAGCGGCTGGACGCGGGCGAGGAGATGCCGCAGTACCTGCGCGACCACCCGGTCTACTACGCGGGCCCGGCCAAGACCCCCGAGGGCTACGCCTCCGGCTCCTTCGGCCCGACCACGGCCGGCCGCATGGACTCCTACGTCGAGCAGTTCCAGGCCGCGGGCGGTTCCAAGGTGATGCTCGCCAAGGGCAACCGCTCCAAGCAGGTCACCGACGCGTGCGCCGCGCACGGCGGCTTCTACCTCGGCTCGATCGGCGGCCCGGCGGCGCGCCTGGCCCAGGACTGCATCAAGAAGGTCGAGGTCGTCGAGTACGCCGAGCTCGGCATGGAGGCGGTCTGGAGGATCGAGGTCGAGGACTTCCCGGCCTTCATCGTCGTCGACGACAAGGGCAACGACTTCTTCAGCGACCCGGCGCCCGCCCCGACGTTCACCAGCATCCCGGTGCGCCCGGGGGCGTGACCCGTCCGGGACGGCCCGGCACCGCTTGCGCGGTGCCGGGCCGTCCCGTTTCCCCGGTCCGTGCGGGCCGCTTCCGGGGGCTGCTCCCGGGGAATGAAACGTGCCGCGCCACTGTCCTAGCGAGGGGTTCTACTGGGAAGTACCCGGTACGCCCGACGATGTCCGCGATGGAAGGGGTTCCGGCCATGCCCGAGCAGGACGCAGGGGAGCAGCGCGAGTACCGCACCGAGCACGACTCGATGGGCGAGGTGCGCGTCCCGGCCCACGCCAAGTGGCGCGCGCAGACCCAGCGCGCGGTGGAGAACTTCCCCATCAGCGGACGCGGGCTGGAGCGCGCGCACATCGAGGCGCTGGCCCGGATCAAGGCGGCCGCGGCCAAGGTCAACGCGGAGCTGGGCGTCCTGGACAAGGACGTGGCGGAGGCGGTCCAGGAGGCCGCCGCCGAGGTGGCCGAGGGGCGCTGGGACGCGCACTTCCCGATCGACGTCTTCCAGACCGGGTCCGGCACCTCGTCCAACATGAACACCAACGAGGTCATCGCGACGCTGGCGAGCGAGCGGCTCGGTCGCGACGTGCACCCCAACGACCACGTCAACGCCAGCCAGTCCTCCAATGACGTCTTCCCCTCCTCCCTGCACATCGCCGCGACGGCCGCGGTGACCGGCGACCTGATCCCGGCGCTGGAGCACCTGGCGGCGTCGCTGGAGCGCAAGGCCGCGCAGTTCGCGGACGTCGTGAAGTCCGGCCGTACGCATCTGATGGACGCCACGCCGGTGACCCTGGGCCAGGAGTTCGGCGGCTACGCGGCCCAGGTCCGGTACGGGGTGGAGCGGCTGCGGGCCTCGCTGCCGCGGCTGGCGGAGTTGCCGCTGGGCGGCACCGCGGTCGGCACGGGGATCAACACCCCGCCCGGCTTCTCGGCGGCGGTGATCGCCGAGGTGGCGCGGACGACCGGGCTGCCGCTGACCGAGGCCCGGGACCACTTCGAGGCGCAGGGCGCCCGTGACGGCGTCGTGGAGACCTCCGGGCAGCTGCGCACGATCGCGGTGGGCCTGACCAAGATCGCCAATGATCTGCGCTGGATGGGCTCCGGCCCGCGCACCGGTCTCGCCGAGATCGCCCTGCCGGACCTGCAGCCCGGTTCGTCGATCATGCCGGGCAAGGTGAACCCCGTGATCCCCGAGGCGGTGCTGATGGTGGCCGCGCAGGTCATCGGGAACGACCTGACGATCACGACGGCCGGCGCCGCGGGCAACTTCGAGCTGAACGTGATGCTCCCGGTGATCGCCAGGAACGTCCTGGAGTCGGTCCGGCTGCTCGCCAACGTCTCCCGGCTGCTGGCGGACCGCACGGTCGACGGGATCACGGCGAACGTGGAGCGCGCCCGTGAGTACGCGGAGTCCTCGCCGTCGGTCGTGACCCCGCTCAACAAGTACATCGGCTACGAGGAGGCGGCCAAGGTCGCCAAGCGGTCGCTGGCCGAGCGCAGGACCATCCGCGAGGTGGTGCTGGACTCCGGCTACGTCGAGCGCGGGCTGCTCACCCTGGAGCAGCTTGACGAGGCGCTGGACGTGCTGCGGATGACCCGGCCCTGACGGCACGCCGCGGCCGCCGTCCCGGCCGTCCCGGTGCCCGGCGTGACGAACGCTCGGCTCAAGGGTGACGCCTCCGTAACACGGGGTCCGTAAGATCCGTTCATGACAGCGGACATCCTTCTTCCCCCGGGGGCGGGCCAGGACGGCGGCGCGGACCACTGGGCCCCCGGCGAGCAGGTGCTGTGGCGCTACCGCGGCAACGGCAGCGCCGCGGTGCACATCTGCCGGCCGGTGACGGTGGTGCGCGACGACCCCGAGTTGCTGGCCGTGTGGATGGCGCCGGGCACCGAGTGCGTCAAGCCGGTCCTGGCCGACGGCTCGCCGATCCACCACGAGCCGCTGGAGACCCGCTATCTCAAGCCCCGCACGACGTCCGTCGACCGCTGGTGGGGTGCGGGCGTGCTGAAGCTGGCCCGCCCGGACGAGCCCTGGTCGGTGTGGCTGTTCTGGGAGCAGGGCTGGCGCTTCAAGAACTGGTACGTGAACCTCGAGGAGCCGCGGCACCGCTGGTCGGGCGGGGTCGACTCGGAGGACCACTTCCTGGACATCCACGTCACCCCCGACCGCGGCTGGCGGTGGCGGGACGAGGACGAGTTCGCGCAGGCCCAGACCGCCGGCCTGATGACGGCGGCGACGGCGGAGCGGGTGCGGGAGGCCGGCCGCCGCGCGGTCGGGGTGATCGGCGCCTGGGGGCATCCCTTCCGGGACGGCTGGGAGCACTGGCGTCCGAATCCGGCGTGGCCGGTACCGGCCCTTCCGGTTGACTGGGATCGTCCGGCAAGGTGACCGCGTGAGCGGCTTGCCGGGGACCCCTGCCCCAATCGTAAGATCGTGGCCCATAGTGCTGCACAGAACACAGGCTCACACTAGAGTTTGACGCTATGTCACCAAGGTCATACGGGAGGCCCGGGCTGTGGGAGTCGGCTACGAGGACATACAGCTGGACCGCACCGGCCAGGCCGAGGGGTTCGACGCCATAGGTGACCGCTACGACGAGGCCTTCCCACACAAGGAGGGTCAGGTCATCGCGGGCGAGTGGCTCCTGGCGCAGCTCCCGGCGGGCTCCCGCGTCCTGGACCTCGGCTGCGGCACGGGGCTGCCGACCGCCCGTCAGCTGGTCGAGGCCGGGCACGAGGTGACGGGTGTGGACCTCTCCGCGGGGATGCTCTCGCTCGCCCGCCGGCACGTGCCCCGGGCAACCTTCCTCCAGGCCGACGTCGCCGACCTGCGGGCCGGCGGCCGCCTCGGACCCGGCGGGCCGGGGGACCTGGGCCGCTTCGACGCCGTCGTGGCCTTCTTCTCACTGCTGATGCTGCCTCGGGCGGAGATCCCGCCGGCCCTGCGCAGCGTCCACGACCTGCTCCTCCCGGGCGGAATGTTCACCCTTTCGATGGTGGAAGCCGACGTGGATGACTTCGGGATTCCGTTCCTTGGTCACACCATCCGGGTATCGGGTTATCTACGGGGCGAATTGCGCCAGGTGGTGGCCGACGCGGGATTCATGGTCCTTGAGGAGGATTCGTACGCGTACGCGCCGCACACCACCGAAGTGCCGCCGGAGGAGCAGCTCTTCCTGCACTGCCGACGACCCGCCTGACGCGGCCGCCCCGTCACGTGCCCGGCATGTGACGCACCCGACCGGATGGAACGACCAGCGTGAGCACGGAGCGCATTTCTGAGCAGGCCGCTGTCCAGGCGACAGCGGCCGGCCCGGCACGTCCGGGCGACACCGAACCGGCCCCGGATCCACGGGCCGGCTTCCGGCTGCCCGCGGAGCCCGCGCCGGGCGGCGAGCCGGGCACGTCCACGCCAGCGGCGCAGGCCCCCGGGCGGTCCCCGGCCCCGTCCGCGGCGGGCGACCGCCCGCGCCGGGGCCGCCGTGGCGGCGGCGCCAAGCGCGGCGCGGCGGCCGGCGAGCCCGGCGGGACGGCCACGCCACCGGCGCAGCGTCAGACCCCGTCCGATCCCCCCGCGTCGGCCCCCGCCCCCGCCAAGCCCGGCCGCGGCGGCCGGCGTGCGCGCGGCGGACGCGCCGCGCGGCAGTCCGCGGAGGTACGGGACCGTCAGGCCGCCCGGGTGGTCGCCGCCGAGGGGGTCGCCGCCGTCCAGCACATGACCGCCGCGCCCGCGGACGGCGGCCGCGGACGGCAGACCGTACGGCTGCGCACCCCGGAAGCCGCCGGCGGCGCCCCGGCGGCCGGGCAGTCCTGGAACCGCTCCGCGGACCGGGACCGGCGGGCCGCCACCGCCATGGCGGCCCCTGTGGAACCCGGCCGCCGAGCCACCTCGGGCGGCGGGACCCCGGGCGCCCCGGGCGTTCCCGGCCCCGCACAGCCGGAGAGCGGCGAGCCGCGCACCCGGCAGCGGACTCCCGACACGACCCTGCCCACGTCCCGCGCGACGGGCCGCCAGGGCGGCCGCGGGGGCCACGCGGGCGGGCACCCCGTCGACGACGACTCCACCGGCGGCCAGCCGCTGAAGAAGATCGGCCCGCAGAACCGCGGCCGCGCGGGGCAGGCGGAGGCCGAGCGCCTGCGCTACGTCGGCGCGGCCACCCGCCGCATCGCCCGCGGCCTGGACCTGGACGAGATCGTGCTGGGCCTGTGCCGCTCCGCGGTGCCCGCCTTCGCCGACGCGATCCTGGTCTACCTGCGCGACCCGCTGCCGGTCGGCGACGAGCGTCCCTCCGGCCCGCTGGTCCTGCGGCTGCGCCGCACCGACCGGGTGCCGGACGAGAACGCGCCGGAGCCGGTCGAGGGCCTGCTGATGCCGGTCGTCCCGTCCACGGAGGGCGCGTACGGGGCGGCCGCCGAGGTCGTGACCGTGCCCATGGACGGCCCGCTGGCCGAGGTGCTGCGCGGGGTGCGCCCGGTGTTCTCCGACAACGCGCAGGCCACGGCGGCCCTCCACGAGCTGGTCGGGGGCTGCCGGCAGGCGGAGTTCGGCGAGACGTTAGACCTGCCGACCGGACGCCGGGCGATCCTGGCACCACTGCGCGGCCGCCGCCGGGTGATCGGCGCGACCGTGCTGCTGCGCCGTCCCGAGCGCGCCCCCTTCGACCCGGACGACCTGCTGATCGCGGCCCAGCTGGCGACCCACACCGCGCTCGGCGTGGACAAGGCGGTGCTCTACGACCGCGAGGCGTCCATCGCCGACTCCCTGCAGCGCGAGATGCTGCCGGACTCCCTGCCGGAGCCCACCGGGGTCCGGCTGGCCAGCCGCTACCTGCCGGCCGCCGAGTCGGCCCGGGTCGGCGGCGACTGGTACGACGCGATCCCGCTG
Organism: Actinacidiphila sp. bgisy160; assembly: GCF_057707815.1. Lineage (NCBI taxonomy): Bacteria > Bacillati > Actinomycetota > Actinomycetes > Kitasatosporales > Streptomycetaceae > Actinacidiphila > Actinacidiphila sp. bgisy160. Next base: position 12,217 of record NZ_JBYIQW010000005.1, read on the forward strand.
CCCGGCAGCCGGGTGGCGCTGGTGGTCGGCGACGTCATGGGCCACTCCATGACCTCGGCGGCGATCATGGGCCAGCTGCGGACGACCGTGCAGACCCTGGCGGGCCTGGACCTGTCGCCGCAGGAGGTGCTCTACCACCTGGACGAGCAGGCCCAGCGGCTCGGCCAGGACCGCATGGCCACCTGCATCTACGCGGTCTACGACCCGATAGCGCACCGGGTGACGATCGCCAACGCCGGCCATCCGCCGCCGGTGCTGCTGCACGCCGGCGGTCGGGCCGAGGTGCTGCGCGTGCCGCCCGGCGCGCCGATCGGCGTGGGCGGGGTGCCCTTCGAGGCGGTCGAGCTGCCCGCCCCGGCCGGGGCGACGCTGCTGCTCTACACCGACGGCCTGGTGGAGTCCCGCACCCGTGACGTGTGGGGCGGCATCGAGATGCTGCGCGAGCGGCTGCACACGGCGTCGGCTCTGCTGTGCCCGCCGCCGCTGGAGCCGCTGTGCGACGAGGTGCTGGAGATCGTCGGCCCGGGCGACCGGGACGACGACATCGCGCTGCTGGCCGCCCGCTTCGACGGCATCGCGCCGCGCGACGTCGCCTACTGGTTCCTCGAGCCGCGGGCGCAGACGGCCGGCCGGGCCCGGCGCCTGGTGCGCCAGGCACTCGGCCGCTGGGACCTGGAGCCGCTGGCGGAGGCGACCGAGTTGCTGGTCAGCGAGGTCGTCACCAATGCGGTGCGGTACGCCGAACGTCCCATCACGCTGCGGCTGCTCCGCACCGACGTGCTGCGCTGCGAAGTGGGCGACGACGCCCCGACGCTGCCGCGGATGCGCCACGCGCAGCCGCAGGACGAGGGCGGGCGCGGGCTGTACCTCGTCAACCGGATGGCGCAGCGCTGGGGGGCGACCCGGCTGAGCGCCGGGAAGGTGGTCTGGTTCGAGATGGGCATTCCGGGCGGTGCCGACCGGTAGACACTCCGTATCCGTACACGTTTCATTCTTGGACATCGTCCAGAAACCATGGCGTGAAGTCGTTGTCCGGCGTGCCGAGCCGGTGATTCAGTGTTTGTGTGGTCGTTAGCGACCAGGAGCCCCCGACGGACTCTTCCGAAGATCGACGGGAGGACACACTCACATGAGCACCCCCTACACCACCAACAACGCCGGGATCCCGGTGGAGAGCGACGCGCACTCGCTCACGGTGGGCTCGGACGGCCCCATCCTCCTCCAGGACCACTACCTGATCGAGAAGATGGCGCAGTTCAACCGCGAACGGGTCCCGGAGCGCGTGGTGCACGCCAAGGGTTCGGGCGCGTACGGCGTCTTCGAGGTGACGAACGACGTCAGCCAGTTCACCAAGGCCGACCTCTTCCAGCCGGGACGCCGCACGGAGATGCTGGCCCGCTTCTCGACGGTCGCCGGCGAGCTGGGCAGCCCCGACACCTGGCGCGACCCGCGCGGGTTCGCCCTGAAGTTCTACACCGAGTACGGCAACTACGACATGGTCGGCAACAACACACCGGTCTTCTTCGTGCGCGACCCGATGAAGTTCCAGGACTTCATCCGCAGCCAGAAGCGCCGCCGTGACAGCTCGCTGCGTGACAACAACATGCAGTGGGATTTCTGGACGCTCTCCCCCGAGTCGGCGCACATGGTCACCTGGCTGATGGGCGACCGTGGCGTGCCCAAGTCGTACCGCCATATGAACGGCTACAGCTCGCACACCTACATGTGGGTCAACGGCGGCGGCGAGCGGTTCTGGGTCAAATACCACTTCAAGACCGACCAGGGGATCGACTTCCTCACCCAGGAGGAGGCCGACCACTACGCCGGCGCCGACGGCGATCTGCACCGCCGTGACCTGTACCAGGCCATCGAGCGCGGCGAACACCCCTCGTGGACGCTCTACATGCAGATCATGCCGTTCGACGACGCGGCCGACTACCGGTTCAACCCCTTCGACCTCACCAAGGTGTGGCCGCACGGCGACTACCCGCTGATCGAGGTCGGCCGGATGACCCTGAACAAGAACCCCGAGGACTACTTCATCCACATCGAGCAGGCCGCCTTCGAGCCCAGCAACATGGTGCCCGGCATCGGCCCCTCCCCGGACAAGATGCTCCTCGGCCGGCTCTTCTCATACGCCGACACCCACCGCTACCGGATCGGCCCCAACTACGCGCAGCTGCCGCCGAACCGGGCCCACACCGAGGTGCGCTCGTACGCCAAGGACGGCCCCATGCGCTACGAGCCGTCGCGCACCGCAGCGCCGTACGCGCCGAACTCCTTCGGCGGGCCCGAGGCCGACATCCGGCGCTTCGGCGACCCGGCCGGCTGGGAGGTGGCGGGCTCCATGGTGCACGAGCCGTACAAGCTGCACCGCGAGGACGACGACTTCGGCCAGGCCGGGACGATGGTCCGCCAGGTCCTGGACGGCGCCGCCCGCGACCGGCTGGTCTCCAACGTGTCGGGCCACCTGAAGAACGGCGTCAGCGCCCCCGTCCTGGCCCGCGCGGTCGAGTACTGGCGCAACATCGACAAGGAGGTCGGCGACCGTATCGCCGCCAACGTCAACGGCCTGTAGGCCGCACCTCCCCACGGCCGCAGCCCCGGTGCACGTGATGTCCGTCCGTGCCCCGGGGCTGCATCGCGCCGGCCGGTCCGGAACCGGGAAAGGGCCGGTCAGAAGGGTGTCAGATCACCGGCTCGTCACTATGCACAAGATCTATACACCACAGGTATACGCATGGTGTAGAGTCCTCGGTCATGAGTATCGGCCACACCCTGCTCGGACTCCTGGAGTCCGGCCCACGACACGGATACGACCTAAAACGGGCGTTCGACGAGAAGTTCGGTCATGACCGCCCGCTGCACTACGGCCAGGTCTACTCGACGATGGCGCGGCTGCTGAAGCAAGGACTGGTCGAGGTCGACGGCATCGAGCCCGGCGGCGGCCCGGAGCGCAAGCGGTACGCGATCACCGAAGCCGGTATCACCGACGTCGACAAGTGGCTCGGACAGCCGGAGAAGCCCGAGCCCTACCTGCAGAACACCCTCTACACCAAGGTCGTCCTCGCGCTGCTGACCGGTCGCGGCGCCGCCGGCCTGCTCGACACCCAGCGGTCCGAGCACCTGCGGCTGATGCGGGAACTGACCGAACGCAAACGGCACGGCGACCTCGCGGATCAGCTCATCTGCGACCACGCCCTGTTCCACCTGGAGGCGGACCTGCGGTGGCTGGAGCTCACCGCCGCCCGTCTCGACCTACTCGCGGCGGAGGTAGCCGAGTGAGCACCACGGAGAACCTGATGGAGGCCGTCGACCTGCACAAGGCGTACGGCCCGACCCCGGCGCTGGACGGCGCGGACTTCGGCATACGCGCCGGGGAGGTGGTCGCCGTCATGGGGCCGTCCGGCTCCGGCAAGTCGACGCTGCTGCACTGCCTGGCCGGCATCGTCCGGCCGGACTCCGGCAGCGTGCTGTACCGGGGACGGGACCTGACCGCGATGAGCGACGCCGAGCGCAGCGCGCTGCGCCGCGGCGAGTTCGGCTTCGTCTTCCAGTTCGGCCAGCTCGTCCCGGAGCTGACCTGCGTGGAGAACGTGGCGCTGCCGCTGCGGCTGAACGGCACCCGGCGCAAGGAGGCCGAGGCGCGGGCCGGGGAGTGGCTGGCCCGGCTGGAGGTCGACGACCTCGCGGGCAAGCGCCCCGGTGAGATCTCCGGCGGTCAGGGCCAGCGGGTCGCCGTGGCCCGGGCCCTGGTGACCGGCCCGCGGGTGGTCTTCGCCGACGAGCCGACCGGCGCCCTGGACTCCCTGAACGGCGAGCGCGTGATGCGCATGCTGACCGACGCCGCCCGTGACACCAACGCCGCCGTCGTCCTCGTCACGCACGAGGCGCGGGTGGCCGCCTACTCCGACCGCGAGGTCGTCGTCCGCGACGGCAAGTCCCGCGACATGGAGCGCGTCGCGTGAGCACCACGGACAGCGCCCCGGGCGGCGGCGCCCTCGCCACCTGGGTCCGCGACCTCGGCCTCGGCGTCCGCTTCGCGGCCACCGGCGGCCGCGAGGGCTGGACCCGCACCCTGCTCACCGCGGTCGGCGTGGGGCTCGGCGTGGCGCTGCTGCTCGTGGCGGCCGCCGTGCCGGCCATGCTGAGCGCCCGCCACGACCGCGCGTACGACCGGGACTACAGCTGGTTCAAGGAGCCGCCGAAGCAGACCGCGAGCACGGTGCTGTACGCGGAGGCGAACACCACCTTCCACGACGAGGACATCCGCGGCCTGCTGCTCAAGGCGGACGGCGACCGGCCCGTGCTGCCGCCCGGCGTCGACGCGATGCCGGCGCCCGGCGAGATGGTGGTCTCCCCGGCGCTGAAGAAGCTCCTCGCACAGCCCGGCAGCAAACTGCTGCGGGAACGCCTGGACCACCGGATCTCCGGCGTCATCGGGGACAAGGGCCTGCTGGGACCGAGTGAACTGACCTACTACGCGGGAAGCTCGAAGCTCGTCGCCCGCAGTGCGGACGGCACCTCGGGCAACGCCACCCGCATCCCGTACTTCGGCCGCGGGGCCGCCGAGGGGGAGCCGCTGGGCGGGGTGCTGACCGTGCTGGTGCTCATCATCGTCGTGGTGCTGATGATGCCGGTGGCGGTCTTCATCGGCACCGCCGTCCGCTTCGGCGGCGAACGCCGCGACCGGCGGCTGGCCGCGCTGCGGCTGGTCGGCGCGGACAGCCGGATGACACGGCGGATCGCGGCGGGCGAGGCGCTGTTCGGCTCACTGCTCGGCCTCGTGGTGGGCACCGGGCTCTTCCTGTTCGTCCGGCGGTTCGCGGACGACGTGACGATGTACGACCTCACGGTCTTCCCCTCCGACATCACCCCGGGTGCCGGGCTCGCCGCCCTGGTGGCGGTGGGCGTCCCGGGGGCGGCGGTCGCGGTCACGCTGCTGGCGATGCGCGGAATCGCCGTGGAGCCGCTCGGTGTCGTGCGCAACGCCGTACCGCGCAAGCGGCGCCTGTGGTGGCGGCTGCTGATCCCGCTGGCCGGACTCGGCCTGCTGGTCCCGCTGTTCGGAGCCGTCGACAAGCGGTCGGAGGTCAACTCCTACCAGGTGGCCGGCGGCACCGTGCTGCTCCTCGTCGGACTCACGGCCGTGCTGCCCTGGCTGGTGGAGGCGGTGGTCGGCCGCTTCCGGGGCGGTCCGCTGCCCTGGCAGCTGGCCACCCGCCGGATCCAGCTCAACAGCAGCGCCGCGGCGCGGATGGTCAGCGGGGTCACGGTCGCCGTGGCCGGCGCGATCGCCCTGCAGATGCTCTTCACCGGGGTGCAGGGCGACTACGTCAGCTCCACCGGCAAGGACCCGCGCCGGGCCCAGATGGTCGCCGACGCGGAGGTCCGCAGCGGGGCCGACGCGCGCAGGGTCGAGCAGGCCTTCGCCGCGACCCCCGGGGTCCGTGCGGCGCTCGGCCTGGTCTCCTCCTCCGCCGCGCAGGCCGACGCCTCCACCAGGTCCGTCGACGACCTCAGTACCGTGCCGGTCTTGGTGGCCGACTGCGCCACGCTGCGCGAAGTGATCACGGTGGGCCGCGACTGCGCGGACGGCGACGTGTTCCTCGCCGACGACGCGTACGGCTACGGCGACGTCGAGAGCGTCGCCCGGCCGGGCGGGAAGATCGACCTCAACGCGCCGTCGGGCGACTCCTACGTCGGCACCCCGCGGTTGTGGACCGTCCCGGCCGACGCCGAAAAGGTGACGCCCCGCATCGCGCCGGACGGCGACAAGCAGTGGGGTGTGCTGGCCACTCCCCGCGCCCTGGACGTGACGCTGCTGGGTACGCCCTCCGTGCGGGTCATGCTGCGGACCGACCCCGGATCGCCGGACGCCGTCGAGCAGGCCCGCAACACGTCCGTGCGCGTCGATCCGTTCGGCGACATCTACCAGCTCGAGGCGACCCGCGAGGACCCTTACTTCGGCACGATCCGGCGCGGCCTGCTCATCGGCGCCACCGCCACCCTGGCCCTGATCGGTGCGAGCCTGCTCGTCTCCACGCTGGAGCAACTGCGCGAGCGACGGCGGCTGCTGGCCGTCCTGGTCGCCTTCGGCACCCGGCGCTCCGTGCTCGGCCTGTCGGTGCTCTGGCAGACGGCGCTCCCGGTCGCCCTGGGGCTCGCGCTCGCCGTCGTCGGCGGTGTCGGCCTGGGCGCGGCCCTTCTGAAGATGGTGCGTACCCCGTTCCACATCGACTGGGCGAGCCTGGGCACCATGAGCGGGGTGGGCGCCGGGGTGGTCCTGGTGGTCACGGCCCTGACCCTGCCGCCGCTGTGGCGGATGATGCGACCGGACGGCCTGCGGACGGAGTGACCGGGGACGGCCGCGACCGTCAGCGGCCGTCAGCGGCCGTCAGCGGGGGAACCGTACCGGCAGCGGTTTCAGGGCACCGCGCAGCGCGGAGGCGAAGGTCTCGAACTCCTCCGCGCGCGCGGTGCCCGCGCGCATCGCCAGTGCGATCCGCCGCGAGGGCGCCGGGTGGGCGAAGAACCCCGTGGCGAGGTCCGCGCTGCGTCCGGTCTCCACCGGGACCGCCGTCCGCGGCAGCAGCGTCACCCCGAGCCCGCCGGCCACCAGCTGCACCAGCGTGGACAGTCCCGCCGCGGTCGTGGTGGCGGTCGCCCCCTCGGTGCGGCCCGCCTCCCGGCAGACGTCCAGCGCCTGGTCGCGCAGGCAGTGCCCCTCCTCCAGCAGCAGCAGGTCCAGCTGCCGCAAGGCCTCGCGGGGAATGTCCATGCGTCCGGCCAGCCAGTGGTCGCGCGGGGTGACCAGGACGAAGTCCTCGTCGAAGAGCGGCAGTTCGGCGACGGAGGCGACACCCAGGGGGACGGCGAGCAGCAGCAGGTCCAGCCGGCCCGCCGCGAGGCCGTCCAGCAGCGAGGACGTCTGCTCCTCGTGCACCTGGAGGTCGAGTTCCGGGTATGTGTCGTGGACCAGCCGCAGCACGGTCGGCAGCAGATAGGGCGCGACCGTCGGGATCACCCCGAGCCGCAGCACCCCGGTGAAGGGCGCGCGCGCCGCCTCCGCCTCCTCGAGCAGGTCGCCGACCGCCCCCAGCACCGCCCGGGCCCGGACCGCGACGCGCTCGCCCGCCGGGGTCAGCAGCACCTTGCGGGTCGTGCGCTCCACGAGCACCACCCCGAGCGCCTCCTCCAGCGCGGCGACCGCCCCGGACAGCGCGGGCTGGCTCGTGCCGATCGCCGCGGCCGCGTCCCTGAAGTGCAGGTGCTCGGCGACGGCCGCGAAGGCCCGCAACTGGGACAGACTGGGCAGGCGCTGGCTCACGCGCTGACTACTGATAACCGCCTCCGATCAACGATCTCCAGTCTAGTTGCGGGCGCGATCAATGACGTCGGCCCCGAGGGCGGCTCGCCCGCCTCTGTGGTGCCGGTCACTCTGCGCAGCGGGTCGCCCGACCTCATTCGACGACAACTCGACGATAAGTGGTTCCGATCAATGCGACCCGCTGGGGCGATTTCACTGATCAATGGGCTCATGGCAGGGTGATCGGGACCCATTGAGGGACCGCTGCGGCCACCCCGCGCCCGGGTCCCGACCCTGACTAGGAGTGCGCGTGCTCACCGTCGGTGACAAGTTCCCCACGTTCGAACTGACCGCCTGTGTGGACCTCGACCCCGAGAAGGCCTTCACCCAGATCGACCACAAGTCGTACGAGGGCAAGTGGAAGGTGTACTTCGCGTGGCCGAAGGACTTCACCTTCGTCTGCCCGACGGAGATCGCGGCGTTCGGCAAGCTGAACGACGAGTTCGCCGACCGTGACGCGCAGATCCTCGGCTTCTCCGTCGACTCCGAGTTCGTGCACCACGCCTGGCGCAAGGACCACGACGACCTGCGTGACCTGCCCTTCCCGATGCTGTCGGACATCAAGCGCGAGCTGTGCACCGACCTCGGCATCCTCGGCGAGGACGGCGTCGCCCAGCGCGCCACCTTCATCGTCGACCCGAACAACGAGATCCAGTTCGTCATGGTGACCGCCGGCTCCGTCGGCCGTAACCCCAAGGAGGTCCTGCGGGTCCTCGACGCGCTGCAGACGGACGAGCTGTGCCCCTGCAACTGGAAGAAGGGCGACGAGACCCTCGACGTCGTCAAGCTCCTGGCCGGTGAGTGACCGTGGCGCTCGATGAGCTGAAGTCCGCGCTGCCGGACTACGCCAAGGACCTCAAGCTCAACCTGGGCTCCGTGACCGGCAACTCCGAGCTCCCCCGGCAGCAGCTGTGGGGGACGGTGCTGGCGACCGCCATCGCCTCGCGCTCGGCCGTCGTGCTGCGCGCGCTGGAGCCCGAGGCCCGGGAGAACCTCTCGCCGGAGGCGTACCAGGCCGCCAAGGCCGCCGCCGCCATCATGGCGATGAACAACGTCTACTACCGGACCCGGCACCTGCTGTCGGACCCGGAGTACGGCAACCTGCGGGCCGGCCTGCGGATGAACGTCATCGGCAACCCGGGCGTCGAGAAGACCGACTTCGAGCTCTGGTCGCTGGCGGTCTCGGCGATCAACGGCTGCGGTACCTGCCTCGACTCGCACGAGCAGGTGCTGCGCAAGGCGGGCGTCGAGCGCGAGACGGTCCAGGAGGCCTTCAAGATCGCCGCCGTCGTGCAGGCGGTCGCGGCGACCCTGGACGCCGAGGCGGTCCTCGCCGGCGCCTGACGTGTGCTCATCCGGGCCCGGCCACCCTTGCGGGGGCCGGGCCCTTCGGCTGTCCCGCGGCCGCCCGCCCCGGGCCGCCCGGTGCGCGGTGACCCGACGACAGCCCGAGGGCGTGACGCCCGCCCGCCGGACGCGCCGCGGCCGCCCTCCGGGGAGGGCGGCCGCGGGTTCGGGCGTTCGGACCGGCCGGTGTCAGGCCGTCTCCTCCGGCGTGGCGTCCACGAGCCCCGGCGCACCGACCGGCGCCACCTCGGCGGCCGTCGCGCCGTGCGGCGGGGGCTCGTCGGCCATCGCCGACTCCCGCGCGTGGGCGCGCAGGTAGCCGACGACGGTGTTGGTCACCGCGACCAGCGGCACGGCCACCACCGCCCCGCCGATGCCGGCGATGAGCGAACCCGCCGCCACCGACAGGATCACCCCGAGCGGATGCACCCGCACCGCCCGGCCCAGGATGAACGGCTGCAGGATGTGGCCCTCGATCTGCTGCACCAGCAGGACGACCACCAGCACCATCAGCGCCGTGAACGGACCCTCCGTCACCAGCGCCACCACCATCGCGATGGCGCCCGACGCGACCGCGCCGACCAGCGGCACGAACGCGGCGAGGAAGATGATGACGGCCAGCGGCACCGCCATCGGCACACCGAGGAAGAAGATGCCGATGCCGATGAAGATCGCGTCGATCAGGGCCACTATCACCGTGCCGCGCACATAGAGGGTGAGCGTGCGCCAGGCCCGCGGCCCGGCGCCGCCGAGACCGTCACGGGCGGCCACGGGGAAGAGCTTGAGGCACCAGTTCCAGATGTTCCGGCCGTCGTAGAGCAGGAACAGCGTGCTGAACATCGCCAGCAGGATGCCGGTGAGCATCTCCACGACGACGGTGACGCCCTGCAGCCCGGCGTCGGTCAGCGCCTTGGAGTTGGTGCCGATCGCGTCCTGGAGGTTCTTGGCGATCTGGTTGATCTGGTCCTCGGTCACGTGGAACGGGCTGTTGAGCAGCCAGCGCTTCAGTTCGGCGATGCCGTCCTGGAGGCTGTTGGAGAGGTTGTCGACGTTCTCCATGACCTGCCAGACCACGAACCAGCCGACCAGGCCCATCATCACGAAGCCGCCGATGAAGACGATGGCCGTGGCGAAACCGCGCGGCACCCCCATCCGCTTCAGCCGGCCCACAAAGGGCTGCAGCAGCGCGGTGATCAGGAGCGCGGCGACGAAGGCGAGGACGACCAGCTGTATGGTGCCGATCACCCGCATCAGCACCCAGACGGTGCCGGCCAGGACCAGCAGCCGCCAGCCGAGTTCGGCCGCCACCCGCATGCTCCACGGCACCTGGGCGACCGGGTCACCGGGGCCGGAGGCGCGCGGCACGTGCCGGCGCGCGGCCTGCTCCTCCTGCCGGCGGGCCTCCTCGCGGGCGGCCACGGCCGCGGCCCGGCGCTGCTCCTCCAGCCTCCCGGCGAGCTTGGCCAGCTCCGCCGCCAGCCCGGAGCCCCATTGGCGCTTCTCCGACATCTCTTCCCCTGTCCCCCGCCCCCCGCCTGTCCGTCCGCACCACCGTACGCGCAACAAGCCCCCGATCCCTCAAGGGGTCGGGGGCTCGTCGGCGTTTCGTGGAGAGGCGGCCTAGTACCAGTGGTTGGCCTGCCAGAACGACCAGGCACCGCAGGGGCTGCCGTACCGGCTGTTCATGTAGTTGAGGCCCCACTTGATCTGGGTGCCGGGGTTGGTGCGCCAGTCGGCGCCCGCGGTGGCCATCTTGGAGCCGGGCAGGGCCTGGACGAGGCCGTAGGCGCCGGAAGAGGCGTTCGTCGCGGTGTAGTTCCAGCCGCTCTCACGGGTCACGATGTTGGAGAAGCACTGGTACTGCGAGGCGTCACCGATGATCCCCTGCGCCATCGCCTGTACTTCGGCCACGGTGTACGAGGCCTTCACGACCAGCGCGGCGCGCTCGGCGGCACGGGAGGCGGCCTCGGCCTTGCGATCCGCCTCGGCCTTCTCCTCCGCCTTCTTGCGGGCAGAGGCGTCCTTGGCGGCCTGCTTGCGGGCTGCCTCCTCCGCGGCCTTCTTGGCGCTGGCGTCGGCGGCGTCGGACTGCGCCTGCACCTGCTGCGTCAGGGAAGCCTGCTGAACCTGCTGTCCAGCGGGTATGTCCGCGAGGACGGTGGTCGCATCGGCGGCGGCGACGGGCTGTACGGCACCCTCGCTGCCGGAGGCGACACCGACGACGGCGCCCACAGTGGTGACCGCAGTGGCCGAAGCCACCGCGAATCCCCGGACCGAGATCCGGCTCACACGGTTTCCTTCCAGCGTCGCCCGCTTGGTGACCTCGCGGACGCGATCGTGCCCCTTCGCACAGGCTTCCTACTGCACCGGTCACAGAAGCACTGGCCCGGTGGGGCTCCCCCCGACGGGGCGGGGAGTCCGCTGATTCAGCTCGGGCGGCCCACGGCGAACGCTGTTCAGTTCTGAGGTTCCGTACGTTTGCGGGTACGGCTGTGCCGAGGGCGGGGGCCTGACAGAACCGACAGCCTGCCGCAGGCAGACGCGTCAACGCAATTCCCAGTTGCGTGTCAAAGCTCACACGCCGCGTGGGCCACGGAAATTTCCGTTACGCATCCGTAGCCTCCGCACCCAGCGCTAGGCTGCTGCGCCCTTGCGGCGCAGCAGCCTAGCGGAGCGTCGAACTCGCCTGTTACGCCCGGCCGTCCTCCAGCATCTCCGTCACGAGCGCGGCGATCGGCGAGCGCTCGGAGCGGGTCAGGGTGATGTGTGCGAACAGCGGGTGGCCCTTGAGCTTCTCGACGACGGCGACCACGCCGTCGTACCGACCCACCCTCAGATTGTCGCGCTGAGCGACGTCATGAGTCAGAACAACTCGGGAATTCTGCCCGATACGGGACAACACGGTCAGCAGGACGTTGCGCTCGAGGGACTGAGCCTCGTCGACGATCACGAAGGCGTCGTGCAGGGAGCGGCCCCGGATGTGCGTGAGGGGCAGGACCTCCAGCATGCCGCGCGCCACGACCTCCTCGATGACCTCCTTCGACGTCACCGCGCCCAGGGTGTCGAAGACCGCCTGGGCCCACGGGCTCATCTTCTCCGCCTCGGTGCCCGGCAGATAGCCGAGCTCCTGACCGCCCACGGCGTACAGCGGCCGGAAGACCATGACCTTCTGGTGCTGCTGACGCTCCAGCACCGCCTCCAGCCCCGCGCACAGCGCCAGCGCCGACTTGCCGGTGCCGGCCCGGCCGCCCATCGACACGATGCCGACGTTTGGGTCGAGCAGCAGGTCCAACGCGATCCGCTGCTCGGCGCTGCGGCCGTGGATGCCGAAGGCCTCCCGGTCGCCGCGCACCAGCCGGACCCGGCCGTCGGCCGTCACGCGGCCGAGCGCCTTGCCGCGCTCGGACTGCAGGACCAGGCCGGTGTGCACCGGCAGTCCGGCCACGTCGGGCAGGTCGACGGTCTCCGACTGGAAGAGCTCGTCCACCTCCTGGGCCGCGACCTGCAGTTCGTGCATCCCCGTCCAGCCGGAGGTGATCGCCAGCTCGGCCCGGTACTCCTCGGCCAGCAGGCCGACGGAGGAGGCCTTGACGCGCAGCGGCAGGTCCTTGGAGACGACGGTGACGTCGTACCCCTCGGCCTGGAGGTTCCGGGCCACGGCCAGGATCCGCGAGTCGTTGTCGCCCAGCCGGAACCCCGCGGGCAGCACGCCCGGGTCCGAGTGGTTCAGTTCGACGCGCAGGGTGCCGCCCAGCTCGCCGGTCGGGATGGGTGCGTCCAGCCGCCCGTACCGGATCCGGTACTCGTCGAGCAGCCGCAACGCCTGGCGGGCGAAGTAGCCGAGCTCGGGGTGGTGGCGCTTGGCTTCCAACTCGGTCACCACCACGACCGGCAGGACCACCTCGTGCTCGTCGAAGCGGAGGAGGGCATGCGGGTCGGCAAGCAGCACGCTGGTGTCGAGTACGTAAGTGCGCCGGTCGTGCTCACGGCGATTCTTGCTGGTCACCACGTGTGGACGAACCCCCTCGGAAGAGGTGCGGGTGCGACGGCGTCGCGCGGGACAGGGCCGGGACCGACCACGAGGGCCGGACCGCGACCCTTCGAGTCGACGCGGTCAATGCCGTCCGAGTCAAGGGTTGACAACGGCACGTCCGTGAGCAAAGGGCCTCCCGGGCGGACGGGCCAGGTGCCGTCCGCTTCTGTCCGACATCCATGGGCCGGATGTCGGTCTGACGGGTCTATTCCCTCGAAAGTGGAGGCCTATGCGACTGCATATGACAGGTGTTGGCCCGGGCTCTACCCTTGCCGCCCGGCAGCCCGATGTTTCCACGCCCGTCGCCGGGACGTTATCCGGCCACCGGCGCTTCGGCCGTTCGCCGCAACCCCGGTGTGGCGCATCTCTCCCCGGCGGGGCCGTTCGGGTGACCCCGGGAACCGGGGCCCGCGCTCAGGCCCCGTACCGCCGGTGCCGCGCCGCGTAGTCACGCAACGCCCGCAGGAAGTCCACCCGACGGAACGCCGGCCAGAACACCTCGCAGAAGTAGTACTCCGAATGCGCGCTCTGCCACAGCATGAAGCCCGACAGGCGCTGCTCGCCGGAGGTGCGGATGACGAGGTCGGGGTCGGGCTGGCCGCGGGTGTAGAGGTGCTCCGCGATGTGGTCGATGTCGAGGATCTCCGCGAGGTCCTCGATGGAGGTGCCGCGGCCGGCGTGCTCGTGAAGGAGGGAGCGGACCGCGTCGGCGATCTCCTGGCGGCCGCCGTAGCCCACGGCCACGTTGACGAGTATGCCCTCGACGTCCTCCGTGGCCTGTTCGGCCTCCTTGAGGACGGACTGGGTGCGCGCGGGCAGCAGGTCCTTCGCGCCGACGTGGTGGACGCGCCAGCGGCCGGTCGCGGCGAGGCCGCTGACCGCGTCCTCGATGATGCCGAGCAGCGGGACGAGTTCCTTCGCCGGGCGGTCCAGGTTGTCCGTGGAGAGCAGCCAGAGCGTGACGACCCCGACGCCGGTCTCCTCGCACCAGCCGAGGACCTCGGTGATCTTGTCCGCCCCGGCCCGGTGGCCCTGCTCCGTCGTCCGTGCCGCGGCCTTGGCCCAGCGACGGTTGCCGTCGAGGATGACGCCGATGTGCTTCGGAGCCTGGGACAGGTCCAGCCGACGCTCCACCCGGTGGGCGTACAGGTCGGTCAACCTGAGACGTACCAGGTCGCGCAGATTCATTGGCGGGCCCCTCCTGCGGTCGTCACCCCCTCGCCACCCTACTGCGCCTGTCCGCGGGCCGCCGAACCGGGTGCGAAGCTGTGGACCACCGTCGTGATAGGACCGCTTCTGTGGATATTCGTTCTCTCTACCGCGCCGCCGACGAGCGCTACGACGCGATGGCGTACCGCCGTACCGGCCGCAGCGGCCTGAAGCTCCCCGAGATCTCCCTCGGGCTCTGGCACAACTTCGGCGACGACCGCACGCTCGACTCCCAGCGCGCCATCCTGCGCCGCGCCTTCGACCTCGGCGTCACCCACTTCGACCTGGCCAACAACTACGGCCCGCCCTACGGTTCCGCCGAGAGCAACTTCGGGACCATCCTCGCCCAGGACTTCCGGCCCTACCGCGACGAACTGGTCATCTCGACCAAGGCGGGGTACGACATGTGGCCCGGCCCGTACGGCGAGTGGGGCAGCCGCAAGTACCTGCTCTCCTCCCTCGACCAGTCCCTGGGCCGCATGGGCCTGGACTACGTCGACATCTTCTACTCGCACCGCTTCGACCCCGACACGCCGCTGGAGGAGACGATGGGCGCCCTCGCGTCCGCCGTCCACCAGGGCAAGGCACTCTACGTCGGCATCTCCTCCTACAGCGCGCAGCGCACCCGCGAGGCCGCCGGGCTGCTGCGCCAGATGGGTGTGCCGGCGCTGATCCACCAGCCCTCCTACTCCATGATCAACCGCTGGGTCGAGGACGACGGGCTGCTGGACGTCCTGGACGAGGAGGGCATGGGCTGCATCCCCTTCGTCCCCCTGGCCCAGGGCCTGCTGACGGACAAGTACCTGAACGGCATTCCCGAGGGCTCCCGGGCCGCCCAGGGCAAGTCCCTCGACCCCACCCTGATCACCGACGAGGTCGTGCGGCGGCTGCGTGGACTCAACGACATCGCCGCCCGGCGCGGCCAGTCGCTGGCGCAGCTCGCGCTGAGCTGGGTGCTGCGCGACAGGCGGGTCACCTCGGCCCTCATCGGGGCGTCGAGCGTCGCCCAGCTGGAGGCCAACGTCGCGGCGGTGGGCGCCGCCCCGCTGACGGCCGAGGAGCTCGCCGAGATCGACGAGTTCGCCCTCGAGTCGGGCGTCAACCTCTGGTCCCGCAGCAGCGACGCGTGACGACGGCGGGCGCCCCGGTCAGGACGGCAGCAGCGGTCCGGCCAGGGCGCCGGCCAGGATGAACGGCCCGAAGGGCAGCGGCGTTCGGCGCTCGGCACGCCGGGCCGCCAGCAGCACCAGGCCGGTGACCGCGCCCAGCGCGAAGGCCGCGAAGGTGCCGGCGACGAGCGTCCCCCAGCCGTACCAGGCGAGGACCATGCCCGCGGTGGGAGCGAGTTTGACGTCGCCGAAGCCCATGCCGTCGGGGTTGACCAGGTGCAGGGCGAGGTAGAACAGCCCCAGCGCGGCCGCCCCCAGCAGCGCCCGGAGCCACGAGCCCTGGTGGCCCGGGAGCAGCGCGGCCGCCCCCAGCAGCGCCGCCGTCCCCGCGGCGGCGGGCAGCGTCAGCACGTCCGGGAGCCGCAGCACCGTCAGGTCGACGCGGGCGAGCAGCACTCCGAGCGGGACGAGCAGCAGCCACACCGTCAGTTCGGGCCGCGGCCCGGTGCCCGCCGCCACCACCGCGCACACCATCGCGGTCACCAGTGCGCAGCGCCACCCGGCGGCAGGGGTCCCGGCGTTGCGCACCGGCCCCCACCAGCCGCGCCAGCCGGCCGGGTAGGGCAGGTCCGCCGGGCACCGGGTTCGCCAGGGCAGCTCCGGCGCGACGGACAGCCGGTACGCCGCACGCGGCAGGGCGAGCCCCACGGCGGTTCCCCATACGACGGCCGCGGCGATCGGATAGACATGCATCGGGCCCGACCGTACACGGGCGCACCACGCGAAGGGACTTGAGCCGCATGGGTGACCGCCGCCGCGACGGGACCGGCCTGCTCCGCCTCGCCGGCGGCGGAGGCAGGGAGGGTGCCGGGATACCGCTGGAGATCGCGGCCTCCTACCGCGCCCGCGCCCGGGGGCTGCTGGGCCGTACGGGGATCACCGGGGCGCTGCTGCTCACCCCCGCCGCGAGCGTGCACACCCTGGGCATGCGCTTCGCCATCGACGTCGCCTACCTCGACCGACGGCTGCGGGTCCTCGCCGTCCGCACCATGCCGCCCCGCCGGCTGGGCCGCCCGCGGCTGCGGGCCCGCCACGTACTGGAGGCGGAGGCGGGCGCGATGGCGGCCTGGGGCCTGGTCCCGGGTACGACGGTGACCCTGGAGACGCGGGCCTGACGACACGCCCTCGCCGCCGAAGGCGGTCGGATCAGCGACGCCGCCGAAGGCGTCGGCGACCCGCACGCCCCCGGAGACAGCACAACGCGCCCGGACGACCGCGTGCGCCGCGTCCATGCCGACGCCGGCCGGCTCGCGGTCCACTGCGCCCTGTGGCGCGCCTTCGCCTCGCCCGGTTTCGGACTGACCGGGGTCCTGCCCGGGGTCGTCCCGCCCGTCCTGGTGTTGTGGGGCCGCCGCGATCCGCTGCTCCCTGTGCTCACCGACGGCCGCCGGGCCCGCCGTGTGCTGCCGCCCGGCGCCGTGTACGCGACCCTGCCCGCGGCTCACGAGGCGCACAACGAGCGACCGGATCTGTTCCTGGCACGCGTGCGGCCCTCCTGACGGAGTAGGGCGCGGGAAAAAAGACGGGCCGGTCCGCAGGGGGGAGAGCGGACCGGCCCGAGGGGGGGGTTCCAAGGTACCGCGCCGGAAGCGCTCTCCAGGTCCAAGGTCATGAGGGAGATGTGAAGGTTCCCTCGAAGATGTCGCGCGGCCGCCGGTCGATTAGTCCGAACAGCCGCGAATGAGGCGACTTGCTCACCCGTGCCACATCCGCACCGCGCACACTTCGTCACGGAACGCACCAGGCCTTCGGCGCGGAATCGAAGGGCCCTGCCGCCGCGCCTCACCCGGGCGGGTGAGGCGTTCGGTCGACCGTGACAAGGCGCCTCGATTGACGCGTCGGAATTTTCCGACGTATTGTGCGGTGTGGCCACCGACGTCTTCAGCGCACTCGCCAACCCCGTAAGGCGCCGGCTCCTCGAATCCCTGCGGGACGGTCCGCGCGCGGTCAACGACCTCGCCGGCCGCTTCGAGCTGAGCCGGCCCGCGGTCTCCGAGCACCTGCAAGTGCTCCGCCAGGCCGGCCTCGTCCGCGAGGAGCCCCGCGGCCGGCAGCGGTTCTACCACCTGGCACCGGAGCCGCTCGCCGAGGTGGGCGAGTGGCTCCACCCCTTCGAGCACTACTGGCGCGCACGGCTCCACTCGCTGCGCGACCTCCTCGACGAACAACCCACCAAGGAAGACCCGACATGACGACCCCCGAACCCGCCGAGATCCACCTCGACCAGTTCCTCCCCCACTCCCCCGCCACCGTCTGGCAGGCCCTCACCGACCCCCATCTGCACGCCCGGTGGTGGGCAGCCGGCGACGTGCGCCCGGTGGTCGGCCACCGCTTCACCCTCGACATGGGGCACTGGGGCCTGCAGCCCTGCGAGGTGCTCGCCGTCGAGCCGGAACGCCTGCTGCGCTACAGCTTCGCCGAGGGCACGCTCGACACGACCGTCACCTGGCGCCTGGAGCCGGAGGGTGCCGGCACCCGCCTCTTCCTCACCCATGAGGGCTTCGACCTCGACTCCCCGCTCGGCAGGACCGCCCTCGAGGGCATGGGCGAGGGCTGGCCCCACGTCGTCGGCGGCCTGGCGAAGCTGCTGGGCGGCGGCGCTACGACGGACGGAACGTGATCTCCACACGGCGGTTCTGCTTGCGGCCCGCCTCGCTGGAGTTGTCGGCGATCGGGTAGTCCTCGCTGTAGCCGCGCACCTGGAACGAATGACCGGAGTTGCCGAGGGAACCGAGCTCCTCCGCGAGGATCTTGTACACGGCGTCGGCCCGCTTCTTGGACAGCACCTTGCCGTGCTCGTACGAGCCGAGGTCGTCCGTGAAGCCGAACACCCGGATCGGCTGCGTGACGCCCTTGGCATCGATGTCGGCCGCGATGGCCTTGATCCGCGCGGTGGCCGCCGCGTTCAGCTTGGCGCTGTCCTTGCCGAACAGGACGTCCGCCTGGAGGGCGTAGGTGACGGAGGAGTTCGACTCCTCGTGCCGCTCCTCGCCGTCGTCGGCCGAGGCGTCCTCGGAGGACGACGCGTCCGTCACGGAGACGATGTCCAGCACCTTCGGCGGCGCCAGCGTCGCCCCCTCGGGCAGCCGCAGGTCCGGGTCGTCCGCGTCCACCTTCGTGGGCGCGGACGGGGTGGGCTGCGCCGTCGGATCGTCGTCCGCCCGCGCGGTCGCGGCGGTCAGCGGCGTGAGCACGAGCGCGAGGCCGAGCACGGCCGCGACGCCGGGGCGGGGATGCGGACGGGAATGGAGACGGGGATGCGGACGGGGATGCGGACGGGGACGGGGCACGGCTCACCCCTCCGAGATCGTGATCTTGGCCGGGGGCATCGTCGGCAGCTGGAACTCCACCTCGGTGGTGCCTTCCGGCGGCGCCGGGAACTGGGCGAAGAACGGCCTCGTCTCCTCGGGCCGGATGCCGATCAGCTTGGTCGTGCAGAGGCAGATGCCGTCGGTGTCGCGGAGCACGTAGTAGCGCTTCTTGCCGACCGCGTCGACCAATACGGCGCCGGCCACGGACGCTCCGGACTTGGCGACCGCGAGTTCCTGACCGATCCAGTTCGTGGCGTTGAACGAATCCGCCCCGTTGTTCGTGATCGCTCCCTTCACCGTCACAAAGCCTCCCGAGTCCCGGGACGCCTCATTAACCGTGACCGTGATGCCCTTCTCACCCTTCATCTGGGCCAAGACCTGGGTCGACTCGCCCGGAGACGCGGGGGTGGACTTTTCCGAACCGCTCGACGCACTCGTCTTGACGGACGGCGAGGCTGTGGCCTTTCCTTCGTCACCTCCGCCACCGCAGCCCACCAGGACGGCGGCGAGGGCCACGGTGACGGCGATTGCGGCCGGTCCCTGCTTCTGGATACGCATCGGTCCCCCGTTCCTCACTCGCTGAGATGGACGGAGTAGAACTCCGCCAGGTTCAGATCGAAATCGTCGGCCGTCGGGTCCACGGTCACTTCGTCCCCGTCGCAGATGAACGTGATCTCGTCGCCGTCCTTGTCGTCGACAACGCACCGGCTTTCGACGACTGCTGTTGCGGTGGCCCGCGCGTTCATCGACTCGGTGCCCGGCACGACCGACTTGCCGACCGTGCCGGAGGTGTGGAGGGCGACCGCGACGCCACCCGGGCCGCCGATATCGCACTCGTCGACGACCGCTCTGTTCTGACCGGCATAGGTCGCCGCCGCGCTGCACGCGTTGCCGGGTGTCATCCCGTTCAACGCCAGCAGATCCTGTAGTTGGTCCAGGTCCCCCGCCTCCAGGGCATCGAGGAAAGGCTCCCGAACGCTGTCCCTGACCTCCCGCGCTGCCGCCAGGGCCGACGCGTCGGCCGCCGTCTGCGCGATGTTACGTACGGAGGCTGCCTGACCAACGGCGAAGTAGGCAAAGGCGAGGAAGAACAACGCAGCGACGGCCACGATGTAGATGCCGAGCGTCTGACCGCCGTCGCCGCGACCGCGACTGCTCAGCCGGCGTCGATGATGTCCTGGATCTTGTCGAGTATGCCGTTGAGGACCGTGGTGCCGATGTCCGTCGTCCCGGCCAGCACGCCGATGATGACCGCGATCACCACCGCGATGCCCAGGTACTCGAACGACGTCTGCCCCGCCTCGTCGCGGACGCGCATGCGCGTGCGCAGCGCGGTCAGTCGCTTCACAACCCACCTGCTCATCTTCCGTGCCCCAAACCGTAGTCACGTGACGTACGCCGGCCGCGCCCCTTGCGTCGGCCGGGGTCTGGCTATCGCCGCGGGCGGGTGGGGTGCCGGTGAGGTCCACGGCGTACCGCCTCCCATCGGGTCAACCCACTGCGATCCGTGCCTGATTGCAGGTGCAAATATGGTTGCGACTGCAAATGTACTCCGCAACCGTGGGCTCCGCACCCAATATGGCGGCTCCCGTCACTACCCACCACCCGCACCGGACATGCGTTCATGGCCTCGTCACCCCCATCACCCCAGCAGGTCGCCGAAGTTGATGCGCGACCCGAGGATCGTGCCGGTCATCAGCAGGATCATCGTGGCGGGGACGAGGAGCGTGGTGATCACGCCGGTCGCGCGCGGCACGGTGCGGGCCGCGCGGCGGCGGGCGTTCTGGGCCTCGGTGCGCCGCATGTCCGTGGCGATCTGGAGCAGCGTGCGGGCGATGGGCGCGCCCAGTTCCTCGCCCTGCTGCAGGGCCGTGACGAACTGCCCCACCTGCTCGCTGCCGTTGCGCCTGCGCAGTTGGTCGAAGGCGTCACGGCGGCTGACGCCGACGTCCATCTGGCGCAGGGCGATCCGGATCTCGTCGCTCCAGGGGCCTTTGTAGACGGAGGCGACGCGTTCGAGGGCCTGGCGGAACCCGAGGCCGGCGCTCACCACCACCGCGAGGACGTCGAGGAAGTCCGGGAGCGTGCGCTCGATCTCGTCGCGGCGCCTGCGGATGGCGAGCCGGATGCCGAGGTCCGTCCAGCCCAGGCCGTAGGCGACCATCAGGAGGGCGGCGAACCAGTGGCCGGCCTGGAGGAGCACCAGGGCCGCGAGGGCGCCGAGGGCGCCGTAGACGGCGCGGCGGGCGGCGTAGCGGTCGACGGTGAGGCCGTAGGGGTGGCCCGCGTGGTCGATGCGGGTGCGGATCCGGTTGACCCGGGCCGGGCCCATGAGGCGCAGCACCAGGGGCGCCCAGCGCATCCCGAGGCGGTCGACGGCGTTGCCGACCCTGGTGGTGCGGGTCTGCCCGACCTCCAGGGCCAGTTGGAGGTCGCTGGGCAGCTTGACCTCGGAGCGGTAGATACCGATGCCGTAGCAGACACCCACCACTCCGAGGGCGGCGACGGCGGCCAGCGCGACGGTGATCAAAGGTCCCCCACCCCCTCACACGTCGATCCGCGACATGCGGCGGATGAGCGCGAAGCCGACGACGTACAGGCCCAGCGCCACGAGCACGGCGATCCGTCCGGCCCCGGAGCCGGTCATCGCGCCCAGCGAGCCCGGCATGATCCGGTCCAGCAGCAGCAGCGAGCCGACGCCGATGACGGGGACGGCGTACGCGGTGACCGTGACCTGGGACATCTGGGTGCGGATCTCGCGCCGGGTCTCCTTGCGCTCCTCCAGGGTCACCGTCAGGTTCCGCAGCGACTCCACCACCGAGCCGCCGGCCCGGGACGACAGGACGAGCGTGGAGACCAGGACCACCAGTTCCCGGCTGGGCAGCCGCTCCCGCAGTTCGGCCAGGGCGTCCTCGATGGAGTGCCCGAGCGTCATGGCGTCGGCGACCTTCCGCAGTTCCTCGCCGGCCGGGGCCTCCAGTTCCTCCGCCGCCATGCCGACGGCGGTGCGCAGGGCGAGTCCGGCCTGGGTGGCGTTGGCCAGGACGCGGGCAAGTTCGGGCAGCTGGGCGATGAAGCGCTCGGTGCGCACCCGTCGCCGCCAGCCGAGGAAGGAGCTGACCGCCCAGGCCGCCAGGAGCGCGGCGATCGGTCCGAAGAAGGGGGCCAGCACGACGTCGGCGACCAGCCAGGCGCCGCCGACCACCCCGATGGCGGCGGCGGTGAACTGCCCCGGAGTCAGGTCGGTGCCGGTGGCGGCGAGCCGGGTGCCCAGCCGGCGGCCCCAGGCCGTGCGCCGGACCCGCCGGTCCAGGCCGGCGAAGGGCACGGCGCGCCGTTCCGCGGCCGGGACGTCGGCCAGCCGGTCGACGAGCGCGGCACGGTCGGCGCGCCCGCCGCTCCAGGCATGCAGGCCCCAGACGCCCAGCACCAGCGCGAGGCCGGTCACGCCGAGCACGGCCAGGGCCAAGGTTGGCGTGTTCACTTTGCCTCCCTGCTCGACAGCTCCAGCTCGGTCTCGCCGATCCCGAAGGCCGCCGGCACCGACTCCCCCACCAGGTGGAAGCGTTCGGCCAGTTCACGCGGTACGGGCTGGTGGTGGAACCAGCCCCGCACGATCCGGTCGGGCCCCATGGGCTCGGCGCGGAAGCGCGTCGCGGTGGTCAGCCGGAAGGTGTCGCGGCCGCGTGAGGACAGCACGGCGATCTCGGCGATCCTGCGGGTGCCGTCGACGTCGCGGCGCAGCTGGACGATGACGTCGACGGCGCTGTTGATCTGGTCGCGCAGCGCCTCGAAGGGGATCTTCACCTCCGACATTGAGGCCAGCGTCTGCAGCCTGAGCACCGCGTCCTCGGCGGAGTTGGCGTGCACGGTGGCCAGGGAGCCGTCGTGGCCGGTCGACATGGCCTGCAGCATGTCGAGGGTCTCGCCGCCGCGGACCTCACCGACGATGATCCGGTCGGGGCGCATGCGCAGCGAGTTCCGCACGAGGTCGCGGATGGTGATCCGGCCCTGTCCCTCGACGTTGGGGGGCCGGCTCTCCAGACGTACGACGTGCTCCTGCTGGAGCTGGAGTTCGGCGGCGTCCTCGACGGTGATGATGCGCTCGCCGTCCGGGATGAGCCCGGACAGGGCGTTGAGCAGCGTGGTCTTGCCCGAGCCGGTGCCACCGCTGACGATGATGTTGAACCTGGCCCGCACGAGCGCGGAGAGCAGCATCAGCATGTGCTCGTCGAGGGTGCCGAGGCCGATCAGCTCGTGCAGGGCGTACGCGCGGGGGAAGCGGCGGATGGTGAGGACGGGGCCGGTCAGCGACAGCGGCGGGATGATGACGTTGACGCGCTCGCCGGAGGGCAGGCGGGCGTCCACCATCGGATTCGACTCGTCCACCCGGCGGTTGACGGTGGAGACGATCCGCTCGATGGTCTGCAGCAGCTGCTCGGGGCTGCTGAAGCGGGCGGCGACGGGCTCCACCCGGCCGGCGCGCTCGATGTAGATCCGGTCCGGGCCGTTGACCATGATCTCGGTGATGGAGGCGTCCTCCAGCAGCGGTTCGAGGATGCCCAGGCCCAGGGCCTCGTCCACGACCCGGCGGATGATGCCGGTGCGCTCCTGGGTGGAGAGCACCGGGCCCTCGCGGCTGATGATGTGGCCGAGGACGCGTTCCAGACGCACCCGGCGCTCGGCTGCGGCGAGCGCCGACATCTCGGCGAGGTCGATCTCCTGGAGGAGCTTGGCCCGGTAGACGGCGACGAGGTGGCCCTCCTGCGTCTGCGGGGCGTTGTCCTCGTTCGCGGCGATGCGGTCGCGCAGGCTCATTCGTCGGCCCCTTCGTCGTCCTCCCTGGGCATCGTGGCGGTCCGGGTGACGGAGCCGGGGCGCAGGCCCGGGAGCACCGACGGGATCTCCACGGTCGCCGTCGCCCGCACCGAGTCCCCCGTGTCGCCGGTGGTGCTCACCCGCGTACCGTCCCGCAGCCAGGAACTCACCGCCTCCGTGCCCGCGGCGGAGCCGGTGACCGGAGGGTCGTGCAGCGCCGCCATGCGCGCGGCGGCACGGGCGGCCGTGCCGGCCTGGGCGGCGGTGTAGGCGGCGAGGCCCAACTGCACGCCGGCGAGGGCGACCAGTAGCAGGATCGGCAGCATCCCCAGGAACTCCAGGGAGGCGCTGCCCCGGTCGCGTGACCGCCGGGTCCGGGCCGTCACGGCGTGCCCGCCTCTTCGTCGACGGCCGAGGCGTGGCCGTGGACGGTCAACGGGAAGTCGATCGCGCCGGGGAAGAGGACGGGGACCTTGAGCCCGACGTCCACCGTGACCATCCCGTCGGATCCGGTGGTGCCGAAGCCGTCGATCGTCCACGCGCCCGGCAGGTCGCCGGCCGCCGCCGCCCGGGCGTCCTCCCCGACCGCCGCCGCGCGGGCGGCCCGGTCGGCGGCGTGACCGGCGAGGGTGAAGGTGTAGCCGGTGAGCACCGCCTGCCAGACCAGGACGAGCACCAGCAGGATCAGCGGTGTCATGCCCAGTGTCTCCAGGGTGACCTGGCCCTGTTCACCGCGGCCGCGGCGGCCCTTGCGGGGTGTCACGGCGTGCCCCGGCCCGGTGAGGCCGATCTCCGCGGCGAGCGTCCACACGCCCTGCTTGACGCTGGAGCGGTTGTCCAGGTCCTGGAGCCGTCCGGCGTCCACCACCGCCTGCAGTTCGCGGAAGGCGGCGGGGACCACGGCGGAGGCGATCCGGGTGCCGGTGATGCGGGCGATCAGCGAGGGCTGGATCTCGCTGCCGCGGGTGTGCCGGTTGACGGCGACGACGACGTCCTGGGGCTTGCGGATCTGCAGCCGGTCCCACATGCGCACCATGCGCTTGGCGGCGCGCACGGCGACCACGTCGGGCGTGGTGACCAGCAGCGCGGTGTCGGCGGTCTCCACGGCGGCCGCGTTGGCGCCGGTCATCTGGGTGCCGCAGTCGACGACCACGACCTCGTACCGCTGCCGCAGGGCGTGCAGCACATGGCGGGCGGCGCGGTCGGTGACCTCCTCGCCGCGTTCGCCCTCGCCGGGCGCGAGCAGCAGCGCGGGCCCGGACTCGTGGAGGTACATGGCGTCCTGCAGCACGCGGGTGGTCACGTCGGCGATGTCCGCGAGGTCGGCGACGGAGCGGCGGAACTGGACGTCGAGGTAGGAGGCGACATCACCGCCCTGGAGGTCGAGGTCGACCAGGGCGGTGGACCTGCCGGCGGCCCGCGCGGCGAGGGCGAGCTGGACGGCGACGACGGTGGTGCCGACCCCGCCCTTCGCTCCGGCGACGGCGACCAGCCGGCCCCCTGGCACGGCGGGCAGCGCGGGCTGCTGGGGGCTGAGGTGGCGCCGTACACCGACCGCCCAGGCGGCCGCCGCCTCGACGCGGGCGCCGAGTTCGTCGTACGACAGCGGAACCCCGGCGACGCCGCGCGCGCCCGCGTCCATGGCGCCGGACAGGACGGCGGGGCTCGGGTCGGCGGTGAGCAGGATGACGCCGACCGCGGGGAAGCGCAGCGCGATCTCGCGGATGACCTCGAGCGCGGGCACCGGTGTGATGCGGTCGTGGACGACGACGACCTCGGGCAGTTCGTCGACCCCGGTCTCGGCGGCACGCGCGAGGACGTCCAGCAGGGTGGTGGAGTCCGGCAGCGCGGGCCCGGGTTCGGCTCCCGGCAGCTGGTGGAGGACCCCGGTCAGGGCGCGGGCGGTGTCGGGGTCGGGGGTGCCCGACACGATGCGGACGCCGGTCACGAGGCGGCTCCGTCACGGCCGAGGGTGTAGGTGCGGTCGCGTTCGGAGGGGGCGGTCGCGTCCCCCGGGGCGACGAGCGCGAGGCGTACGTGCCGGGCGAAGGACTCGGCGAAGGCGACCCGCTGGGCGTCGGCGGCGCCGAGGGCGAAGGTGATGGGGACTCCCTGGCTGCTGACGCGGCGGTTGTCGCTCCCGGTGTCGAAGGCCTTGATCTCGCCGACGTCGATGACCCGGGCGCCCGCGACGATGATCTTCGAGACCTCGGGGTCGGTGTCCCTGCGCGGTGCGAAGGTGGCGAAGATGTTGACCCGCGCCCCCGGGGTGATCTTCCCGGCGACGCCGGTCTCCGCGTCGATCATGATCGCGATCTCCATCTGCCCGGCCCGCAGCGCGGGCCGCTCGGCGACCATGTCCGTCTGCAGCAGGGAGCCGCGGTGCAGCGGGACGGCGGCTATCTTGCCGTCCAGCCTGCCGAGGTCACGGACGGCGGTGGCGGGCAGCCAGCGCTCGGGTATCCGGACCTCCTGCAGTTGGGAGCGGCCTACGGCCTCGTACGCCGGCACGTCCGAGGCCAGCCGGTACGCGGTCACCTTCGGCCCGACCTGGGAACGGGCGTCCCCGATGACGGTGACGACCCCGGCGAAGGCGGCGAGCGCGCACAGCGCGGAGACCACGAGGAGGACGACGCCGCGACGCTGACGTGAGTTCATAGAGGTGGGGCCCTATCGCTCAAGTGCCGAGTGCTGGTGGGGGGAGACCTGCGGGGCGGGGGACGCCCTGGGCGCCGGCGACGGCGCGCGGGGTCCGGAGTGCACGACCTGGCGTGGCCGCTCGGGGGGCCGGATGCGCTGCTGCCCGTCCACCGGGGCCGAGCAGAACAGGCAGCGGTCGCCGATGACCGCCAGGCCGCACCAGCCGCAGGTGTCCCGGCGGACCGAGGTGACCAGTTGGTAGAGCACGCCGACGTCGGCGATGTAGGCGGTGAACTCCACGAGCCTGCCGGTGCCCCACCAGCGCGCGGAGTCCGCCGGCAGCGGCACCTCCCGCACTGCCTGGCTCCGCCAGGCGCGGGCCAGCGGCCCGGTGACCCAGCCGGGGTCGACGCCGTGGCCGTGCGCGACGGCCAGCTGGGTGAGGAACGCCGGCCCGGCCGGCACGGCGTCGGGCCGGGCCTCGGACAGGTGCGGTTCGGGGTGGGCGAGGACGGCGAAGTGCCGTCCGGGCACGAGGGACTTCAGGTGGGCGCCGACGGGCACGTCCACCCGGTCGAGCCGGGAGACCGAGCCGAGCAGGGCACCGGAGTGGAGGTAGTACGACAGCAGCCGGGCGGCACCGGCGAGCACACCGGGCCCGAGGTCGGTGGCGGCGAGCTGACGCAGCTGCTCGGCCAGGAGGAGGGCGGCCAGCGGCGGCAGGCCGACCGGGACGATCGCCACCCGGTCCGCCTCCAGGGCCGCGCGCACGGTGTGGACGCGGCGGCGCAACGGGTCGGTGGTCTCCGGCGGGACGAGCACGACGAGGTGGCCGTGCGCCTCCAGGGCGGCGGCGGTGCGCATCACGTGCTGCTCCAGCGGGAGCGCGAGATCGTCCGCCGTGACCGCTATGACGCTCGACACCCGCGACCTCCCGGAACTCCCGCCCAGTCCCTGCCCGGAGAGCTTATCCCTGCGTAGCCGGAGCAGCGCGGAAAGTCGCCGAACAGTTGATGAAGTCGGTGGTACCCGCCGGGCGCCGGACTACGCACGCCGACAGAGGTCTTGACCAGAGGATTGGTCTGGACCAAACTGCGTCCACGCAAGAGTGGCCCTTCGCGTACCCGCCCAACTCCTCGCCCCCAGGAGGCAGTAGTGGAACACGCACGCGCACGGCGCACCGCCCTCAGAGCCGCGGCGGTTGTCGGCGCCGCCGCCCTGTCGGTGGCGGGACTCGTCGCCACGTCCGGCAGCGCCGGCGCCGCGGACCCCGACCTCGTGACCAACGGCGGCTTCGAGAGCGGCCTGACCGGCTGGACGTGCACCGCCTCCAGCGGCACCGCCGTGAGCAGCCCCGTGCACGGCGGCGGCAAGGCCCTGCAGGCCACCCCGTCCTCCTCGGACAACGCCCGTTGTTCGCAGACGATCAGCGTCCGGCCCAACTCCACGTACCAGCTGAGCGCCTTCGTCCAGGGCAGTTACGTCTACCTCGGCGCGACCGGCGCCGGGATGACCGAGGCCTCCACCTGGATCCCGTCCGCGTCCTCCTACCAGCGGCTGTCCACCGGCTTCACCACCGGCGCCACGACCACCTCGGTCACGGTCTACGTGCACGGCTGGTACGCCCAGCCCGCGTTCCTCGCCGACGACGTGAGCCTGCTGGGCGCGGCCGGCACCGGAACGCCCACCCCGACCCCGACCCCGACCCCCACGCCGACTCCCACGCCCACGCCCACCCCGACCCCCACACCCACGGGTGGCGGCTCGCTGCCCAAGCACGTGCTGACCGGCTACTGGCAGAACTTCGACAACGGAGCGACCGTCCAGACCCTCGCGCAGGTCCCGGCCCAGTACGACATCATCGCCGTCAGCTTCGCCGACGCCACGACCACGCCCGGCGCGGTCTCCTTCACGCTCGACCCGGCCCTCGACTACTCCGTGAGCCAGTTCAAGGCCGACATCGCGGCGAAGAAGGCGGCGGGCAAGAGGGTCGTCGTCTCGGTCGGCGGGCAGAACGGCACGATCAGCGTCAGCGACTCCACCTCGGCGAACAACTTCGCGGGCAGCGTCTTCTCGCTGATGCAGACGTACGGCTTCGACGGCGTCGACATCGACCTGGAGAACGGGATCAACGCGACCTACATGACGCAGGCGCTGCGCTCCCTGTCGGCCAAGGCCGGCTCCGGGCTGGTCATCACGATGGCCCCGCAGACCATCGACATGCAGTCGACGTCCTTCGGATACTTCCAGACCGCGCTGAACATCAAGGACATCCTGACCGTCGTCAACACCCAGTACTACAACAGCGGCACCATGAACGGATGCGACGGCAAGGTGTACGCGCAGGGCACGGTCGACTTCATCACCGCGCTGGCCTGCATCCAGTTGCAGAGCGGTCTCGCCCCCTCCCAGGTCGGCATCGGCCTGCCGGCCTCCAGCCGGGCGGCGGGCAGCGGCTACGTGTCGCCGACCGTCGTCAACAACGCCCTGGACTGCCTCACCAAGGGCACCAACTGCGGTTCCTTCAAGCCCCCGACCACCTGGCCCGGGCTGCGCGGCGCGATGACCTGGTCCACCAACTGGGACGCGACGAACGGCAACGCCTTCTCGGGCACCGTCGGCCCGCACGTGCACGGGCTGCCGTAGCCGGCGGAACCGTCACCGACGCACCGCGCCCCCGGGAGAGGTCCCGTCCCCCGGGGGCGCGGTGTCACGTCGGACCGCCGGGCCCACCGCGCGAGGCACTGCCCGGGCTGCGGAGGGGACGAAGTCGACCACGGATTCGCCCACGCACACGACGTCCACGGCCACGGCCACGGTCACTTCCGCCCCTCTCCGCGCACCTTTGACCCGGTGTCCGCCGGGATGTTAGACAGCGGGGAACACGGCACGCAACGGTCGTCGCACATACTGCAACGACGCTGGACGGAGGCGGGATGGACCAGGTCACGGGCATCGACGCGCTGCAGCGGGAGCGCGTGGACCACCGCTTCAAGGGACTCCCGCCGGACGCCGACGGCCTGACCTTGGGCGAACTCGCCGCCGAGCGCCGCTCCGTCTTCGACGGCGGCTTCACGACCCCGCTGCTCACGCTCTCCGAGCCCGCCCTGGAGCACAACCTCGACCAGCTCGCCGGCTGGGCCGGCGAGCACGGCCTCGCCTTCGCACCGCACGGCAAGACCTCCATGGCCCCGCAGCTCTTCGCCCGCCAGCTCGGCCACGGCGCGTGGGGCATCACCGCCGCGACCCCGCACCAGGTGCGGGTCTACCGGGCGTTCGGCGTGCGGCGCGTCTTCCTCGCCAACGAGCTGGTCGACGCGGCGGCACTGCGCTGGGTCTCCCGCGAGCTGGCCGGCGACCCGGAGTTCCGCTTCCTCTGCTACGTGGACTCCGTACGCGGGGTGGAGCTGATGGACGCGGCCCTCACGGAGGTCGTGGACGTCGTCGTCGAACTCGGCGCGGAGGCGGGCCGCGCCGGCGTGCGCGGCCCCGCGGAGGCGGCGCGCGTCGCCGACGCGGTCGCCACGGCGCGGCACCTGCGGCTGGTCGGCGTCGCGGGCTACGAGGCGGCGGCACCGGACCCACGCGGGTGGCTCGGCGAACTGGTGGCGCTCGCACGGGACTTCGACGCGGCCGGGCGGTTCGCCGGAGCCGGGGAGATCGTGGTGAGCGCGGGCGGCAGCGAGTGGTTCGACGCGGTGGCGGACGCCTTCGGCACGCTCGGGGACCTGTCCCTGCCGGTACTGCGGCTCCTGCGGTCCGGGGCGTACGTCACCCACGACGACGTCCATTACCGCGATCTGACACCGTTCCACGACCGCATCCCCGCGGAGGGAGCGCTCGAACCGGCCTTCCGCCTCTGGACGCAGGTGCTCTCCCGGCCCGAGCCGGGCCTCGCCCTCCTCAACGCGGGCAAGCGCGACGCGCCGTACGACCTCGGCCTCCCGGTGCCGCAGGTCGTGCGCCGCCCCGACGGTTCCGCCGTCCCGGCGGCCGGGCTCACGGTCACGAAGCTCGCCGACCAGCACGCGTTCGTGGACGTCGCCCCCGGGGCGCGGGGCCTGGCGGTCGGCGACTGGGTGGGGCTGGGGGTGTCGCATCCGTGCACGGCGTTCGACAAGTGGCAGCTCATTCCCGTGGTCGGGGAGGGTGGGGTCGTCAAGGACTTCGTCCGCACGTTCTTCTGATGACGGCCGGTTGTCGTGTGCGGGTCGTCCGCGCCCGCGGCGGGTGTGCCGGACGTCGACGCCTCGGCACTGCTGCCGGGTGCGGACGGCGCGCTCGCGGTTCACCCTCATGTCATCCGGTGCCGGCGTCGGCGAGTACCTGGACCGCCTGGACCGGGGCATCGCCGTGAACGCCGCGTACCTGGTCCCGCAGGGCACTGTGCGGATGCTGGCCGTCGGGTGGGAGGACCGCCCGGCGACCTCGGCGGAGCTGGACCGGATGAGGGAACTGGTCGCCGAGGGGCTGGCGCAGGGCGCCGTGGGGATGTCGTCCGGGCTGACGTACACCCCGGGGATGTACACCTCGGGCGCCGAACTGACCGAGCTGTGCCGGGTCGTGGCCGCCCACGGCGGCTACTACTGCCCGCACCACCGCAGTTATGGCTCCGGTGCGCTCGACGCCTACGCGGAGATGATCGCGGTGACCCGGGAGGCGGGCTGCGCCCTGCACCTGGCGCACGCCACGATGAACTTCGGTGTGAACGCGGGCCGCGCGCCGGAGCTGCTCGCGCTGCTGGACGAGGCGCTCGCCGCGGGGGCGGACATCACCCTCGACACGTATCCCTACCTGCCGGGATGCACGACGCTCGCGGCGGCCGGGCTGGGCGACGGAGGGCGGCCCGGAGGCGACCCTGGCCCGGCTGCGGGACGACGCACAGGCGGAGCGCATCCGGCACGCGATGGAGGTGGAGGGGTCGGACGGCTGCCACGGCGTGCCCGTGGAGTGGCCGACGCTCGAGATCTCCGGGGTGCGCGAGCCCGCGCTGGCCGGTCATGGCCCTGTTCTCGTATAGCTACGGCGAACGGACATGTAGCGCTGCGTGATTGCCCTGGTCCTCGTTTCCGCTGGCTGGCCACCTCGTTGAGCTGAACGAGTGATCTCGGTCGGGGTGGAGGGGCGCGGGTGCGGCAGGACTGGAAGCCGGAGGACCTGATCGAGGTCTGGACGCTGCTCGAAGACGACATGAAGCGGGTGCGGAACAAGTCCGGGGCGACCCGGCTCGGGTTCGCGTTGTTGCTGAAGTTCTTCGAGGTGGAGGCCCGGTTCCCGGAGTCGGCCAAGGAGGTGCCGGCCGCCGCGGTGGAGTACGTAGCCCAGCAGGTGAAGGTCCCGGCGGGGGCTTGGGCGGAGCACGACTGGCAGAGCAAGGCGATCCAGCGGCATCGGGGGAAGATCCGGGCGGCGTACGGGTTCCGGGCGAACACCGAGGCCGACCAGCACGTGATCGTGGTCGGCGGCGGCAACTCCGGCGCCCAGATCGCCGCCGACCTCGCCCTGGACGGCCACGTCGAGGTGACGTGGGTGACGCAGCGCCCACCGCGGTTCCTGGCCGACGACATCGACGGCCGCGCCCTCTTCGACGTCGCCACCGCCCGCCGCCGCGCCCTCAAAGAAGACCGCAGCGACACCGGCGGTGTGGCCTCGCTCGGCGACATCGTCGCTGTGCCGCCCGTCCGTGCCGCCCGCGATGCCGGACTCCTGCACGCGCAGCCGATGTTCGCCCAGCTCACCGCCGAAGGCGTCCGGTGGGCCGACGGCAGCCAGCACGGCGCCGACGCGGTGATCTGGTGCACCGGCTTCCGCCCGGCCCTGGCCCACCTCGCCCCGCTGAACCTGCGCGGCCCACGTGGACATATCCCCACCGACGGCACGCGCGCCCTCTGCGAACCACGGCTGCACCTGCTCGGCTACGGCGACTGGACCGGTCCGGCCTCCGCCACCCTCATCGGCGTCGGCCGCCCGACCCGTGACGCCGCCCGCGCTGTCGCACAGCTCCTGTGACGGTCAGGTCACACACAGAGTGACCCACCGCGGCGCTCTCCGCTCGAATACGCGACACATAGACATGCGAGCCCACCAGTCCCACGGCCGCTTGATGCCATCACTGACAAGTTGCGTGCGCCGACTGCCGGGTTTCGAATATTGATGGTGCGACCGCACCGGCGTCGCCCGCGAAGCCCATGGCCACAAGCGGCGAGCCTGGGCTGTGCTTGCTTCTCGCTGTCTGGTACACCGCCCGACCTCTTCCTCGGAGGACGCCATGACCACGCTCCCCAGCAGTGGAAAGGCCCCCATTGTCGTCGGTACTGACGGCTCCGCATCCGCTGACCGGGCACTGCGCTGGGCGGCGCAGGAAGCCCGTGTCCACGAAGCTCCTCTGGAGGTCATCCACGCGTGGGAGGGCATCGTGGGCCAGGTGGTTTCGCCCGACGCGGAGCTCGAACGCCGGGCCAGGGCGGTCGTCGAGGCAGCCGTGGCCCGCCTGCCCGCCGAGGAACGCCCCGCCGGCATGGGCAGCAAGGCGGTCAAGGGACATGCCGCGGCCGTCCTGATCGAGGCATCCGCGGGGGCGGCCATGGTCGTCGTGAGTTCTCACGGCCACGGCGGCTTCGCCGGCACGCTGCTCGGCTCCGTCAGCCAGCGCGTCGCCACCCACGCCCACTGCCCGGTCGTCATCGTCCGCACCTCTCCCACTGACTGACTCGGACCGC
Source organism: Actinacidiphila sp. bgisy160 (assembly GCF_057707815.1). NCBI lineage: Bacteria > Bacillati > Actinomycetota > Actinomycetes > Kitasatosporales > Streptomycetaceae > Actinacidiphila > Actinacidiphila sp. bgisy160. The sequence goes on from NZ_JBYIQW010000005.1 coordinate 44,832, forward strand.
TGCTCGGGGAGGCCGTCAGGACGCGTGGGGAGCGCGGTGGCACGCGGCGGCTGATGACCTGGTGCGGGCCGGTCAGCAAGCGGTTCAGGGCCCGTCCGGCTCGCTGGGGTAGAAGCGGCGGCGGGCCCACAGCGCGACGTAGACCAGGCCGACGAGCACGGGCACCTCGATGAGCGGTCCGACGACGCCGGCGAGGGCCTGCCCGCTGGTGGCCCCGAACACGCCGATCGCGACCGCGATGGCCAGTTCGAAGTCGTTGCTGGCTGCGGAGAACGCCAGAGCGGCGGTGCGGGGGTAGGAGAGGTGCAGTCGGCGGCTGACCGCGAACCCGGTGGACCACATGATCGCGAAGTAGGCGAGAAGCGGCAGCGCGATGCGGGCGACGTCCAGCGGCTCGGAGGTGATCTTCTTGCCCTGCAGGGCGAAGAGGATGACAACGGTGAACAGCAGGCCCCACAGGGCGATGGGCCCGATCCTGGGCAGGAGACGGCTTTCGTACCAGTCCCGGCCGCGGCGTCGTTCGCCGAGGGTGCGGGTGAGGTAGCCGGCGGCGAGCGGGATGCCGAGGAAGATCGCGACGGTGCCGGCGATGTCGATCAGGGAGGCGTGCAGGCTGGTGGTCGGCAGGTGCAGCCAGCCGGGCAGCACCCGCAGGTAGAAGTAGCCCAGTGCGGCGTAGGCGAGGACCTGGAAGACGGCGTTGAGGGCGACCAGCACAGTGGCCATCTCCCTGTCGCCGCCGGCCAGGTCGTTCCAGATGAGGACCATCGCGATGCAGCGGGCCAGTCCCACCAGGATCACGCCGGTGCGGTAGGCGGGCTGGTCGGCGAGCAGCAGCCAGGCGAGCGTGAACATCACGACCGGGCCGATGATCCAGTTCAGGGCCAGGGAGGCGGCCATCATCCGCCGGTCTGCGGTGATCCTTCGGATCTCGGTGTAGCGGACCTTGGCCAGCACCGGGTACATCATCAGCAGCAGTCCGAGCGCGATTGGCAGGCTGGTGCCGTGGATGGCGACCTTGTTCAGCACGGTGTTCAGCCCGGGGACGGCCCGGCCCAGCAGCAGCCCGGCGGCCATCGCGGCCGCGATCCACAGCGGCAGGAACCGGTCCAGTCTCGGCATCTGGGCCAGCACGGCCCGCTCGCCGGGTGTGCCCGTCTTGTCGGTTGTTTTGGGTTCGGCCATGAGAGTCACCTCCTCGTCATCGGCTCCGGCCGACCCCAACCGGAGCAGCCTCCCCCGATTTCGCAGAGCGCACGCGTGCCGCCCGTTGCGGGGTGGTGCTGGAGGCTCAGCGGCCGAACACTGCGAAGCACGCCTACAGCTCAACCGTAGACGGCGTGATCGCGGCGGAGCCATGAGCCATGCGTGCCGTGCCGAGATTCCCCGGCTCCTCACGATCGGCATGTTCGGAGCCACAGCGGGCAGGCCCTCGTCGGCGTCGTCGGACGGCTCATCGAGGTGCCCGTGCTTGTCGCCCTGGTCTACGTCGCGCTGTGGGCCCGCCGCCGCTTCTACCCCAGCGAGCCGGACCGCAGGCCGTCGGCTGACAGGCCTGTGCCCAGGTGATCAATCGCCGCGTGGGCCCCGGACCGAAGCGGCCTGGCACCGCCTGTCAGCGGCGGGCCGCCCGGCCGGGTCGGTGGTGGACAGGTGCACCTCGTGCCCGCGCTGTACCAGTCCCGTGGCGATCGCAGCCGCGATGGTCGTCTTGCCCACGCCGCCCTTGCCCACGACCAGGACGGCTCCCGGCTCACCGGCCGCCAGCTCGTCCACGAGGGCTTCCAGCGCGGACAGTGACATGCCTTCTTCCGCGCCCTTGGCCGCAGCGGCGGCCCGGCCGGTGGGGCGGCCGCCGTCCGGGGGTCCGGCACGCAGGGCCCGCAGGGCGGGCACCTCCGTCAGGTCTGCCGCGGACAGCTCGACCGAGGCCGCCGGGACCTCGCGCAGCTGCTGGGGCAGGGCGGCCAAGGCCGATTGCTGCCGCGCAGCCAGGGCTTGTGCGACGCCGTCCCCGGCGAGCGGGCGGGTGAACAGGCCGTTGACGATCAGGCGCTGGTTACGGATGCCCTGGGCCGCCAGCTCCGCTCCCGCGCGCGCCGCCTCCGCCAGGGCCCCGGACTCGGGACGGCTGACCAGCACCATGGTCGTACGGGCAGGGTCGCCGAGTCCCTCCACGGTTTGGTGATACTGGTCCCGTTGTGACGCCAGTCCCGAACGCGGTCCCACACAGCTCGCCGCGGCGGCATCGCTGGTTTCGATGTACTGCGACCAGGCGCTGGGCAGGTTCAGCAGCCGCAGCGTGTGACCGGTGGGCGCGGTGTCGAACAGCACGTGGATGGGCGATCAGCTGGGTGAAGCGGTCGAAGGCCGCCACCTCGACCGTGCACTCTCCCGCCATCTGCTCCTCGATGCCGCGCAACTCCTCAGCGGTCACGACTCCGCGATAGGGCCCGAGCACACGCTCGCGGTAGGCGGCCGCCGCCTGTTCGGGGTCGAGATTCATCAAAGCGAGACCGGACACCCCCGGCACGGTGCCAGGTTCGGGGCCAACGGCTGTACCGAGCAGATCACCCAGGTTGGACGCCGGGTCGGTGCTGACGAGCAGGACCCGCCTGCCTGCGTCGGCCAGGGCCACGGCAACGGCGCCCGCGATGGTGGTCTTACCAACCCCTCCCTTGCCGGTGAACAACACGAACGGAGTCGGCCAGGACATCCAGTCGAGCGCCGGCAGGACAGCGGCCGGAACGGCGGTTTCCCGGCCGGTGCTGCCGGCATGAGTGTTCATGGCGTACGACTCCCGTCACCTGCCGACGCGGCCCGCGGCACCGGACCGTTTCTGTTCTCATTCTCCCGCCCGGCGCATGCCGGCGGGCACTGTGGCGCTTCCTGGTCACAAGGACCACGGCGGCATGGGACCCCACGTCTTGCTCATGCGGCCGACGGGATGGTCAGCAGCCTGCCCATCGCGGCCAGCACGGACGGCTCGACCCGGTAGTAGACCCAGGTACCGCGCCGCTCGGAGGCGAGCAGCCCGGCCTCCTTGAGCTTCTTCAGGTGATGGGAGACCGTGGGCTGGGAGACACCGACATCGGAGATGTCGCACACGCACGCCTCGCCGCCTTCATGCGAGGCCACCGCGGAGAACAGCCGCAGGCGGACCGGGTCGCTAAGCGCCTTGAACATCCGCGCGGCCGTCTCGGCCTCCTCGGCGGTCATCGGGCGCTCGGTCAGCGGCGGGCAGCATGGCGCCACGCCCTGGCCGTCGGCGGGCTCCAGCAGCGGCAGCACCTTCGCATTCGACATACGTCTATGTTGACCCATGTCGAACCAGAGCGGGGTGGTGCGAGACTCCGGACCTATGACGGGCCCTCAGCCCGCACTCGCGTCCGACGCGGACGACATCGAACGCCACCCGTGCCCGCGCTGCGGCGCTGATCCCGGATCACCCCGCCGCTCGCGCAGTGGTGCGGTCGCCGGCACCTATCACACCGGCCGCTTCACCAAGGTGCCTCGGCTGGCGAAGCTGCTGCGGGTGGCCACCCCGGCCGACCGCGGACCGGGGCAGCCGTGGCGGCCCGGCACCCCACCCCCGGCGCCCATCGCCCCCGACACCCCGACCGCCGACATTCGGATCGGCTACGCCCGATAGCCGGGCATGAGACGTGTTCATGTGAAAGTGTCCCGCTCTTGAACGGATGACTCGCCTCGTAAGTCGGTCTGTTTGTCGGGGCCGTGTCTCATCCGGCCTCGGGGGCGTCTGGCCCTTGCTCATCCGCGCCTTCGGTAGTGGCGAGAGCATCAATAGCCCGTGCGATCGTCTCGTCGAACTCTCTCTGGCGTCCTGCGGCTGCCCCAGCGAGGACGTTGAGCTCGCCGGAGCGGCCCACGGTGACCTCGGCGGGGGGTGCGGACCGAAAGGCGGGCAGGTCTCGGTCCTAGCGGTCGGCCGTCGGCGTGGCCGTCGGGTGCCACTCGCGGCGGAGGAGGCCGAAGACCCAGGAGTCGGAGACGTCGCCGTTGACGACGCAGTCCTCGCGGAGGGTGCCTTCGCGGACGAAGCCGAGCTTTTCCAGGACCCGGGCGGACGCCATGTTGCGGGTGTCGGTCTCGGCCTGGACGCGGTTCAGGTCCAGGGTGTCGAACGCCCACCGTAGGACGGCGTGCGCGGTCTCCGTGGCGTAGCCATGGCCCCACGCGGCGGCGTCGAAGACGTAGCCCAGGGATGCGCTGCGGAAGTCCGGGTTCCAGCTGGTCAGGCCGCACCAGCCGATGAACGCGCCGTCGGAGACGCGGTCGACGGCCACCCGCGCTCCCGTGCCTTCCTCCTCGATCGTCCGGCAGGTCGCAATGAAGCGCTGGGCGCGGGCCGGTTCGATCCACGGCGGGGAGTCCCAGTAACGCAGCACGTGGGCGCTGCTGTGCAGCGCGTAGAGCGGCGCCGCGTCGGCGTCGGTGAACGGCCGCAGTCGCAGGCGGGCGGTGTGCAGCTCGGGGGTGGGCAATGTCATGCGGAGCATCCTGCCGCGTCACGCTCGCCCCCGACCATCCGTCAGGCCCTGAAGTCACGCTGAGCTACTTGTCCCCTCGCCGCAGCTATACGAGAACAGGGCCGTCATGTGGGGCGCCGGCTGACGGACTTCGCGACGGCGCGCCGGCTGCTGCTGGAGGACCGCCTGGGCACGACGGTCCTCCAGCACGTCGGCCACGAGGAGAACGTCCGGGCGATCATGCGCCACCGCGTCCACACCGGCGGCAGCGACGGCCTGCTCGTCGGCGACAAGCCGCATCCGCGGGCGTACGGCACCTTCCCGCACTACCTCGGCCACTACGTGCGCGAGCTCGGCGTGCTGGGCCTCAAGGAGTGCGTCGCGCACCTCACCGGCCGCCCCGCGGCCCGGCTGGGCCTGTCCGACCGCGGCCTGGTCCGCGAGGGCCACCGCGCGGACCTGGTGCTGTTCGACCCGCGGACGGTCGCCGCGGGCGCGACGTACGAGGCGCCGCGCACGCTTCCCACGGGCATCCCGTACGTGCTCGTCGACGGCCGGTTCGTCATCGAGGACGGCCGCCGGACGGACGTCCTCGCCGGTCGTTCGGTGCGCAACGAACGCGGGCCGGGAAGGCAGCGGCACGTCACCATTCGGCGCATACGTGGCCAAGAACACGGGGCGGTCCGCGGTACGTGGCCGTAAGCTCACGGGCATGCAGGTGATCCAGTCCACGAAGCTCTCCAACGTCTGCTACGACATCCGCGGCCCGGTGCTGGAGGAGGCCATGCGGCTGGAGTCGGCAGGTCACCGCATCCTGAAGCTGAACACCGGCAATCCGGCCGCCTTCGGTTTCGAGTGCCCGCCGGAGATCCTGGAGGACATGCTGCGCTCCCTCGGCGGGGCGCACGGCTACGGGGACTCCAAGGGCATCCTCCCGGCTCGGCGCGCGGTCATGCAGCACTACCAGACCAAGGGCATCGAGCTGGACGTCGAGGACATCTACCTCGGCAACGGCGTCTCCGAGCTGATCCAGATGGCGATGCAGGCGCTGCTGGACGACGGTGACGAGGTGCTGATCCCGGCGCCCGACTACCCGCTGTGGACGGCCGCGGTCTCGCTGTCCGGCGGCACCCCGGTGCACTACCGCTGCGACGAGCAGGCGGACTGGTTCCCCGACCTCGCCGACATCGAGCGCAAGATCACCGACCGCACCAAGGCGCTGGTGATCATCAACCCGAACAACCCGACGGGCGCCGTCTACGACGACGAGCTGCTGCGGCAGCTGACCGACATCGCCCGCCGGCACAACCTGATCGTCTGCTCGGACGAGATCTACGACAAGATCCTCTACGACGACGTGACCCACACCCCGACCGCGGCGATCGCCCCCGACCTGCTGACGCTCACCTTCAACGGGCTGTCGAAGGCGTACCGGGTGGCCGGCTACCGCAGCGGCTGGCTCGCGGTGTGCGGCCCGAAGGAGCACGCGACCAGCTACCTGGAGGGCCTGACGATCCTGGCGAACATGCGCCTGTGCGCGAACGTCCCGGCGCAGCACGCGGTGGCCACCGCGCTCGGCGGCCGGCAGTCGATCAAGGACCTGGTGCTGCCGGGCGGCCGGCTGGCCGAGCAGCGGGACATGGCCTACGAGCTGCTGACGCAGATCCCCGGGGTCAGCTGCGTGCGGCCGAAGGGCGCGCTGTACGCGTTCCCGCGGCTGGACCCGAAGGTCTACAAGGTCAAGGACGACCAGCAGATGGTGCTGGACCTGCTGCGGGCCGAGCGGATCCTGGTGGTGCAGGGCACCGGCTTCAACTGGCCGGAGCCGGACCACTTCCGCCTGGTCACGCTGCCGGCGAAGGAGGACCTGGCGGACGCGGTGGGGCGGATCGCGCGCTTCCTGGACGGCTACGGGCAGCCCTGACCCGGGGCCGGCGGCCCAATACGTCCGAACACTCCCTCCTTGGACTGAGTCCAAGGTAGGATGTACTCCTTATTGCAGGAGGAGTGCACCCATGTACGAGCCGATCCGCACCAAATCGGTCCATACGACGGCGGCGCCCACCCTTCCGCGACGCAGTCGTGACGAGGAACTGGACCTCCAGCTCGCCGGACACCTCGCCGCCCTGCTGACCGTCACCGACGAACTGCGGGCGCTGGAGTCCAGCCCGGAGCTCGACCGTGCCGCGGAGCAGCTCGCCCAGGCCGTGGCGGGCCTGCACCAAGGGCGCCCCCCGCTGCGGCTCTCCCCGGCTCCGGCCGGGCGGGGGCGGGCTGAGGCAGCCGTGGTGGCGGCCCTGCACCGCAGGGCCCGCGCGCTCGCCGGCCGGGCGCTTGTGGTCGCCGAGTCACGCCAGAACGCGGAGGCCGCGGCGCTCGCCGAGCGCCACATCGCGGTCCACACCACAGCCGCCTAGGAACCGCCCGAGGGCCGGGACCACAGGTCGTGACCTCCGGTCCCGGCCCTCGGTGTGAGGGTCGGCGCGGCCCGCCCGCGGGGCGACGGTCAGGGTCGGGGATCCCGCGGCCGGGCCATGCCTACCGCCGGGCCGCCCGCCAGCGCCGCACGCACGAGGAGGGTCGGGCCGCCCGGAATCGGCGGGGCACAGGCCGTGTCCTCCTAGCCCAGGCGCTCGACCAGGGCCCGGTACTCGTCCCACAGCTCCTTCGGCGTGTGGTCGCCGAAGGTCTCCAGGTGGGACGGGATGAGGGAGGCCTCGTGCCGCCAGGTGTCGACGTCGACCGAGAGCAGCAGGTCGAGGTCCGCCTGGGAGATGTCCAGACCGGTGGTGTCCAGTGAGCCCGCGGCCGGCAGTACGCCGATCGGGGTCTCGACGCCCTCGGCCTGGCCGTTCAGACGCTCGACGATCCACTTCAGCACGCGGCTGTTCTCGCCGAAGCCCGGCCACACGAACCGGCCGTCAGCGTCCTTGCGGAACCAGTTCACGTAGTAGATCTTCGGGAGCTTGCCGGGGTCGTGCTTCTGGCCGAGCCCGATCCAGTGGCCGAAGTAGTCGCCCATGTTGTATCCGCAGAACGGCAGCATGGCGAACGGGTCGCGGCGCAGTTCGCCGACCTTGCCCTCGGCGGCGGCGGTCTTCTCGGAGGCGACGTTGGCGCCGAGGAAGACGCCGTGCTGCCAGTCGAAGGACTCGGTCACCAGCGGCACGGCCGAGGCGCGGCGGCCACCGAAGAGGATCGCCGAGATCGGCACACCCTTGGGGTCCTCCCACTCCGGGGCGATCGTCGGGCACTGCGCGGCGGGGACGGTGAAGCGGGCGTTGGGGTGGGCGGCCGGGGTCGCGGACTCCGGCGTCCAGGAGTTGCCCTTCCAGTCCGTGAGGTGGGCCGGGGGCTCCTCGGTCATTCCCTCCCACCAGACGTCGTTGTCGTCGGTGAGGGCGACGTTGGTGAAGACCGAGTTGCCCCACAGGGTCTTCATCGCGTTGGCGTTGGTGTGCTCGCCGGTGCCCGGCGCGACGCCGAAGAATCCCGCCTCGGGGTTGATCGCGTAGAGGCGGCCGTCCTCGCCGAAGCGCATCCAGGCGATGTCGTCGCCGATGGTCTCCACGGTCCAGCCGGGGATGGTCGGCTCCAGCATGGCGAGGTTGGTCTTGCCGCAGGCGCTCGGGAAGGCCGCGGCGACGTACTTGGCCTCCCCGCGCGGCGGCGTGAGCTTGAGGACGAGCATGTGCTCGGCCAGCCAGCCCTCGTCCCGGGCCATGACCGAGGCTATGCGCAGCGCGTAGCACTTCTTGCCGAGCAGGGCGTTGCCGCCGTACCCGGAGCCGTAGGACCAGATCTCACGGCTCTCGGGGAAGTGCGAGATGTACTTGGTGGAGTTGCACGGCCACGGGACGTCCTCCTGGCCGGGCTCCAGCGGGGCGCCGACGGAGTGCACGGCCTTGACGAAGAAGCCGTCCTCGCCGAGCTCGTCGAGCACGTCCTGGCCCATGCGCGTCATGGTCCGCATGGCGGTGGCGACGTACGCGGAGTCGGTGATCTCCACGCCGATCGCGGACAGCTCCGAGCCGAGCGGGCCCATGCAGAACGGGACGACGTACATGGTGCGGCCGCGCATGGCGCCGCGGAAAAGGCCCCCGGAGCCTTCGGCCCGGGAGGTACCCCCGTTGTGGCCGGTGAAGATCTCCCGCATCTCCGCGGGGGCCTTCCAGTGGTTGGTCGGGCCGGCGTCCTGCTCCTTCTCCGAGCAGATGAAGGTGCGGTCCTCGACGCGAGCGACGTCGGTCGGGTCGGAGGCGGCGTAGTACGAGTTGGGGCGCTTGATCGGGTCGAGCTTCTTGAAGGTGCCCTTCGAGACGAGCTCGTCCGCGAGGCGCTGGTACTCCTCCTCGGAGCCGTCGCACCACACGATCTCGTCCGGCTGGGTCAGCTCGGCTATCTCGCCGACCCATGCGATCAGATCCTGGTGATTGGTGGGAGCCGCATTGACGCGCGCCACGATCGCTCCGTTCCGCCCGGTGTGCACTCACCTGGCGTCAGATTCCGAGGGTGTGTTGTCGGCCCCTTGGGGGCTGCGACCCGGATGCTGCTGTCGTGGGATGCTCATCCGGTGCCGTCCGCACTCATATGAGTATCAGGACAGGAAACGCGATCTGTCCAGGGCGCGTGAGGTGAGCATCGCCACTCCCAACGCCCGGCGACACCGCGTACTACGGATCGGTAACCTACGCAACCGTAGCTAGCATTGATTTCATGAGCTCCGTGGACGAGACTCCCGTTGTGCCCGCCGCCCTTGAAGAACTCGCATCCGCCGCCGCCCCTTTGAAGCCCAAGCTGAGGGGGTGGCTCCATGCCGGGATGTTCCCCGCCGCCCTTGTCGCGGGCGTCGCCCTGACCGCCTTCGCCGAGAGCACCCGCGGGCGGATCGCCTGCGCCGTGTTCACCCTCACCGCCTGCGCGCTGTTCGGCGTGAGCGCGCTCTACCACCGCGGCGACTGGGGCCCCCGGGCCTCGGCGGTGCTGCGCCGGCTGGACCACGCGAACATCTTCCTGATCATCGCGGGGACCTACACGCCCTTCACGCTCCTACTGCTGCCGGACGGCAAGCAGGAGGTGCTGCTCTGGCTGGTCTGGGCCGGCGCCCTGGCGGGCATCGCGTTCCGGGTCTTCTGGGTGGGCGCGCCGCGCTGGCTCTACACCCCCTGCTACATCGCGCTCGGCTGGGCGGCGGTCTTCTTCCTGCCCGACTTCATGCGGCGCGGCGGCATCGCCGTGCTCGTCCTGATCGTCGTGGGGGGCCTGCTCTACAGCATCGGAGCGGTGATCTACGGGACCAAGCGCCCCAACCCCTCGCCGCGCTTCTTCGGCTTCCACGAGGTCTTCCACTCGTTCACGCTGGCCGCGTTCATCGTCCACTACGTCGGCATCTCGCTGGTGGCCTACAACCACGCGTAGCCCTTCCGCGGCCGCCCGAAGGCCCCGCGGACCGCGACGGCGGTCCGCGGGGCCTTTCGCATGCCCGGAGTGACAGCTACTCTTTTTTGAAAGTCACTGCCATTTGATGGTGGCTTTCTACTTCGCATGCTGCCCGGGTGCCCGGGCCCGTGCCCTCCGGAGGAGACCCGGCATGACGACGACGGCCGATCCAAGGCGCTGGTGGGCCCTCGGGGCCCTGGTGGCGAGCATGCTCGTGCTCGGCTTCGACATGACGATCCTCAACGTCGCGCTGCCGACGATGGCCGCCGAGCTGGGCGCGGACACCGGCGACCAGCAGTGGATCGTCGACGGCTACACGGTGGTCTTCGCCGCCGCGATGCTCCCCGCGGGGCTGCTGGGCGACCGCTGGGGGCGGCGCCGGATGCTCGTCGCCGGGCTCGGGATCTTCCTCGCCGGCTCGGTGCTCGGCGCCCTGGTGGGCAGTCCCGGACCGGTCGTCGCCGCCCGCACGGTGATGGGCCTGGGCGCGGCACTCGTCATGCCGCTGGCCCTGTCCGTCCTGCCCTCGCTGTTCGGGCCCGAGGAACGCCCCAAGGCCGTCGGCGCGGTCACCGCCTCGATGGCGCTGGGGATGCCGCTCGGGCCGATCATCGGCGGCACCCTGCTCGACCACTTCTGGTGGGGCTCGGTGTTCGTGGTCAACATCCCGCTCGTCCTCCTCGGTATCGCCGCCTGCCTCTTCCTGCTGCCCGAGACCAGCGACCCCGCCACGCCCCGCGTCGACCCGCCGAGCGGTGTCCTGGCGGTGGCCGGGCTCGGCGCCCTGGTCTTCGGCATCATCGAGGCGCCCCGCCGGGGATGGGCCGACCCGCTCGTGCTGCTGACACTGTTCTCCTCCGTCGCGCTGCTGACCGGGCTGGTGCTGCGCGAACGCCGGCTGGAGCGGCCCATGCTCGACCTCGGCCTGCTGCGGCAGCGGGGCTTCCTGTGGAACGCGGTCGCCGCGACGCTGGTGACCTTCATCCTCACCGGCCTGCTCTTCGTCCTTCCGCAGTACCTGCAGGCCGTCCTCGGCAACGACGCCCTCGGCACCGGCGTACGGCTGCTGCCGATGATGGGCGGCCTGCTCGTCGCCGCCCGGGGCAGCGCGCCGCTGGTCGCACGGTTCGGGTCGCGGCCGGTCGTCACGGCGGGGCTGCTCCTGCTCGCCGCGGCGGCGGTGCTCGGCAGCCGTACGGACGTACAGGACGGTTACGGGGCGACCGCGCTGTGGCTGTCCGTCACCGGCTTCGCCTTCGGCTTCGCGATGGTCCCCGCCATGGACGCGGCGCTGGGCGCGCTGCCGCGGGACCGCGCGGGCAGCGGCTCCGGACTGCTGATGACCCTGCGGCAGACCGGCGGCGCCATCGGCGTCGCCCTCCTGGGCAGCCTGCTGGCGGGCGCCTACGGCGACCGCGTCGACACCACGGGCCTGCCCGCGGCGGCCGCCGACGCGGCCTCGGGCTCCGTGGGCGCCGCGCACGCCATCGCGGCCGCCCTCGGCGACCCGGCGCTCGCCGCCTCGGCCGACGCGGCGTACGTGCACGGGATGGACCTCGCCCTGCTCGCCGGCGCGGCCGCCTCGCTCGTGGCGGCCGTGCTGACCGCGCTCTTCCTCCCCGACGCCCGCGGTGCGCTGGAGGTTCCGGGCACCGCGCGGATGGTCCCGCCCGCCGCCGATGCACGACAATGACCAGCGTGACCGTACCGACCAGACCGAGCCTCCGCGAGCGCAAGAAGATCCGGACCCGGCGGGCCATCCGCCGGGCCGCCTACCGGCTCTTCGAGGCGCAGGGGTACGACGGCACCACCGTCGAGCAGATCGCGGACGCGGCCGAGGTCTCGGCCAGCACGGTCTTCCGGTACTTCCCCACCAAGGAGGACATCGTCCTCTCCGACGAATACGACCCCGTCATGGTGGCCGAACTGCGCGCCCGTCCGGCACAGGAGCCCATCGTCGCCTCGCTGCGGCACGCCCTGCTGGGCCCGCTGCGCGAGATGCTCGCCGACGAGGGCGAGTTCGAGGAGATGCGGCAGCGGCTCCGGCTGGTGCGCTCGGTGCCCGCCGTCCGCGCCCGCATGGGCGAGAACATCCAGGAGTCCAGCCGGCTGCTGGCCTCCGTCACCGCCGAGCGCCTCGGGCGCCCCGAGGACGACTTCGAGATCCGGGTCGTCGTCGGGGCGCTGATCGGGGCCTGGTCCGAGGCCATCTTCCACTGGCTCGACGCGGACGGCGGCGCGGACCTCGCCGCCGTCCTCGACCGCTCGCTGGAACTGCTCGCGGCCAACCTCTGCCGTCCGCCCGCCTGACTCACCGGCGGCTCACCCCCTGGTCCCCGTGGACACAGGCCCGGCCGTCGTGGTCGGTGTCCAGCCGCAGCGGGTCCCGCGTCCGGTTCGCCCTCAGCGGCAACGGGTAGGCCCTGCGCGCCGAGCCGGCGGCCCGGGCGGCGCAGGAGGTGCGGGCGACCGCCCCCGGGAAGGCGGCCGGCACGCAGACGCCCGCCGTGCCGTAACCGGCCGCGCCCGGAGACGTTCACCGCGACCGGCGCCGACGACCACGCGGACGGGGCCCCGGCGGCGTGCACGCACCGTCCCCGCCGCCGGGGTCCGGAAGGCATCCGCCACCCCCGCACCGATCGGACGCGCGCAACGGCGCTCCCGACGGGGCCGCTTCACCGGCCGGCCGGCTCGCGCCGGACACGCGGCCGGGGGCAGCCCGGTGGCGTCGTGGCCGCCCCGGGCCGCGGGCGGCGAGCGCCCCTGCCGGAGTGCCTCAGCGCGTGCCGAGTCGCTCCGCCAGGGCCTGCGGGTCCGCGGTCGGGGCCGCGCACACGAAGTGCCGGCAGACGTAGGCCGCGGGGCGGCCGCCGAGCAGCGGGCGGTCGGCCAGGAGCACGAACTCCTCGGTGCCGGGCTCCCCCACCGCCACCACCGCGCCCGGGGCGGTGCCCAGCAGCGCGGCACGGTGCAGCGCCGCCGTACCCGCGTCGCCCGCCGGGCCGACCACGGCGACCTCGCGCGGGCCGTCGAGCGCCGCCTCCGCGACGGCCAGCCCCCAGCCGATGAACCGCGGCACCCGGCCGCCGAGGGCCCCCACGACGCCCAGCGCCCGCTCGGCGGCCTCGCGGTGGCGGGACGAGCCGGTGTACGCGGCGTACGACAGCAGCGCGCCGGCCGCGGCCGTCCAGCCCGAGGGGGCGGCGTTGTCGGTCGGGTCCTGGGGCCGGCGGATCAGCGTCTCGGCGTCGTCGGCGGTGTCGTAGAGGGCGCCGTCCTCCCCGGTGAAGTGCCGCAGCACGGAGTCGAGCAGGAGCCCCGCGAGGTCCAGCCACACGCCCTCGCCGGTCACCGCGCCGAGCGCGAGGAAGCCCTCCGCGACGTCGGCGTAGTCCTCCAGCACGCCGGCGTTGCCGCCCACCGTGCCCTCCCGCGAGGTCCGGGCGAGCCGACCGTGCTCGTCCATGTGGACCCGCACCAGCAGGTCGGCGGCCTCGACGGCGGCCGCGACCAGGTCCGGCCGCTCGAAGTACGCGCCGGTCTCGGCCAGCGCGGCGATCGCCAGGCCGTTCCAGGCGGCGACGACCTTGTCGTCCCGGCCGGGGCGGGGCCGCCCCTCCCGGGCGGCGAACAGCCGCTCGCGCACCGAGGCGATCCGCCCGGCATCCACCAGGCCCCCGTCGGCGGGCAGTTGGAGCACGGAGGCGCCCTCCTCGAAGGTGCCGTCCTCGGTCACCCCGAAGAACTCGGCCGCCAGCGCCGCGTCCTCCTTGCCGAGGACCTCCTCCAGTTCCGCCGGCGTCCAGACGTAGAAGGCGCCCTCACCGTGACCGCCGCCCGGCCTGTCGCTGTCGGCGTCGAGCGCGGAGGCGAAGCCGCCCTCGTGGGTGCGCAGCTCGCGGACGAGGAAGTCGGCGGTCTCCAGGGCGACCCGGCCGGCCAGGTCGGAGCCGGTGGCGCGCCACAGGTGGGCGTAGACCCGGCACAGCAGGGCGTTGTCGTAGAGCATCTTCTCGAAGTGCGGCACGACCCACTTGCGGTCCACGGAGTAGCGCGCGAAGCCGCCGCCGAGCTGGTCGTAGATGCCGCCGCGGGCCATCGCCTCGCAGGTGTCGCGCACCATCTGCAGCGCGCCCTCGGAGCCGGTGCGGGCGTGGTGCCGCAGCAGGAACTCCAGGGCCATCGACGGCGGGAACTTGGGCGCCCCGCCGAACCCGCCGTACGAGGGGTCGTAGTCCCGGGTCAGCCCCAGCAGTGCCGCCGCGAGCTGCTCCTTTCCGGGGGCGGCCGTACCGCCGAGGGCCGGCGAGCGTCCGCCCAGGTCCTTCACGATGCTCGCCGCGACCGCCCCGACCTCCTCCCGCCGCTCGCGCCAGGCCGCCTCCACGCCTTCCAGCACCTGCCGGAAGGAGGGCATGCCGTGCCGCGGGGCGGGCGGGAAGTAGGTGCCGAAGTAGAACGGCTCGCCCTCGGGCGTCAGGAAGACCGTCATCGGCCAGCCGCCGTGCCCGGTCGCCGCCTGCACGGCCTCCATGTAGACGGCGTCGACGTCGGGGCGCTCCTCGCGGTCGACCTTCACCGACACGAAGTGCTCGTTGAGGTACGCGGCGGTCGCCTCGTCCTCGAAGGACTCGCCGGCCATGACATGGCACCAGTGACAAGACGAATACCCGACGCTGAGCAGCACCGGCACGTCCCGCTGCCGCGCCTCCTCAAACGCCTCCGGCGACCATGGCCACCAGTCGACGGGGTTGTCGGCGTGCTGCAGCAGGTACGGCGACCGGGAACCAGCCAGTCGATTCATGCTTCCACTCTGCCATGCCGGTAGCGCCGGCCCGGCCACTGCCGCCCCGCTGCCCGGGTCCGGCGGGTGTCTCGTCAACGCGCCATGGCCCGGTCGATTTCCCGCACTCGTTCACGCAGCCGCCTGCCCTGCGCGTCGCCACGGTCGACCAGGTCGGGGAGCGCGGAGACCTGGACATCCCGCTCGCCTTGCGCCGCGACACCCGAATCCGTCCAGTCCAGTTCGATGGCTGCCCGTTCCGCGAGAGCGAGCACCGTGACGACAAAACGTCGGAAAGTGCCCGGATGACGGCGTGCCTGGTGCGCCGGTGCCGTGTCAGAAGAGCGGAGGCGAAGACCGCGAACGCTACGGGTTCGACCTGGCACTCATCGTTCTCCATCGGCCCGATCCCCGAGGCAAGACCCAGCTCCGCCTCAGCCCGCCGCCTCGAACTGTAATAGTTCTTGTCGTACACTGGCCTCATGCAGACGAACCGATCCGGGACGACCGAGAACATCTCCGTGTCCTTGCCTTCGGAACTGGTCGGAGCATTGCGCGAGCGCGCCGGCCGACGTGGCGTGTCCGCCTACATCACCGCAGCGGTCCGGCACCAGCTCGCCATGGACGGACTGGCCGAGATCGTCGCCGACCACGAGGCCGAGCACGGCGCCCTCACCGATCAGGAGATCGAGGCGGCACACCGTGAACTCTTCGGCGACGAAGAGCAGTCCCATGGAACCGGACAGAGCGCCGCGTGAAGGAACCCACGGCCCGATCCCTGGTGCTCGACTCCCAGGCGCTGTCCCTCCTGCTCGGCAATGACCGGCGGATGGTCACCCGCATCGAGGCATCCCGCCGGGCCGGTGTGCCGGTCCTCGTCTCCGTTCTCACCGTGGTCGAGGCTGTCCACGGCAAAACGGATGTCGCCCGGCTCAGCTGGGTCCTCTCCCGGCTCCAGGTCGAGCCGGTCAGCCAAGCCGACTCGATGACCGCCGTGCGCCTGCTGCTGGACGCGGGTGGTCTCCACGGACACAAGTACGCGATCGACGCTCTCGTCGCGGCGATGGCTCTGCGCTCCCCGACCCCCGTTCTGGTCCTCACCTCGGACCGTGACGACTGGTCGAAACTGTGCGGCGATCGCGTAGGCGTCGTCAATGTCTGAGGGGCCCGGACTACTGCCTTTACGCAGTCACTGGCACCAGTGACAAGACGAATACCCGACGCTGAGCAGCACCGGCACGTCCCGCTGCCGCGCCTCCTCGAACGCCTCCGGCGACCATGGCCACCAGTCGACGGGGTTGTCCGCGTGCTGGAGGAGGTACGGGGACGTGGCCTGCGCAGGTCGGTTCGGCATACCCGCATCCTTGCGCACCCGGCCTCCGCCCCGCCCATGCGCCACAGGGGCGGCGCACGTACGGGGCGGAAGGGCGTCGGCTCAGTGCTCGCGCGGCCGGACCGGCTGGCGAGTGGCCGCACTGACCGCCAGGCCGAGGAGGAAGAGACCGCCGCTCCCCCGCACCACGGCACCGCCTTGGGGCCGGCCCCCGTCAGGGGGTTCCCCATCGCCGTCACAGCGCGGCGAGCCCGGTTGCCCGCGGCAACGGACGTTGTCCAGGGCCGGTCATGCTGATGGAATCGACGGCTGGACGGTGCTGGGAGAGGGACAACATGCTGGAGACGGTCGGCCTCACGGCCCCCGAGGGCGACGTGTACCGCCTGCTGCTCGTCGCCGAGTCGGCGTCCGCCGGGGAGATCTCCGGCCGTACGGGCCTCGACGCCCCGGTGGTCCTGCGCCTGCTGGGCGCGCTGGAGGCCAAGGGGCTGGCGTACGCGGTGGAGGAGAGCCCGGGCTGGTACGCGGCCATCCCGCCGGAGGTCGCCCTCGTGCCGCGGCTCCAGCGCCACGCGGAGGCCCTGGACCAGACCCGGGCGGCCGTGTTCGACATGGTGGAGACGTACCGCCGCGTCGCACGGGCCCGGGGCGTGGGCCAGACCGTCGAGATCATCGACGGCGCCGCCGCGCTGCGGCAGCGCCTTCGTCAGCTCCAGGACGGCGCCCGCCGCGAGATGCTGTGCTTCTGCAAGGCCGGTTACGTGGCGATGTCCCCGGAGAGCAACCAGGAGCAGTTCGCCGCGCACGACCGGGGCGTGCTCTACCGGGTCCTGTACGAGCAGGCGTACTTCGACGACCCCGGCTCCGTCGACAACGTCGTCACGGGGGTGCGCGCCGGGGAGGTCGCCCGCGCGGTGCCCCGGCTGCCCCTGCGGTTGGCGATCGCCGACCGGTCGGTGGCCGTCCTGCCGCTGGCCCCCTCCGGCGCTCCCGGCGGCAGCCCCCGGGAGCTGAAGGCGGCGCTGGTACGGGACAGCAGCCTGCTGGAGGCGCTCATCGACCTGTTCGAGCACTACTGGGAGGTCGGCGCCCCGCTGCGGGTGACCGACGAGGGGCGGATCGGCGGCGCGGGGCCGGAGGACCCGGCGTCGCCGGCCGCGGAGGACCGGCACCTGCTCTCCCTGATGGTCGCCGGCATGACCGACGAGGCGATCGCCGGGCAGTTGCGGGTGAGCAAGCGCACCGTCCAACGGCGCATCCAGGGCCTGATGAACCTCGCGGGTGTCGTCACCCGCATGCAGCTGGGCTGGCACGCGGCGCGCCGCGACTGGCTCTGAGGCGGCGGAGACGACGGCGGGGCCCGCCGGGCTGATCCGGCGGGGCCCTGCCGTGCCGTTACGCGGCTACTTGAGGAGGTACGCCTTGAGGACGGTCTGCTCGAAGGAGTTGCCGGCGGCGTCCTTGACGTAGGTGCGCACGCTGACCGAGCCGCCCGAGGCGTTGCGCGGATGGCGCACGGTCACGGTGCGCTTGGTGCCGGAGCCGCGGACCTCGGCGGGGTGCCAGGTCCTGCCCTCGTCGTAGGAGACCTCGGTGGTGAAGGTGCGGATGGCCTGCTCGGAGGCGCCCTGGGCGCGCTGGATCAGCACCGGGATGTCGAGCCGGTGTCCGGCCCGGGCCCGGTTCCGGTCGTCGAGCTCCGGCGCCATGCGCACCGCGTACAGCGGCAGCGCCTGACGCGTCGCCGTGGTCGCGGACCGGAACCGCCATTCGGCGCGTGTGCTCGTGGACACGAGGCTGGGGCCGAGGTCGCGCTCCTGCTCGACCGTCAGACGGTAGTCGGCCGGGGTGGCGTCGGCCGGTACCTCGGTCCCGCTCATCTCCTGCGAGACCAGAACGCCGTTGCGCCGCAGTTCCGTCCTGGGCAGGCTGGCCTGGCTGTCGGCGAGGTAGTCGAGGTTCCCGTTGGCCGCGTACTGGAGGATGTACGTCATGGTGTCGCCCTCGCGGTGGATGTTCGTCTCACCGGGTACGAAGCCGATGGCCTGGACCGCGCCGTTCCAGCGCTCCTCGACCTTGGAGCCGGGGCGGTAGGTGTGCACGGTGCTCAGGTAGCTCTGGCCGCGGATGCTCTCCGGGTCGAGGAAGTTCCACTGGTCGAAGGCGGTCCGCCAGCGCACCCCGTCGCGCGCCGAGAAGTAGTCCACGCGGTGGCCGGGGACGGGGAGTCCCTGCATGTACATCCCGCCGAGCTCGTAGCCGTCGACCCATGTCCACACCAGGCGGACGGCGTCGAGTCCCGGTGCCGTGGCGGCGAAGGTGGTGTTCACCGTGGCCAGCTCGGACTTGCGGGGGTGGTAGCCGGGGTCCTCGGGGATGCCGCCGTGCACCGGCCGGGTGAGGTAGTACACCGAGGAGGGGTTGCCGTCGGCGGCGACGGGCTCGCCCCACACGCCGCTGACGATGTAGGTGAACGCCGAGTCCTTCACCCGTGCGGTCGGCGTGGCGTAGAGGTGCTCGATGTGGTCGTCGCCGACCGCGTCGTTCATGGTGACGGACAGGAGCTCGTCGGCCAGGCTCAGGGTGCCGATCTCGGCCGACATGATGCGGGCGGTGCGGCTGGGGGCGGAGATCGTGACGGGCCTGGCGGTGCGTGCGTCGATGGTGACCGACCGGTCGGCGGTGGTGACGACCTCCGGGGCACCGACCGCGACGGCCTCGGTGAAGTCGGCGTCGAAGAAGAAGCCGCTCACGGAGTAGGTGTCGTTCGGCAGTCGCAGGGTGGTGCCGTCCTTGCCGAGCAGTTCCTGCTCGTAGGTCCTGCCGCCGGCGGATTGGATCAGCAGGTAGGCGTACTCGGGGGCCTTGCCCGCGCGGTCCTTCAGGGTCAGGCGCAGCTCGTGGGAGGGCTGTTCCAGGTCCACGCCGAAGGGGACGCGGACCGAGACCTTCCCGTCGGTGGAGGTGGCCCTGACCACGCCGCTGTAGGCCGCGTACTGGGTGGTGGCCTGCGGGGCGACGGTGAGGGTGACGTCCGCGGAGCCGCCGGCGGGCACGGTGACCTGATCGGCGCCGAGCGTGAACAGGCCCTGGGGAGCGGGCTCGTCGAGCCTGCCTCGGCCGGCGGTGTGCGTCAGGCGCAGGGTGACCGGTGTGGTGCCGGGGTTGCGGTAGGTGAGGGTCTTGGTCACCGGGGGCCGGTTGCCGTCGGCCCACTGGATCAGCCCGAAGTCCAGGGCGGTGGGCTCGGCGGCCACCTGCTGGTCGACGGCGCGGGCGATGTCGACGCGTCCGGCGCCCTGGTAGTAGGCGCCGTGCTCCTTGGCGCCGGCCGTGGTCTGCATCAGCCGGCTCTTGACCTGCTCCGGGGTCCATTCAGGGTGCTGCTGGAACATGATGGCGGCGGCGCCGGCGACGTGCGGGGTGGCCATCGAGGTGCCGCTCATCGCGATGTAGCCGTCCTCGGCGGTGGTCCCGCCGGCCATGGCGGCGGTGACGTTCACGCCGGGTGCGATCAGGTCCGGCTTCAGGCCGGAGTCACCGATGCGCGGGCCGACCGAGCTGAAGTCGGCGCGGTCGTCGTCGGCCTCGGCGGCGCCGACGGCCAGTGCCCGGTCGGCGGAGGCCGGCGAGGAGACCCTGCTGCCGGACCCGTTGTTGCCGGCCGCGGCCACCACCAGGGTGCCGTAGTCACGGGTGACGGTGTCGACCATCGCCTCGATCGCGTCGGTCTCGGGGGTGTCGGTGTCACCCAGGCTCAGGTTGATCACCTTGGCGCCGTGCCGGGCGGCCCAGGCCAGCCCCTCGATGATCGCGGAGTTGTCGCAGTTGCCGTCCGCGGTGCACACCTTGCCCGCGAGGATCCGCGCGCCCGGCGCCACGCCCTTGTACCGGCCACCGGAGGCGGCGCCGGAACCGGCCACCGTCGAGGTCACATGGGTGCCGTGACCGTTGAGGTCGGCGGCGTCGGGTTCGCCGGTGAAGTTCGCCGACTCCACCACCAGGCCCTTCAGATCCGGGTGGTTCGGGTCGTAACCGGTGTCCAGCACCGCGACCTTGACCCCGTCCCCGGTCAGGCCCTTCTCCCACGCGTGCGGCGCGCCGATGCGCGGCACCGTCGTGTCCAGCTGCACCTTCGCCGTGCCGTCGAGCCACACCCGGCGCACACCGGCGCCGAAGGCCGTCGCGCCGGCCTTGCCGGGGGCGATGCCCTTCCAGAACGCGCCCGCGTCCTCGCGGCGTTCGGACAGCGTGGCGAAGGAGGTGCCGGCGACGGTGCCGACGTCGGCGGCGCCGGCCGCGGTCAGCCGGCGCTCGGCGGCACCCGCGTCACCGGCGTACTGGACGATCAGCGGCAGGGCCGACCGCTCCGCGTACTTCCCCTTCGCCAGGGCCGAGACGTTGAACAGCGCGCGGTCCACACGGTCCGCCGCGAGCAGCGGCAGCGCGTCGACGGGGATGACCGTCCACTGTCCGCCGTCCTGACGCTTGACGAACCTCATGCCCTCGCGGCCCTCGGCGGGCTCGACCGACACGCTCTGCTTGCCGGACGGGCCCGTCAGCAGCGTCACGCGGTCGCCCGTGACCAGGGTGACGTGCTGCCGGGTCAGGCCGTGCGTGCCGGACGCAGCCGTTCCCCGCGAGTCCGCGCCGGCCCGCCGGGTGTCCGGGCCGGTGCCCTGGGCGGCACCGGGGGTCGCGGTCAGACCGGCCAGAAGCGCGGCGAGGGCGGCGGCCGCCACGTACCGCGTCCGAGGGCTTCCGCCTTCCGGCCGCCATCTGCTGTTCATGTGTCTCATGACGCGACAGCGTGACGCCGGCGCCTCCCAGGGGTCAGCACTTTCGCCTGTCGGTCAGAGGACAAGTCACCTTTGCGCCACGGCACGGGAGCCGCAAAGGAGCCCAAACGGCGATGAAGCCGCGGCCCGGCGCGGCCCCTTCAGTGGTGCCCGGGCGTGCCCGTCCGCGGACGCGGTGTCGCGATGTGGCGCGTTCGGCAGGACACTTGGGGACCGGCGGCTACCGAGGGGGCCAGTGGTGACGAAGCAGACGCCGCAACGGCAGACGCAACTGAGCACGTCCGACCGGGCCGAGGTGTTACGGCTGCTGGAACGCGCCGTCGCCGGTGAGCTGCGGGACGGGCACTCCGGGGAGGAGGCGCTGCGGCAGGCACGGGCGGCGGTCGACGCGATCGCGGCCGAGACGTCGGCCGAGTACGCCGCCTACACCGCCGCGCTGGCGGCGGAACGCGCCGGCCGCCGGTCGTCGTTGGTCACCCCGGCGCTGGTGACCGCGGTCGCCGCCGTCGCGGCGTGCGTGGCGGACCTCGGCTGGGGCACGCCGACATCCACGGCGCTGGGCGTGGGCGGCGTGGTGGCGCTCGCCGGGGCGGCCGTGACGGCCGCGCTGACGACGGGCGGCGGCGGCGCCCGGCCGCAGGATCTGCGGCGGGCCTGGCTGGAGGCCGTGGAACAGCGCGGTGTACGGCCGTTCCTGGAACGCCGGCGCGCCGTACCGGCCCCGGCGAAGGTGCCGGCGCAGCGCCGCACCGACCGCAGCGCCGCCGCGCGGGGGCGCAGCGTCCTGGAGCAGTCCTTCGCCCAGCTCCCCGCCACCGAGGGGCCGTTCGCCGGCCGCCGGGACCAGCTGCGGCAGATCGCCCAGTGGGTGCACCAGGCGCGGGTCTCCCCCGCCTCGGAGCCCGTCGTGGTCGTCCTGCACGGCCAGGCCGGTTCGGGGCGCACCACGCTCGCGGTGCGCGCCGCCCAGCAGCTCAAGGACCAGTTCCGCGGCGCCTGCGTGGTCGACCTGCGCGGCGCCGCGCCCGGGGAGCGCCCGCTGCCCGTACGGGACGCGCTGCTGCACCTGCTCAACCGGCTGGGCGCGCCCCGCGAACAGCTCCTGTTCCGCGAACGCACCTCCCAGGAGCAGCATCTGCGGCGCCTGACCGACCAGTACCAGAAGCACCTCACCGACGTTCCGGTCGTCATCGTCCTCGACGACGCCGCCGGGCCCGAGCAGATCCGCGCCCTGGTCCCGGAGCGCTCCGACAGCCTCGTCCTGGTCACATCGGCCGAACCGATCGACCTCGACGTGCCGGCGGCCCGCGTGTACGCCCTCCCGGTCGATCCGCTCGGGGCGGCGGCGTCGCGGGAGCTGCTGGCCGGGCTGACGCCTGAGGCCGGCACGGCGGCGGACGGGGAGGGCGCAACCGACGCCGTACGGCGGCTGTGCGGTGGTCTGCCGCTCGCGCTGCGCATCGCGGGCAGTTCGCTGCCCGACCGGGGCGCGGAGCGGCTGGCGGCCGATCTGGCGGCGTACGGCCCGGTGGGCCCGGTCGACCGGGCGCTGGCACTGGGTTACCACGACCAGCCCGAGCCGGCCCGCCGGCTGCTGCGGCGGCTCGCGCTCGCCGGACGGACGAGCCTCGGCGCGGCGGCCGCCGCGGCCCTGCTGGGGGCGGAGGAGCAGGAGGCGGCCCGGCGGCTGGGCGAACTGGCCTCGGCCGGTCTGATCGAGCACGTGCGCGGCAGCCGCTACCGGTTGCACGACCTCGTACGGCGCTTCGCGCACGCGCGCCTGCTGGACGAGGAGGAGCCGGCCGAGCGGGCGGCCGCCCAGGAGCGCCTCATCCGCAGCTACTCCGAGCTGGCCGACGCGGTGATCCGGCTCGTCGACGGCCGGACCTCGACCCGCGCCGACCGCTTCGGCCCGCAGGGCTTCCCCTCCCTGGACCAGGCGCTGCGCTGGCTGGACGAGGAGTCGAGCTTCATCACCGCGGCGCTGCGGCACTCCGAAGGCGTCGACCAGCGGGTGGTGCAGCACCTGCTCGGCGCGCTGTGCGACTACTGCCTGCTCCGCGGCGACCTGTACCGGCTGGGCGAGATCAGCGAGCTGGCCCAGGCGCACCAGCGGGAGGCCGACCAGTCGGTGCTGGTCCGCTCGGTGCAGTGGCGCACCGGCATCGCCGCGCGGCAGCTCGGCGAGCTGGACAAGGCCCGCTCGACGCTGTCGTCGGTGGTCGACCTGTACTTCGAGGCGCAGCACCCGGCGGGCGCCGCCCGCGCCCTGTGCAGCCTGGGCATCACGCTCCACCAACAGGGCAGCCTGCGGGAGGCGGAGGTCAAGCTGCGGGAGGCCCTGGAGCTGCAGGCCGGCGACGAGCTGCGGGCCGACCGGGCCTGGACGCAGCACGCGCTGGCGGCGGTGCTGCGCGACGCGGGCCGGCCGGCGCAGGCGTACGAGCTGCTGACCGAGTCGCTGGCCCTGCACCGGGAGAGCGAGAGCGTGCACGGCGAGGCCTGGGCGCACCTGCAGCTGGGCCAGCTGCTGCTGCGGCTCGGCGACGCCGAGCGCGGCGAGACGGAGCTGCGGACCGCGGGCGAGTGCTACGCCGCGACCCGCGACCCCCGCGGCGAGGCCTGGACCACCACCCAGCTCGGCCGCGCCCGCCTGCTGCGCGGGGACGCCGGCGCCGCCCAGCACCTGCTGCGCGAGGCCCTGGCCCGCCACCGCGCGAACGAGGACGCCCGCGGCGAGGCGTGGTCGCTGTACTACCTCGGCCAGGCGCTGGAGGACGGCGGCGAGCTGGACGCCGCCCTGCGGGCCCTGGAGCGCTCCCGCACCATGTTCAGCCGGATGCGGGACGTCTACGGGCTGGCCTGCGCCCGCCACCATTCCGCCCGGGTCACCCGCGACCAGCGGGCGGCGCTCACCGGCAACCTGCGCAACAGCGGTTTCGCGCGCCAGCTCCTGCAGGACGCCCGGGCCGACTTCCACCGCGCCGGGGTGCCGCACGGCGAGGGCTGGTCCTGTGTGGAGCTCGCCGTCATCGACGCCGGCAACGGCCGCGTCCCGGCGGCCCTGGACCTGGTCCGGGAGGCGGAGCGGCTCTTCGCCGGTATGGGCGACCGGCGCGGCCTGGCGTGGGCACACTTCCTGCAGTGCACGCTGTTGCCGCTGCTCTCGCGCGAAGGGGCCGTCGAGGCCCGCGAGCGGCTCGCCCGGCTGACGGACGACCTGCACGAGGGCCGCGACCTGGACCTGCGGGAGTACGCGGAGACCTACGCCCTGCTGCTG
Source organism: Actinacidiphila sp. bgisy160 (assembly GCF_057707815.1). Classification (NCBI taxonomy): domain Bacteria; kingdom Bacillati; phylum Actinomycetota; class Actinomycetes; order Kitasatosporales; family Streptomycetaceae; genus Actinacidiphila; species Actinacidiphila sp. bgisy160. The sequence goes on from NZ_JBYIQW010000005.1 coordinate 68,956, forward strand.
GAGCGCGGTGTCGAGCCGGGCACGCCATGGGAGGCGTGGCGGCTGGGCATGGTGCCGTCGCGGGGTGCCCGGATGGTGATGGCCGTGCCGGTGGACCGGGCGGTGGAGGGCTGAGCGCCCGGCCCGGCGCGTCACCGGCTCCGCGGCGTCCCGCGGATGACCGTCGCGACGGGACCCGGCCGCCCAAGGACGAACCATGGGCCGGCTGCCCGCAGCGCTCCGGCCCATCCGCGACCGGGATCGGGCACTGCCGCGCGAGGCCGGCGTCCATCACGAGAGCCCGGAGCGGCACACGATCACCTTCGCGCGGGACGCGCCGGAGGGCGCCGACGACGGCCTCGCCGTGATCGTCTCCAGCGGCGCGCTGCCCGTGCCGGCCGTCGGCGGGCACGTCGCCGTGCACGACCACGAGGTGCGGGTGGTCGCGGTGCGGACCCCGTACACCCGCTCCGGCGACGAGGGCGTCCCGCTGCTCTTCACGCGGGTCACGGTCGCCGCGCCGGAGTGAGCGTGCCGGGCATCCCTCCCGGGCAGGGGAGCGGGTGCCCGGCGTGCCTCAGCCCTTTCGGCCGGGGCCCTCGGCGCCGGAGGCGGCGGATGCCTCGAGCGACTCCGACGGCTGCTCCGCCTGCTGCGGCTGGTCCTCGAAGTCGATCTTCTTGAACTGCTTGTTCATGTTCTTCATCAGCCACCACAGGGAGAGGCCGATGAGGGCGAAGATGACGAAGCCGAGGAGGCCGGGCGTCACCTTGTTCTCGTCCAGGTCCTTGACGGCGAGGGGGACGAGCTGGGCTGCGGCCGTGCCGAATGTCGCGTTCACGCGCTCAATTCTTCCGGATGCCCGCGAAGAGGTCGTCCTCGGGGAGGGAGGTGTCCACCCGGGACTTCGCGAGCTCGTAGTCCTCGGTGGGCCAGACCTCCCTCTGCAGCTCCATCGGGACGTGGAACCAGGCGCCGTCGGGGTCGATCTGGGTGGCGTGGGCGAGCAGGGCCTTGTCCCGGATCTCGAAGAAGTCGGCGCACGGCACGTGCGTGGTGATGTTGCGCTCCGGCCGGTCGGCGGTCTGCCAGCGCTCCAGCCACTCGCCGTACGGGGACTCCAGCCCACGGGCGAGCAGCGCCTCGTGCAGGGCGACGGTGCGCTGCCGGTTGAAGCCCTGGTTGTAGTAGAGCTTCAGCGGCGTCCACGGCTCGCCGGCCTCGGGGTAGCGCTCGGGGTCGCCGGCGGCTTCGAAGGCGACCATCGAGATCTTGTGGGTCATGATGTGGTCGGGGTGCGGGTAGCCACCGTTCTCGTCGTACGTGGTGATCACGTGCGGGCGGAACTCGCGGATGAGCTTCACCAGGGTGCCCGCGGCCTCGTCCACGTCCTGGAGGGCGAAGCAGCCCTCGGGCAGCGGGGGCAGCGGGTCGCCCTCGGGGAGCCCGGAGTCGACGTAGCCGAGCCAGGACTGCTCGACGCCGAGAATCTCTCGCGCCTCGTCCATCTCCTTGGCGCGGACCTCGTGGATGTGCTCCTCGATGTACTTGTCGCCCTGCAGTTTGGGGTTGAGCACGGAACCACGCTCGCCACCGGTGCAGGTGGCGACCAGGACGTCGACGCCCTCGGCTACGTACTTGGCCATGGTGGCCGCGCCCTTGCTGGACTCGTCGTCGGGGTGTGCGTGCACGGCCATCAGTCGCAGCTGCTCGGTCAAGGTCGGATCCTCAGTCATGGGTCGTAGGTAGCGGCTTCTATAGTGACCGAAGCGAGGGGCTGTTTGATTCCAAGGCGGGATTCCCCGGGCCCCGGGAGGACTGATTCATGAGCGCGGTGCGCGACGGACTGCCCGAGGGACGGTACGGGCGGGGTACCGACGACGACGCGCGCGCGGACCGAAGGCTGCGGCTCGTGGGCTCGGTGCTCGGTGTGGTCCTGCTGCTGTTCCTCGGCTGGATCGGCTGGGACAAGCTCGCCGGCACCGAGGTCAGCGCCGAGGTCATCAAGTTCCAGGTCGTCTCCGACCAGGAGGTCCAGGTCCACATCGAGGTACGCAAGGACGCCGGGGTCACGGCGGTGTGCACCCTGCGCTCGCTCGCCGAGGACCACAGCGAGGTCGGCCGTAAGGACGTTCGCCTCAAACAGCACACCGGTCGCATCGACACCGTCGTCACCATTCGCACCACGAGTCACGGCGCTTCTGCGGAACTGGTCGGCTGCCAGCCGGCCGGCTGATCCGACCTGCCCGGCCATTCACCCCTTGACCTGGGTCTATGGCTTCCCGATGATTTCCCTCTCGCCGTTTGTCGGGGGGAATTGTTACGCTCGTGGTTTCGCCCTCCCGCGAAGACGCATCTTTCTGGGTAGGGCGATCATTTGTAAGCAAGCGAGTTCGAGTACGACGAGGAGCACCTGTGACCCAGACCAGCGAGAACGTCACCTGGCTGACCCAGGAGGCGTACGACCAGCTCAAGGCCGAGCTGGAGCACCTGTCGGGTCCCGCACGCGCCGAGATCGTCGCCAAGATCGAGGAAGCCCGCCAGGAAGGCGATCTCAAGGAGAACGCCGGGTATCACGCGGCGCGTGAGGACCAGGGCAAGCTGGAGCTCCGGATCCGCCAGCTGACGCAGCTCCTGCAGCACGCGAAGGTGGGAGAGGCCCCGGCGGACAACGGCGTGGTGGCGCCCGGCATGGTCGTGACGATCGCCTTCGACGGCGACCCTGACGACACCCTGACCTTCCTGCTCGGCTCGCGTGAGTACGTGTCCTCCGAGCTGGAGACCTACTCGCCGCAGTCTCCGCTCGGCTCGGGCGTGAACGGCAAGAAGATCGGCGAGGACGCCTCGTACGAGCTCCCGAACGGCAAGAAGGCCTCGGTGAAGATCCTCGACGCCAAGCCGCACAGCGGCTGACGGCCGCCGCGCCCTGGAGCTCCAGGCTCCCGGCGTCGCCCCGCAGACGCAGGCGAGCCCCCGGCCTTCCGGCCGGGGGCTCGTCCGCGTCCCGCGGGAATGCGCCCGCGGGAGGGGGGTCAGGCGGTCGCCGAGCGGTACTTGCGCACCGCGAGGGTGCGGAAGATGGCGATGATGACGATCGACCACAGCACCGAGGCGAGCACCGGGTGCTGCATCGGCCAGACGTCCGGGGTCCGGTAGCCGGGCGGCAGGTTGCCGAACAGCTCCCGGCAGGCCAGCACGGTGGCGCTGAACGGGTTCCACTCGGCGATGTGCCGCAGCCAGGGGGTCATCTGGTTGGAGTCCACGAAGGCGTTCGAGATGAACGTCAGCGGGAACAGCCAGATCAGACCGCCGGAGGTGGCCGCCTCCGGGGTGCGGACGGACAGGCCGATCAGGGCGCCGATCCAGGAGAAGGCGTAGCCGAGCAGGAGCAGCAGGCCGAACGCCGCGAGCGCCTTGGGCAGGCCCTCGTGGACGCGCCAGCCGACGAGCACGGCGACGATCGCGAGCACCACGACCGTGAGGGCCGTCTGCACCAGGTCCGCCAGGGTGCGGCCGGTGAGCACCGCGCCGCGGGCCATGGGCAGCGAGCGGAAGCGGTCGATGAGGCCCTTGTGCATGTCGTCCGCGATGCCCGCGCCGGCGCCGGCGGTGGCGAAGGTCACGGTCTGGGCGAAGATGCCGGCCATCAGGAACTCGCGGTAGAGCGCGGGGCTGGTGGAGCCGCCGACGTTCATGGAGCCGCCGAAGACGTAGCTGAACAGCACCACGAACATGATCGGCTGCACGAGGCCGAAGATCACGACCTCGGGGATGCGCAGCATACGGATCAGGTTGCGCCGGGCGACCACCAGCGAGTCGCGTACGGACTGCACGATGGGGTTGGGGGTGCGCGGCGCGCTGGTGGAGACCGCGTCGGTCACCGTGGTCACTGGGACTCCTCTTCCTTCTCCTCGGCGGCGTGGCCGGTGAGGGACATGAACACGTCGTCGAGCGTGGGCCGGCGCAGACCGATGTCGTCGATCTCGATGCCGCGGGTGTCGAGCTCGCGGATGACCTCGGCGAGCAGCTTGGCGCCGCCCGTGACCGGAACGGTGATCCGCCGGGTGTGGTTGTCCACGGCGGTCTCGCCCTTGCCGAAGCCGTTCAGCACCTCGGTGGCGGTCACCAGGTGCTCGCGGTCGTGGACGACGACCTCGACGCGCTCGCCGCCGGTCCGCGCCTTCAGCTCGTCGGAGGTGCCGCGGGCGATGACCTTGCCGTGGTCGATCACGCAGATGTCGTGGGCGAGGTGGTCGGCCTCCTCCAGGTACTGCGTGGTGAGCAGCAGCGTGGTGCCGCCGGCGACCAGGTCCTGGATGACCTCCCACAGCGCGAGGCGGTTGCGGGGGTCGAGGCCGGTGGTCGGCTCGTCCATGAACATCACCGGCGGCCTGACGACCAGTGCGGCCGCCAGGTCGAGCCGGCGCCGCATGCCGCCGGAGTAGGTCTTGGCCGTGCGGTCGGCCGCCTCGGCGAGGTTGAAGCGGTCGAGCAGCTCCGTCGCGCGGGCCTTCGCGTCCCGAGCGCTCATCTGGTAGAGCTGGCCGACCATCTGCAGGTTCTCGCGGCCGGTGAGGTACTCGTCGACCGCCGCGAACTGACCGGAAAGGCCGATCTGCCGGCGCACTTCGTTGGGGTGCTTCAGCACGTCTATCCCGGCCACGACGGCCTTGCCGCTGTCGGGCTGCAGCAGGGTGGTCAGGACGCGCACGGCGGTCGTCTTCCCGGCCCCGTTGGGGCCGAGGAGGCCCAGGACGGTCCCCTCAGGGACGTCGAGGTCCACTCCGTCCAGTGCCCGTACGTCGCCGAAGGTCTTCACCAGACCTTCGGCATGGATGGCGCCTGGCATGCGATGTCTCCGATTCGGGGCTTGGGGTGCATGGGGACTGGGGCGCGCGGCCGCACGGCAGCGCACCACGATGTGTCGCGAGCATCCCAGACGCGATATATCGCGTCAAGCGGATTTACCGCACTCCGCCCTCGCGCGCCGTCCCGCGTCCACGACACCCGATTCCACCATGCCGCACGCCACTGACAATGCGGACCGAACGGGCTCAGAGCAGCGCGTATCCCGCCGTACGCAGCGCCTCCGCCACGGCGGCCCGGTGCTCGGGACCGCGGGTCTCCAGCTGCAGCTCGACCTCCGCCTCGGTCAGTCCCAGCCGAGGATCCGTGCGGACGTGCGCGATGTCCAGCACGTTCGCGTCACTCGCGGAAAGGATCTCCAGCAGGGCCGCCAGCGCTCCCGGCCGGTCCGTGAGCCGCAGCCGGAAGGACATGTAGCGCCCGGCGGCCGCCATGCCGTGCCGCAGGATGCGCTCCATCAGCAGCGGGTCGACGTTGCCGCCGGACAGCACGGCGACCACCGGCCCGTCGAAGGACTCCGGCCGCGACAGCAGCGCCGCCACCGGGCTCGCCCCGGCCGGCTCGACCACCAGCTTCGCCCGCTCCAGGCAGAGCAGCAGCGCGCTCGACAGCTCGTCCTCGCTGACCGTGCGCACCTCGTCCACCAGTTCCCGGACGATGGCGAACGGCACGTCCCCCGGGCAGCTCACCTTGATGCCGTCCGCCATGGTGGCCACCGAGTCCAGCCCCACCGGCCGCCCCGCCGCCAGCGACGGCGGGTACGCGGCCGCGCCCGCCGCCTGCACCCCGATGACCCGCACGTCCGGACGCACCGACTTCACCGCCACCGCCACACCGGCCGCGAGCCCGCCGCCGCCCATCCCCATGACGATCGTGCGCACCTCCGGGCACTGGTCCAGGATCTCCAGGCCCACCGTGCCCTGCCCGGCGACGATGTCCGCGTGGTCGAAGGGGTGGATGAAGACCGCCCCCGTCTCCTGCGCGTACTCCCGTGCGGCGCGCAGCGTCTCGTCCAACGCATGCCCGTGCAACCGCACCTCGGCCCCGTAGTCGCGGGTCGCCGCGACCTTCGGCAGCGGGGCCCCGGCCGGCATGAAGACGGTGGAGCGCACCCCGAGCAGCGACGCGGCCAGCGCCACGCCCTGCGCATGGTTGCCGGCGCTCGCCGCCACCACGCCCGCCGCACGCTCCTCCTGCCGCAGACCGGCGATCCGCACATAGGCGCCGCGCACCTTGAACGAGCCCGTGCGCTGCAGGTTCTCGCACTTCAGGTGCACCGGCGCGGCCACCAGACGGGACAGGTAACGGCTGCCCTCCATGGGTGTCACACGCGCGACACCCGACAGCATCTTGTGCGCGCCGCGCACATCGTCGATGGTGACGGGACACGGCCGCGCGGTCACCATCGCGCGACCCGTGGAACGTGCCGGACTTGCGGGGCTTTCCATGGTCCCCAGTCTTGCAGCAGTGGCCACCGCCCGGACGGACCGAGCAGTTTTCCGCGGCGGGGTCCCCGGGTGACGCTCTCCGCGTACTCTTCTCCCAACCTTCGCAGGACCGACAGAACGCGAGCTTCCGGCCATGCCCATTCCCCCCTCGGAGATCACGACCGACCTCCTGGAGCGCCTGCAGCACGAGGTGGCGCTCTTCGCCCGCCGCGCGGAACAGACGCGCCTCGGTGGCGTCGGCAAGGCCCGCAACTCCATGGACCGGGCCGCTTACCTGCTGCTCCACCGCCTGGACGACGAGGGCCCGATGGGCGTCAAGGCGCTCGCGGAGGGCATGGGCATCGACTCCTCCACCGTCACGCGGCAGGTCGCCCCGCTCGTGGACAGCGGACTGGTCAAGCGCACCTCCCACCCCGAGGACGGGCGGGCGGTCGTGCTCGCGCTCTCCCCCCGCGGGCGTTCGCGTCTGGAGGAGGTCCGCAGCTCGCGACAGCGGCTCATGGAGGTCGTGACGGAGGACTGGACGCCGCAGGAGCGCGAGTCCTTCACCGATCTCCTCGGCCGGTTCAACACCGCGCTCGCGCGGTACCACTCCTCCGTCACACAGGGAGACGAGCAGAACTCTTGACCTGAGGTCGCCGTCTGCCGTCCCATGTCGCTGTGGGAGAGCGCCGGGAGGCAGCGGAGCGCCTGCGCGAGGCCGAGTTCGAGGCGTTCGCGGCAGGCGCGGCAGGGCGTTTGCTGCATGTCGCCGTCCTGCTCACGGGGGACCGGACGGAGGGGACCGAGCTGCTCTGCGCCGCCCTGTCGCGCACCTACGCGGACTGGTTCCGGATGCGCGGCGAGGACCCGTACGCCTGCGCCCGCGCCGAGATGGTCCGCCGCTTCGCCCACCGGCCCTGGTGGCGCCGCCCGCGCGGCGGGGTGCTCGGGCCGCTCAACGTGCGGGAGCGGCTGGTGATCGTACTGCGGCTGTACGAGGGCATCGCCGAGGAACAGGCCGCCGCGCAGCTCGGCATGCCGTCGGAACGCGTACGGACGATCACCCTGCGGGCCACCGCGGTCCTGCGCAGCCGGCCCGTCCGCGGCGGCGCGGCCCCCCGGGTGCGGGAGGCCGCGTCGTGAGCGCGTACGACCGCAAGCAGGAGGAGGTCCGCCGGCTGCTCGACGGGCCGCACCCCGCCGTACCGGTGGACCTCGCCCCGCGCGCCGCCGAGCGCGGCCGCCGCGTCCTGGCCCGTCGCCGCGTGCTGCACGCGGCCCTGTGGACGCTGCTCGTCGTGGGGATCGCCGTCGGGCTCGTCCTGGCGGCACTGTGGTGGCCGTCCGCGGAACCGCTCGACACGACGCCGGGCATCGGCGACTGGTAGCGGCCGACCGGAGGGGGAACCCCCGCCCGTCGGCCGCGTGCGGCCCTACGCGCCCAGCGCCTGGCGCAGGTCCTCCAGCAGGTCGTCCACCGACTCGATGCCGACCGACAGCCGCACCAGATCCGCCGGCACCTCCAGCGCGGAACCCGCGACCGAGGCGTGCGTCATGCGGCCCGGGTGCTCGATGAGGGACTCGACGCCGCCCAGGGACTCGCCCAGCGTGAACAGCCGCGCCCGGTTGCACACCTCGACCGCCGCCTCCTCGCCGCCCGCGACGCGGAAGGAGACCATGCCGCCGAACCGCTTCATCTGCTTGGCAGCGACATCGTGCCCCGCGTGCTCGGGCAAGCCCGGGTAGAAGACCTGGGTGACCTTCGGGTGCAGCGACAGCAACTCCGCGACCCGGGCCGCGTTCTCGCTGTGCCGGTCCATGCGCACCGCCAGCGTCTTGATGCCCCGCATCACCAGCCACGCGTCGAACGGACCGGCGACCGCGCCCATCGCGTTCTGGTGGTACGCCAGTTCCTCGCCGAGCCCCGCGTCGGCCGCGACCAGCGCGCCGCCGACCACGTCCGAGTGCCCGCCCATGTACTTGGTGGTGGAGTGCACGACCACGTCGGCGCCGAGCGCCAGCGGCTGCTGCAGGTAGGGGCTGGCGAAGGTGTTGTCCACGACGAGCCGGGCGTCCGCGCCGCGCGCGATGTCCGCCAGCGCCGCGATGTCGGTGATCCCGAGCAGGGGGTTGCTGGGCGTCTCGACCCAGATCAGTCTGGTCTCCGGCCGCAGCGCGGCCCGGACCGCCGCCGGGTCGGAGGTGTCGGCGACCGACCACCGCACGCCCCAGCGCTCGACGACCTTCGCGAACAGCCGGAAGGTGCCGCCGTACGCGTCGTTGGGGATGACGACGTGGTCGCCGGGCTTCAGGACCGTGCGCAGCAGGCAGTCCTCGGCGGCCAGGCCGGACGCGAACGCCAGGCCGCGGCGGCCGCCCTCGAGCGCCGCGAGGTTCTCCTCCAGCGCGGTGCGGGTGGGGTTGGCGGAGCGGCTGTACTCGTAGCCGCCCCGCAGGCCGCCGACCCCGTCCTGCTTGTACGTGGAGACCTGGTAGATCGGCGTGACCACGGCCCCGGTCCGGGTGTCGGCCGGCTGACCCGCGTGGATCGCGAGGGTCTCGAAGTTCTGGTGCTGCTGCTCGCTCATACCGCCGAGCGTAGTGCGCGCCGCGGGCCGGGACGTGCCGGGCGGGCCCGCGTAGGCTTGCTCATCATGGAATTCCTGTGGGTGCTGTACGGCGTTCTGCTGATCTCCGCGATCGTGCTGGTGCCCCGCATGCTGCGCGGCCGCGGTGTGCGGGCCGTGGCCACGGTCGATCCCGCCCGGTACGGCCTCGTGCCGCGGGAGGAGATCGACATCCGGCTGCCGGGACCGGACGACGAGCTGACGCAGGCGCTGACCGTGACCCAGCGCACCCAGGACTGGCGCGCGGTCGCCGCCCTCCTCAAGGGCACCCCGGCCGAGGGCGAGCTCCGCTGGCAGCGGGTGCAGACCCTGGCCGGCGCCGCGGCGGTCGAGCTGGCGCAGGCCGCCGGTACGGGCGCGGCGTGGCTGCGCACCTGGCGGGTCGAGGACGCCAAGGACGCCGGCGGGGCGGCCGTCCACGCGGCGTTCCTGGTGCAGCGGGCCCGGCGCGAGCCGGCCGGCTCCCCGGACGTGGCGATGATCCTGGAGGAGGCCCGCACGGTCGCCGACCAGGCCGCGCTGCTCGCGCCGGGCGACCCCGTCCCGTACATCGTCGCGCTCGCCGCCGACGGGGACTTCGACCCGGCCTGGGAGAAGATCACCTCCCGCGCCCCGCACCACATGGGTGCCCACCTGGCCGCCCTCGCCCGCCTCCCGGAGGACGCCGCACGCGACTTCGCCGAGCGGGCCGCCTCCTCCGCTCCCGAGGGCAGCCTGCTGCCGGCGCTGCCGCTCTTCGAGGTCTTCGCGCACCAGCCGGACGTCATCCTCGTCCGCGGCTTCTACGAGAGCGAGGTCGTCTCCCGAGCCATCGGCGGCGCCCTCTACGCCACCGAGCACGCCTCCCCCTCCGACCCGGTGCTGCCCGTGGTTCGGCACCTGCTGGCGGCCTTCCTGCTGCGCGCGGAGCGCTTCTTCGAGGCGGTCGAGCAGTTCCGCGCCGTCGACGGCTACGCGGGCGCGGCCCCCTGGGCCTACGACCCCGACCCGGCCGCGGCGTACACCGCCCACCGCGCGCAGGCGCTCGCCGGGCTGGAGTGGAACTCCGAGCGCGGGCACACCCGTTGACGCACGCCACGCCTGCCCTCCCGTGAGGAGGCGATACTCAGGAGTTGTGGACTGGCCGGAGCGCTGATGCCGTCCTGCGCTCCAGCAGCGTGACCGAGACACCGGGCACGATCCGGCGCTCGACGACAGGGACGAATCCGCGCCGACGATAGAGCGCGAGTGCGGGCAGGTTGGCGGTTCCGGTGGAGACGACGGTCAGTTCCGCGGGCTCGATCGAGTCCAGGGCGTCGAGCAGTGCCGTTGCGACACCGCGACGGTGCGCGACGGGATGGACCACGAGCCGGCAGATGTCCAGAGCACCGTTCGGCAAGCGGGCCCAGGCGACCGCTCCGACAAGTCCCGACTCATCGCGAACGCCGAGGAAGGACTCGTCACATGCCCGCAACTGCTCAAGGGACTCGTGCAGGGGCGGGATGCCGTCGAAGCCGATGAGCCGGGCTTCGACCGCGTAGGAGGCCCGCTGAAGGTCCCACAGTTGACGCAGGGTGTCGGGATCGGACAGGTCGAGCCGGACCGCTTCGGCAAAGGGCCGGTGGGGTTCGGTGACGGCGTGGTGTTGGCCGGTCATGCCAAGATCCTCTCACCCCGCGGACGGCGCTGGGCCGCTGCTCGCGCGGGCGGTGAGTTCGGGGCCGAGGAGGCGTACCTCCTCCGTCGGGCTGCCGTTGAGCTTGGCGATGACGAGTTCGACCGCGTGCCGGCCCATCTGCTGCGCGGGGATGGCGACCGAGGTGAGCTGGGGGGCGGCCTGGGTGGCCACCTGGTCGGGGCAGACGGCGACGACGGAGAGGTCCTCCGGCACGGCGCGGCCCTGCTGGCGCAGGAGCGCGAGAAGGGGGGCGATGGCGGACTCGTTCTGGACGACGAGGGCGGTGGTGTCGGGCCGTTCCTCGAAGATGCGGGAGAGGGTGCCCGCGGTGGACTCGTAGCTTCCCTCGCAGGGGCGGTGGATGAGCCGCAGTCCGCGTTCGGCGGCGCGGGAGCGCAGGCCCTGGAGGGTGCGTTCGGCGAAGCCCGTGTGGCGCCGGTAGACCGCGGCGGCCTCGCCGACGACGGCGACGGAGCGGTGGCCGAGGTCCGCGAGGTGGTCGGCGCAGAGCGCGCCGGTGGCGACGAAGTCGAGGTCGACGCAGGTGAGTCCGGCGGTGTCGGCGGGCAGTCCGACGAGCACGGCGGGCCGTTTCCCGGCACGCAGCAGCGGGATGCGCTCGTCCTCCAGCTCGACGTCCATGAGGATCATCGCGTCGGCGAGTCCGCTGGCCGCGACCCGGCGGACGGCGGTGGGGCCCTCCTCGCCGGTGAGCAGGAGTACGTCGTGGCCGTGCTGACGGGCCGTCGTGGCGACCGCCATCGCGATCTCCATCATGACGGGGACGTACATGTCTGTACGGAGCGGCACCATGAGGGCGATGATGTTCGAGCGGCTGCTGGCCAGCGCCCGCGCGCCGGCGTGCGGGTGGTAGCCGAGTTCCTGGATGCTCCGTTCGACCCGCCGACGCGTGCCCTCGGAGATCGACCGCTTGCCGCTCAGGACGTACGAGACGGTGCTGGCGGAAACCCCGGCGTGCCGGGCTACCTCGGCGAGTGTGGCCATCGCGTGTCTCCGTCCCCCAAGAAGTGTCGAGGCGCGTGCCGAAAGCGTTGAAGCGCTTCGACACAGACGGTATCCGGACCCCCACATCCCTGTCCAGACAGGAGTCGAAGCGCTTCGACACCCTCATGGCCGAATCCGGCTTGGCGTTCGATGTGACGCTTGAGCTGTCCGCGACAGGCGGCACATACTGCGTATGCAAGGCGGGGGCTTCACCGGGGGGAACGCCGTGGGGGAACATCGCGTGCGCGCGCCCGGGAACGAGCGCTCCCGCGTGTCATGACGCAGACACAAGGGGATACGTTGCACCGACGATGGAAGAAGGCGCGCGCGGCAGCGCTCGCGACGGGGGTCGTGGCGGCGCTGACCGCCGGCGCCGCCGTACCGGCCTCGGCGGCCGGTCCGTCGGCCGCGGAGCCGGCCGGCTCCGCGTCCGCCACGGCGGTCAGGGACCGCGTGTGGATCACGCTGATCACGGGCGACCGGGTCGCCGTGGACTCGCAGGGCAGGCCTGTCGCCCTCAAACGCGCCAAGGGGCGCGAGAACATACCGGTGCAGATACGCCGGCAGCACGGCCATGTCTACGTCGTCCCGCAGGACGCGGTGCAGCTGATCGCGCAGGGCCGGGTCGACCGCCGGCTCTTCGACGTGACCACGCTGCGCCGGGCCGAGTACCGCAAGGCCGCCGAGCGGCACGGCCTCGGACTGATCGTCACCTACCGGGGCAGCAGGCCCGAGGCGCGGACCGAACTGCACCGCGCCCAGGGCACCGAGGTGACCCACACCTTCGCGCCGCTGGGCGGCGAGGCCGTCACCGCGCCCGAGGACTGCGCTTCCGGCGTCTGGACGGCGCTGACCGACGCCCCGCAGGGCTCCCCGTACGCCACCGCCGAGTCCGGCCTGCGCACGGTCTGGCTGAACGCGATCCAGAAGGCCGCGGCCGAACCGAGCTGGAACACCCGGCAGATCCACGCGCCGGACGCCTGGGACGCGGGCTACGACGGAACCGGCGTCACGATCGCGGTGCTGGACACCGGCGTCGACAAGAGCCACCCGGACCTGACCAGTCAGGTGGTCGCCGAGAAGAACTTCTCCACCGCGGACAACCTGCTCGACCACTTCGGCCACGGCACCCACGTCGCCTCCATCGCCGCCGGCACCGGCGAGAAGTCGGCCGGTGCCTACAAAGGCGTGGCCTCGGGCGCGCGGATCATCAGCGGCAAGGTGCTGGACGACGACGGCTTCGGCGACGACGCCGGGATCATCGCGGGCCTGGAGTGGGCCGCCGCCTCCGGCGCCAAGGTGGCCAACCTGAGCCTCGGCGGGACCGACACCCCGGGCGTCGACCCGATCGAGGAGGCGGTCAACCGCCTGTCGGCCGACACCGGCACGCTGTTCGTCATCGCGGCGGGCAACGAGGGCGACGGCGACTCCACCGTCGGCTCCCCCGGCAGCGCGGACGCCGCGCTGACCGTCGGCGCGGTCGACAAGGACTCCAAGCTCGCCGACTTCTCCTCACGCGGCCCGCGCGTGGGCGACGGAGCGATCAAGCCCGATGCCACCGCCCCCGGCGTGGACATCACCGCGGCCGCGGCCGCGGGCAGTGTCATCGACACCGACCCCGAGGTCCCGCACACCCCGGACGGGAGCTACCTGACCATCTCCGGCACCTCCATGGCCACTCCGCACGTGGCGGGCGCCGCGGCGATCCTCGCCCAGGAGCACCCGGACTGGACGGGCCGGCAGATCAAGGCCGCGCTGGTCGGCTCCACGACGGACGGCGGCTACACCGCCTTCCAGCAGGGTTCCGGCCAGATCGACCTGGCCGGGGCGATCCACCAGGACGTGGTCGCAGAACCGGTCTCGCTGAGCTTCGGCGTCGCCCGGTGGCCGCACGCCGACGACACCCAGCAGTCCAGGACGATCACGTACCGGAACTCCGGTGACTCCGACGTCACCTTGCACCTGTCGGTCACCGGCAAGGACCCGGCCGGTGCCGCGGCGCCGGCCGGCTTCTTCACCCTCGACAAGCAGCAGCTGACCGTGCCCGCCGGCGGCACCGCGCAGGCCACGCTGACCGTCGACACCACCCTCGGCGGCAGCCTCGACGGCGCCTACAGCGCGGCCGTGGTGGCCGGCGACGGGACGCGGTCGGTGCGCACCGCCGCGGGCGTGGTGCGCGAGGCCGAGTCGTACGACCTGCGGATCAACAACCTGGACCGCGACGGACGGCCGGCCGCGGCCTACGACACGCTCGTCCTCGGACTGGACGGCGACACCTTCGAGGAGGTCACCAACGACAGCGGCAGCACGGTGCTGCGCCTGCCCAAGGGCAGCTACGCCGTGGACAGCCTCATCGTGAGGCTCGCCGCCGACGGCCAGACGATCAAGAGCGCGAACTGGGTGAACCGCCCGCTGGTCAAGCTCACCAAGGACACCGAGCTGACGCTCGACGCGAGCAAGGCCAAGCCGTTCGTGTTCACGCTGCCGGACCGGGCGGCCAGGCAGTCGGACCTCATGGTCGGCTACAACCTGAACTACGGCGCCGCCGGCGCGGGCCTCAGCTTCAACGCCGGCACGCTGCGGGACTTCCGTACCGCGCACTCCGGCCCCGCGCTGACCGCCGCCCAGTATCAGGCGACCGTGGCCGGGCTGTTCGAGCACGGCTCGAAGGTCTACACGGTGGCGTACGGCCGCACGAAGTCGTTCTACACGGGCTACACCAGGACCGTGCGGAGCGCCGACCTGGCGAGGATCACCACCACCGGCGGCTCCTCGGTGAAGCGCAAGCTCGGCGCGGTCTTCACCACCCCGTTCGTGAACCGGGCCATGGTGACGCCGAGCGGCTTCCTCACCGGGCTGCCCTTCACCAAGGCCGTGTACGTCAACGCCTCCGGCGTCTCCTGGGCGCAGGACTTCCTGCAGACCGACGCCTCGGGCGAGATGTCCGAGGGGTACTACGAGGCGCCGGCCCGGACCTTCACCAAGGGCAAGAGCTACAGCCGCAGCTTCAACGTCGGCGTCTTCGGCCCGAAGCTGGACCGCCACTCCGGCATCGTGCGCTCCGGTGACGAGATCTCGGGCACGGTAGGCCTCTTCACCGACGGTCAGGGCCACAGCGGCTTCTCGTCGTACGACAGGGCCACCACGATCCTGTACCGGGGCGGGACGAAGGTCGGGAGTTACAACGGCACGCTCGACGACGGCGCCGTCTTCACCGTCCCGGGCGCCAAGGCCGGCTACCGGCTGACCACTTCGGTGACCCGCGCCTCGACCGCGGCGGTCAGCACCCGCATCACCGCGTCCTGGACGTTCTCCTCCAGGCACGTCGGCGGTGACGTCCCGGCCGCTCTGCCGGTCTCCGTGGTGCGCTTCACCCCGTCCCTGTCCGCCATGAGCACCTCCAAGGCGAAGGCCACGGTCAAGATGCCAGTGACCGTCCAGGGCGCGGCCGCGGGCCGCGACCTGAAGTCTTTGAAGGTGTACGTCTCCACCGACGGCGGCGCCCACTGGTCGAAGCTGACGGTCAGGAGCGGCAAGGTGACGCTGAAGAACCCCACGGCGGGCAGGGGTGTCTCCTTCAAGGCCCTGGTCAGCGACAAGAAGGGCAACACCCTGTCCCAGGTGATCTACAACGCGTATCTCGCGAAGTAGGTCGAAGCGTAGGACGGCAGGCGACCCGCCCGGAACGGAATCCGCCGTTCCGGGCGGGTCGACCGCCCTTGTGCCCTCCACGGGCCCGTGCCCGATCTCTGCCGCGCCCGCAACGGCCGCACGGCAGTCGGCGTCCTGCTCCGCAGCGGCTCGGAGGACGCGCGCAGCACCGACGCCACCAGGATGCCGAACCACGCGTTCGACGGGAGTAGTTGCTCCACCGCAGTCACCGTGACCCTGCGTGAGCTCCCGGCCGGCGCGCAGCGCCACTGACCGGCCGTCTCTTGCGCCGTCCCGCCGGGCGGGATAGGAAGCGAACCATGAATGCCACGCTCGGCGCGATGATCACTGCTGTCGTCGGAGTGCTCGGCACCCTGTTCGCCCCCGTGCTCGCCCAGCGCGGCACGGACCGGCGCCGCCTGGCGGAGGCCGCCGAGGCGGAGCGGCTGCGCCGGTTCGAGGAACGGCGGACGGCCTACACGGCGATGAACCGGGCCTCGCGGCAGTTCCACACGCTGCTCAAGGACGCCCTGCACCGGATCAGGGACGGGGTCTACTCCGCCGAGGAGCGGGACCAGGTCGAGGAATCCCGCCGTGAGTACCGGGACCGGTACGCCGAGGCGCAGATGATCGTCCCGGAACGCGTCCTGGCGGCCTCGCGAGACGTCAACCAAGTCCTCGCGGCGGCGGACGCCGCGGCCAAGCGGCTCGACCGCGGCCTCGCCCGGGACGGCGAGAGCCCGCACAGCGCGCTGGAGGCCCTGCGGGACGCGGAACCGCTGCTGCGGACGCTGCAGCGCCTGATGCGCGAGGACCTGGGCGTCACGGACTGAACGCCTCACGGCCCCCGGCGACGCGCGCCGGAGGCCGCGGGGCCGCGGGGCCGCGGGGCCGCAGGTGCGGCGGCGGCCTCAGGCCGCGGGGGTCCGCTCGGTGACGGTGACCCGGCCCTTCTCGATGGTGGCGACCCGAGTGGCGCGCCGGGCGATGGCGGAGTCGTGGGTGACCATGACGAAGGTCAGCCCGTACTCCTTCCACAACCCCTCCAGCAGGGCGAGGATCTCGTCGCGGGTGCCCTCGTCCAGGGCACCGGTGGGCTCGTCCGCGAGCAGCACCTTGGGGCGCTTCACCAGCGCCCGGGCGATCGCCACGCGCTGCTGCTGACCGCCCGACAACTCGCCGGGCAGGTGGTGCAGTCGGTCGCCGAGACCGACGGATGCGAGGGCCTCGGCGGCGCGGGTACGGCGTTCGGAGGCCTTCACGCCCAGCGGGACGAGGGCGGTCTCGACGTTCTCCTGGGCGGTCAGGGTCGGGATCAGGTTGAAACTCTGGAAGATGATGCCGATGTTCTGCGACCTGACCTTGGTCAGCCGGGCCTCGCTCAGCCGGGCCAGGTCGACGCCGTCCAGCTCCACCGAACCCTCCGTCGGGCGGTCGAGACCCCCGAGCATCTGCAGCAGCGTCGACTTGCCGCCGCCGGTCGGGCCCTGGACGACGAGCTGGTCACCGTCCTCGATCACCAGGTCGACGCCGCGCAGCGCGTCCACGACGTCCTTGCCACGCGAGTAGCGCTTGGTCACGCCGCTCAGCTTGTACATGAGGTGACTCCTGAAGTCCTGAAGGGGAAGGGCGGGGGCCGCGCCACGCCGGGGGGAAGGTGCGGAACGCGGCCCCCGGTCTCGTGGGGCGGGTACGGGCTACTCGACGCGGCGCAGGGCGTCCGCCGGGCGCAGCCGCGAGGCCCGCCAGCCGCCGAATAGTCCGGCGACCAGACCGCCCGCGACCGCCAGGACCACCGCGAGGACGATGGTGTCGACCTCGACCGGCGCCTCGAGGGCGATCTTCAGGGCGCCGGAGGCCGCGCGCCGGGCCGGCCCGCCCGGCCCGAAGCCGCCGCCCGGTCCCTCGGCACCGCCGCCGGCCCCGCCCACGGTCGCCTCCAGGGTGGGGCTGATCGCGGTGATGAGGTACGCGCAGCCGAGGCCCAGGGCGATGCCGAGCCCGCCGCCGACCAGGCCGTTGACGATCGCCTCGCCCATGACCTGCCGGGTCACCCGGCCGCTCTTCCAGCCCAGCGCCTTGAGGGTGCCGAACTCGCGCACCCTGCGGCTGACGGCGGAGGAGGTCAGCAGGCCCGCGACGAGGAAGGCCGCGACGAGCACCGCGATCGACAGCCACCTGCCCACGTTGGTCGCCAGGTCGGAGGCGGTGCTCAGCGAGCCGGAGACCGTGGATGCCAGGTCGGAGGAGGTGGTCACCGTCGTTCCGGAGATGTTCTTCTGGATCGCGGACTTGACGGAGTCGATCTTCTTGGAGTCACTGGCCTGGACGTAGATCGTGGTGACTTTGTCCTTGGCGTCCGCGAGCGTCTGCGCCTGCTTCAGCGGGATGTAGACGTTGGCGGAGGAGGAACCGCTGTCGGCGGTCGCGATGCCGATGACCTCGAACTTGGTGCCGGAGATGGTGAGCGTCTTGCCCACGGTCAGCTTCTTCTGCTTCGCGTAGGCGCTGTCGAGCACGGCCACCTTGGCGTTGCCCTGCGCGCTGGTGAAGGTCTTCCCCGAGGTGATCTTCGACGAGGTCAGCGGGCCGAGGTCGAGGTGGCCGACGTCCGTCCCGTAGACCGTGAAGTTGTTGATGTCGAAGTCGGCGCCGCCGCCGCGCACCGTGCCCTGCGGCTGGCCGCTGCCGCCTTGGCCGCGCGGCCGGGTGCCGCTGCCCGGCGCCTGCTGGAACTCGCCGCGCTGGAACTGGCCGTTGACCTTGATGACGACCAGGCTCAGCCCGCCGACCGCCGCCTTGACCCCGCTCTGCCCGGCGACCTGGTCGACGACCGACGACTGCAGCGACTCGAAGCCCTGCACCATGACGTGGTCGCTGCTCTGCTCCTTGTCGTCGCCGCGCGCGTCGAACCGGAAGCGCGGCCTTTCCGAGGAGGAGCCGGGGTCGGCGGCCTTGGTGACGGTCATGTCGGTGCCCAGGCCGTACAGCGACTCCAGCACCTTGCCCTGGGCCTGCTGCATGCCGGCCGACACCGAGTTGACGGTGATCACCAGGGCGATGCCCAGTGCGAGGCCCGTCGCGATGACGAGCGCCGCCTTTCTGCGGCGTCGGAGTTCGCGCCGAAGATACGTGAAGAACATGCGATTCCTCGCCGAGTCAGGAAAACGGGAAGCGGGGGGAGGTCAGTGCTCCTTCTCCGCTGCCGCGACGCTAGGAACCGGCCGTGATGAGAGCCTGAGCGGTGGATGAGAGGCGCATGAGAAACCCCTCCCCCAGGAGCCGCGCGGCGGCTGCAGTACCTTGCCCTGGCCCTCCCGCACCCCGCCGGGCCGGGCCGGCGGCGGATTCGCGGAAGGCCGGGCGGGAACGCGGACCGGATGAGAAGGTCGGCGCCTGACGGGACATCATGACGGGGAACGTCCCGACGGGGACATCGGTGGGGGCCCGGGTGGCCGCACGAGGTGGGGAGACGCGGAGATGACGGACGGAACGCCGTTGGGCGGCGGCGGTTGGGGCCCCGGTCACGGGACCGGCGGCGGCACGGGGGGCGGCGGCTTCGGACCGCCGCCCCCGCCGGCGCCGCCGTACCCGCCGCAGCCGCAGGCCCACCGCGGAGCGCCCTGGTACCCGCCGCACCCCGGTTACCCCACACCGCCGCCCCGGCGGCGCGGCCCCCTGCTGGCCGTGGCGGGCCTCGCCACCGCGGCCCTGGTCGCCGGCCTGCTCATCTGGGCGCCCTGGAGCGGTGACGGCTCCGGCGACGGCAAGGGCCCGTCGGCGACCGCGCGCAAGGACCCGGCGGCGGAGGCCGAGCGCATGCTCCGGGAGGCGGCGGACACCATGGACAACGCCCAAGTGGTTTCCTACCGCGGCGACTTCGCGCTCGACAGCGGGGCGAGCACCCCGTTCGACCTGCAGACCACGCCCGGCGGCTGGGGCCGCGGCTCGCTGCGGGACGAGGGTGCCACCGTACGGCTGCTCACCACCGACGACCACCGCCTGACCAAGGCCGGCCGTGCCTACTGGAAGGATCGCGGCTACGCGGGCGACCTCCTCGACCGGATCGACGGCCGCTGGCTGGACTCCTCCGCCGACCTGCCCGAGATCGACGATCTGACGACCCCGCTGGACCCGGCCAACGTCTCGGCCCTGCTCCGTGACGCCGCCGGCCGCGGCCGCCCGGACGCCGTCTCCTCCTCCACGGTCGCCGGACACCCCGTCAAGGTGCTGACCACGACCGGCGGCCGCTTCTGGATCAGCGACTCCACCCCGCGCACCCTGCTGCGCCTGGCCGCGGGCGACTCCCCCGCCGCCTCGGGGCCGCTGCCCCTGCCGGACGGTCTGGACACCACGGTGGCCGCCCTCACCGGCGCCGACCGCGAGACCTTCGCCACCGCCTACGACCGGGACCTCGCCGCCCTGAAGTCCGCCGTCGACCCCGCGGTCAGCTTCAGCAGCACCGGGAAGGCCCGCTTCTCGCCCTGCGGCAACAGCAGTTGCACCGCCCGATTCACCATCCAGAACTCCGTGTACGACGGCCTCGGCGACGAGGAGGCGTCCGACGACCCCGTCTACGCGGAGATCAGCATCGCCATCACCCTCGACGGCCGCAAGGTGAAGACCTGCGACTTCCACCGGAAGATGAAGCCCGCCGACACCGTGTCACTCACCTGCACGGCCACCTACAGTGCCGCGACCTCCCGGGACCACACCGTCCGCGGACTCCCCGACGCCTGGGCACGCGCGGTGCCGGACGACGAACTCTCCCGGCTGCGCGCGGACTTCGCCAAGGGCGTCGTGGACGGTCAGGCCGCCTGAGCGGGCCGGCTTCGCGAGAGCGGTGCGCGCTTAACGGCGCGGCCGCCGGTCCGTCTCGCCTGTGGGTGCGCCGCCGTAGAGCCGGGGCCGACTCCACCGGATGCCGGGGCACCGGGGGCCGGTGGTCCGGCACGGCGTGGTGATGGCCGGGGGCCGGTCGCGCAGCGGACCCCTCAAGGACCTTTCTCGTAAGGACGAAGACTCCCCCCTCCCCTCCCAACCCATCACGCGATCGGGTGATTTGAGCGGAAGCGGTGAGTACAGGGCGGTATGGTCGCCGCAGACAACACCACACAGACGACGGCCCCGGCGGGGACGGCAATCCCGGCCGGGGCCTGACCAATCAAGGAAGCAAGGCCCTTCCCCATGGCTGACACCCAGTCTAGTGCGCCCTCGCACGCCCGCGCCGGGACTCCGACGACCGGCGTCGTCCACGTACGCCGCCGCCTTACGGCGGACTTCACCATCCTCTCCAACCGCCTCGCCCAGCGCCCCGGCAGCGCGGTCACGGTGGGCGTCGGCGCGTATCTGCTCTCCGTCCCGGACGGCGTGCCCGTCAGCATCGACGCGCTGCGTGCGCACTTCACCGAGAGCCGGGAGCGGCTGGCCCGGGCGCTGAACGAGCTGGAGGCGGAGGGATTCCTGGAGCGGGTCGTGGTCCGCGAGGGCAACGGGCGAATCCGTACCCGGACCTATGCCCACGACGCGCCGCGGGCGGACGCGCCGACGGCGCCGGAAGCCCCCGCGCCCGAACCCACCCCGGCCGTGGACTGCGACAAAGCCCCCGACGAAGCTCCCGCCACCGTCCGGGAAGCCGCCCCGGGCGCCACCCTCGGTGCGGACGCCCTCGCCGGGGCCGCCGAGGCCGTCCTCGCGTCCCTCCGCGTACGCGACTCCCGCCTGCTGCTCTCCCAGCGCGACATCGCCCGCCTGGCGCCCGGTGTCGCCGCGTGGCTCCGCCTCGGTGCCGAGCCCCGGCGCATCGCCGAGGCCCTCGCCGCGGACCTGCCCTCCGTCCTGACCCACCGTCCGGCCGGCCTGCTCGCCCACCGCCTGCGCGTATGGGAGCCGCCCGCGGCCACGCCGCCGCCCCGAGCGGCCGTCCCCTGGCAGTCCTGCGACTCCTGCGAACGCCCCTTCCGCGGGCACGCCCCGGCCACCTGCCGGGAGTGCCTGGCCGAAGCGGCATGATGCCGTCACGCCCGGACCCCGGGGCGGCCCCGCCGGGGAACGCCCTTGCCGTGAGTCCACTCGAAGGCGTTCGCTGGTACCCCATGAGGTACACACAACTCGGCCGCACCGGCCTCAAGGTCAGCCGCATCGTGCTGGGCACGATGAACTTCGGCGGGCAGACGGACGAGGCCACCAGCCACATGATCATGGATGCCGCCCTGGACGCGGGCGTCAACTTCTTCGACACGGCGGACATCTACGGCGTCGCCGAGGAGAAGGGGCTCACGGAGAAGGTCATCGGCTCGTGGTTCGCGCGGGGCGGCGGCCGCCGCGACAAGGTGGTCCTGGCCACGAAGGTCTACGGGAACATGTCGGCGGACAAGAAGGCGTGGAACGAGGAGTCGTGGCCGAACCACGACCGGCTCAGCGCCCTCAACATCCGCCGGGCGGTCGAGGCCAGCCTGCGGCGGCTCGGCACGGACCACATCGACGTCTACCAGTTCCACCACGTCGACCGGCGCACCCCGTTCGAGGAGATCTGGCAGGCGGTCGACGTCCTCGTCCGCCAGGGCAAGATCCTTCACGCGGCGTCGTCGAACTTCCCCGGCTACAAGATCGCGCAGGCCAACGAGTCCGCCGCGAACCGTGGTTCGATGGGCCTGGTGAGCGAGCAGTGCCTGTACAACCTGGCGGAGCGCAGCGCCGAACTGGACGTGATCCCGGCGGCGCGGGAGTACGGGCTCGGCGTGATCCCGTGGTCGCCGCTGCACCAGGGGCTGCTGGGCGGCGCGCTGCGCAAGGAGCGGGAGGACAGCGGGGCCCGCACCAGGGTGGGCCGGTCGGCGGCGGGGCTGGCCGACCCGGTGGTCCGGGCGCGGGTGCGGGCGTACGAGAATCTGCTGGGCAAGTACGGGCTGGAGCCCGGCGAGGTCGCGCTCGCCTGGCTGCTGACCCGGCCCGGGGTCACCGGGCCGATCGTGGGGCCGCGCACGGTGGAGCAGTTCGCCTCGGCGTTGCGCGCGGTGGAGCTGGAGCTGGACGAGGAGCTGCTGGCGGGTCTCGACGAGATCTTCCCCGGACCGGGCGCCGCCCCGGAGGCCTTCGCCTGGTGACCCGCGGGAGCGTCGGACCGGGCGAACGGCTGGCCAGGCCGCCTCAGGCCCGGTCCACCCGGCGCGGCCCTACGCCGCCGCGATCGGCTTCGTCATGACGCGCTCCGCGCGCCCGTCCGGCATGACCTCGCCGGATTCGCCGGCGTCCACGAAGCCGTTGCGCGTGTAGAGCGCCGTCGCCGGCGCGTTGCCCTCCGCGACGGCGAGGTGGAGCGAGGCAGCGCCCGCCGTGCCCGCGGCCCACTCCTCGACGGCCCGGATCAGCAGGTCCGCGACGCCGCGGCCGCGGGCCTCGCCCGCAACCCACATCGAGATCAACCGGGCGGTGTCCGGGCGTTCGCCGGGGACGCCGCTCGCCATGCCGCGGGGCCTGCCGTCGACGAGGGCGACCAGGTTGTACGAGCCGGCCAGGGCGAGCCGGTCGCGCCAGCGTTCCTCGCGGTCGCCGTCGCCCTGCCAGTCGGCGAGCCGGGCGCCGAAGGCGTGCGGCGCGTCGGCGAGCGCGGCGAGCCGCAGCTCCCGCCAGAGCGGCCAGTCGTCGGGGGTGAGCACACGCAGTTCGATCACCCCCGCAGGGTGCCGCCGGGACGCGCCCGGCGGCAACCGTGTTTCCGGCGGTCTCAGCGGGTGCCGAGCAGGTGGTCCATCGCGAGCTGGTCGAGCTGCTCGAAGGCGGAGCCGCGGGTCGCGACGGCGTCGGCGTCGAACTCCTCGTAGGCGCCGCGGTCGGCGAGCAGGTCGGCCAGGGTCTCGCCCGCGCCGAGGGTCGGCTGCGCCAGCTGGTCCAGGCGGGCGGCCTTCAGCGCCTCCTGCACGGCCGGGTCGGCACGGAACGCGGCGGCGCGCTCCTTGAGGATGAGGTAGTTGCGCATGCCGCCGGCGGCGGAGGCCCACACGCCGTCCATGTCCTCGGTCCGCGGGGGCTTGAAGTCGAAGTGGCGCGGGCCCTCGTAGCCGGCCGACTCCAGCAGGTCGACCAGCCAGAACGCGGAGCGCAGGTCGCCGGCGCCGAAGCGCAGGTCCTGGTCGTACTTGATGCCGGTCTGACCGTTGAGGTCGATGTGGAAGAGCTTGCCGTGCCACAGCGCCTGGGCGATGCCGTGCGGGAAGTTCAGCCCGGCCATCTGCTCGTGGCCGACCTCGGGGTTGAGGCCGACGAGCTCGGGGTGGGCCAGCTCGTTGATGAACGCCAGCGCGTGACCGATGGTCGGCAGCAGGATGTCGCCGCGCGGCTCGTTCGGCTTGGGCTCGATGGCGAAGCGGATGTCGTAGCCCTGCTCGATGACGTACTCGCCGAGGAGGTCGAAGGCCTCCTTGAAACGGTCGAGGGCGACCCGCACGTCCTTGGCGGCGCCGGACTCGGCGCCCTCGCGGCCGCCCCAGGCGACGTAGACCTTGGCGCCCAGCTCGGCGGCGAGGTCGATGTTGCGGATGGTCTTGCGGAGCGCGAAGCGCCGCACCTCGCGGTCGTTGGCGGTGAAGCCGCCGTCCTTGAAGACCGGGTGCGTGAAGAGGTTGGTGGTGGCCATCGGCACCTTGAGGCCGGTGGCGTCCAGGGCCTGGCGGAAGCGCTTGATGTGGCCCTCGCGCGCGGTGTCGTCCGAGCCGAAGGGGATCAGGTCGTCGTCGTGGAAGGTCACGCCGTACGCGCCGAGCTCGGCCAGCCGGTTGACGCTCTCGACGGGGTCGAGGGCGGGGCGGGTCGCGTCGCCGAAGGGGTCGCGGCCCTGCCAGCCGACGGTCCAGAGACCGAAGGTGAACTTGTCCTCGGGGGTGGGGGTGAAACTCATCGCGGCGGCTCCTATTCGTAAGACCACTGAACAAATTAATATGCCATCGCCGCTTTGTGAAGGGAGCCGCAGGATGGGTAACGGACCGATCGCGCTGGGTGTGGACAGCTCCACCCAGTCGACCAAGGTGCTCGCCGTCGACGTGGAGACGGGCGAGGTACTGGCCAGGGGGCAGGCCCGGCACACGGTCAGCGAGGGCGCGGGCCGCGAGACCGACCCCGAGGTCTGGTGGCGCGCGCTCGGCGACGCGCTCGCCCAGCTCGGGCCGTACGCGGAGCGCGCCGACGCCATCTCCGTCGGCGGCCAGCAGCACGGCCTGGTCGTCCTCGACCCGGCCGGCAGGCCCCTGCGGCCCGCCCTGCTCTGGAACGACGTGCGGTCCGCCCCGCAGGCCGACGCCCTGGTGGAGCGGCACGGCGCCGAGCACTGGGCGCAGCGCTTCGGCAGCGTGCCCGGCACGAGCTTCACCGTGACCAAGTGGGCGTGGCTCACCGAGCACGAGCCCGAGACCGCCAAGGCCGCCGCGGCGGTACGCCTCCCGCACGACTTCCTCACCGAGCGGCTCGCCGGCGCCGGCGTCACCGACCGGGGCGACGCCTCCGGCACCGGCTGGTGGGCCACGGACACCGAGACGTACGACGAGGCGCTGCTCGCGGAGATCGGCCTCGACCCCGCCCTGCTGCCGAGGGTCCTGGGCCCCGGCGAGGCCGCCGGTGTCACCCTGCCCGGACTGCCGTTGCGCGAGGGCGTCCTGGTCGGCGCGGGCACCGGCGACAACGCCGCCGCGGCCCTCGGCCTCGGGCTCGTCCCCGGTCAGCCCGCGCTCAGCCTCGGCACCTCCGGCACGGTCTACACCGCCGCCACCACCCGTCCCACCGACCCCACCGGCATCGTCGCCGGCTTCGCGGGCGGGCACGGCGGCTGGCTGCCGCTGGCCTGCACCCTCAACTGCACCCTCGCCGTCGACAAGATCGCGGGGCTGCTGTCGCTGGACCGCGAGGCGGTCGAGGCGGGCGGCAGGACGGTGCTGCTGCCGTTCCTCGACGGCGAGCGCACGCCCAACCTGCCGTACGCCTCCGGGCTGCTCACCGGGCTGCGGCACGACACCACTGCGGGGCAGATCCTCCAGGCCGCGTACGACGGTGCGGCGTACGCCCTGCTCACCGCCCTCGACCAGGTGCTCGCGGTCGACGGCACCACCTCGGACGAGCCCCTGCTGCTCATCGGCGGCGGCGCCCGCGGGACGGCGTGGCGGGAGACCGTGCGGCGTCTGTCCGGGCGGGCCGTCCGGATCCCCGTCGCGGACGAACTCGTCGCGCTGGGCGCGGCCGCGCAGGCCGCGGGACTGCTCACCGGGCAGACCCCGCAGGACATGGCCCGCCGCTGGAACACCACGGCCGGTCCCTCCTACGACCCCGTCCCCCGGGACGACGCCGCTCTCGACCGCCTCGCCACGGCGCTGGCGGACGCCTTCGGCGTGCGGTGAGCCGGGGCGCCCCGCCCGGTGGCCCGGCCCCCGGCGGGGCGTGCGAGGGTGGCGGCAGGACGACGTTGACCAGGACGGATGACGGACGACAGCGGAAGGGGACCGGGGCGTGGCGGAAAGGCCGGGGTCGCAGGCGGGATTGCGACGGCGGAATCTGGCGCTGGTGATGCGAGCCGTGGCGGACCACGGCGAGGTCTCGCGCGCGGCCGTCGCCGCCGAGGTCGGCCTGACCCGGGCCACCGTGTCGACCCTCGTCGACGAACTGCTCGCCGCGGGCCTGCTCGTGGAGCTGGGCACCCAGCGCCCCGGGACGGTCGGCCGGCCCGGCACCGCCCTCGCGCTGAACGACACCGGCCCGGCGGGCCTCGGCGCCGAGGTCGGGGTGGACCACCTCGCCGCCATCGCGGTGGACCTGCGCGGCACCGTGCGCGCCCGGGCCCGCGTCGAGGCGGACAACCGCGGCCGTCCGGCGACGGAGACGCTGCGCGAACTCGCGGCGCTCGTCGCCGAGGTGCGGCGGGAGGCGCGGGCCGCGGGCCTGAGCCCGGCCGGACTGACGCTCGCCGTGCCGGGCCTGGTCGGCCGGGACCGGCAGGTCGTGATGCGGGCGCCGAACCTCGGCTGGGAGGACGTCGAGCCGGCGGGCTGGTTCGACCGGGCCGACGGCGACGGTCCGGCCGGAGCCCGCATCCCGGTCGCCGTCGAGAACGAGGCCAACCTCGGCGCCCTCGCCGAGCTCTGGCTGGGCGGCCACGAGGGCGTCACGGACTTCGTGCACGTCTCGGCGGAGATCGGCATCGGCGCGGCACTGGTCGTCGACGGCCGGCTGTTCCGCGGGGCGCGGGGCTTCGCCGGGGAGCTCGGCCACGTACCCGTGCACCCGACGGGCCCCCGCTGCTCCTGCGGGGCCCGCGGCTGCCTGGAGCAGTACGCGGGCGAGGAGGCCGTGCTGCGCGCCGCGGGCATCGCCCCGGAGCGGCCGGACGCGCTGAAGGCCCTCCAGGCGGCCGCCACGGAGCAGGACCCGGCGGCGCTGAAGGCGCTGGCGGCCGCCGGCCAGGCCTTCGGGATCGCGCTGAGCGGCGCGGTGAACCTGCTGGACCCGCAGGCCGTCGTGCTGGGCGGCACGCTGGCCTCGCTGGCGCCGTGGCTGCGGTCGGCCGTCGAACGCGAGCTGGACCGCCGCGTGACGGACCGTCAATGGCCCGCGGACGCCGTGCTGGTGTCCCGGCTGGGCCACGAGGGCGTGCTCCTCGGGGCTGCGTACAGCGTGGTGCGCGCCGTCCTGGACGACCCCCAGTCGCTGCGCACCCGGTAACCCCCCGTACAGCCCGGCGACACCCTCGCAACAGCTGGTCACGCAGCGCGCGGAGCCGTCACCCGCGGCCGTTACGATGCGCTGCGCGGCGCGGCCGGGGGCGGCGCCGGTCCGTGGTCCCGGAGGGGGATTTTTTGTGTTCGTGCTGTCCATCCTGCTGCTCATGGCGGCGGTCGCGCTGTTCTTCGTCGCCCGGGGCCAGAGCTCCGGCGGCTGGAGGCTGGGAGCGGCGCTCAGCGCCCTGGCGGGCGTGCTGGCGGGCGTCTTCGCCTGCGTCCACGTCGTGAGCGCCTACGAGGTCGGCGTCCCGGTGACCTTCGGCAAGGTCGGCTCGCCGCTGACCTCCGGTATCCACTTCAGGTCGCCGTTCACCGATGTCACGTCGTTCTCCACGCGCCCGGTCGACCTCGACCTGCACGACAAGGACGTGGTCGAGGTCCGCTCCTCGCAGGGCGGGGTGCTCTACGCCGACGTCACCATCAAGTGGGCCGTGGTGCCCGCCAAGGCCGTCGAGCTCTACCGGCTGGCCGGCAACGAGGAGGCCATCCAGTCGCGGCTGGTGATGCCCGACAGCCGTGAGATCATCCGC
This sequence comes from Actinacidiphila sp. bgisy160, assembly GCF_057707815.1. NCBI lineage: Bacteria > Bacillati > Actinomycetota > Actinomycetes > Kitasatosporales > Streptomycetaceae > Actinacidiphila > Actinacidiphila sp. bgisy160. Next base: position 96,460 of record NZ_JBYIQW010000005.1, read on the forward strand.
AACGTCTTCGCCGCGCACACCAGCGAGGAGGGGTACGCCTCCGCCCGCGAGCGGATCGGCTCGGAGATCGACTCCCTGATCAAGCAGCGCCTCGCCCCGCGCGGCATCGACGTCACCGCGGTGAACCTGCGCAATGTGCGGCCCTCCCGCCAGTTGCAGGAGCAGATCGACAAGAAGATCCAGCAGCAGCAGGCCACCGAGCGGGCCGTCGAGGCGGCAAGAACGGCCAAGGCAGAGGCGGAGCGCAAGCGGATCGAGGCGGAGGGCATCGCGAGCGCCAACCGGATCATCGCGCGGTCGCTGAGCGACAAGGTGCTCTACAACCAGTGCCTGGACGCCTACCGGGAGGCCGCCAAGTCCCATCCCGTGTACGCGGTGCCCTGCGGCACCGGCTCCGACGGCTCCCCGGTCATCGTGGACGGCACGAAGGACTGACGGCCCGGCGGCGGAGGGCGCCGCTCCCGCCCCCGAACGCCACAGGGGCCCGGAACCTCGCGGTTCCGGGCCCCTGTCGCCGTTCGGGGGCGGGAGCGGTCTCAGACCGCGCTGCCCGCCTTCCACGCGCTCCAGCTCATGTTCCAGCCGTTGAGGCCGTTGCCCGGGTCGACGGTCTTGTCCTTGGAGTTCTTCACGGTCACGACGTCCCCGACGATCGAGTTCGTGTAGAACCAGTAGGCGTCGGTGGAGGTGTCCTTGGCGCCCTTGGTGTCGTTCAGGCCCACGCAGCCGTGGCTGGTGTTGACGTTGCCGAACACCGAGTCGGCACCCCAGTAGTTGCCGTGGATGAAGGTGCCGGACGTGGTCAGGCGCATGGCGTGCGGCACGTCCTTGATGTCGTACTCGCCCTTGCCGTCGTCGTCGGTGAAGCCGACGGTGGCGCCGTTCATCCGGGTCTCGGTGAACTTCTCGGAGATCACCATCTGGCCGTTGTAGGTGGTGTTCTCGTCGGAGCCCGCCGAGATCGGGATGTCGCGGATGACCTTGCCGTCGCGGACGACCTTCATCCGGTGGCTGGCGGCGTCGACCGTGGAGACCTGGCTGCGGCCGATCTTGAAGGTGACGGTCTTCTCCTGGACCCCGTAGACGCCGCTGGAGCCCTCCACGCCGTCCAGGTTCAGCTTCAGGGTCACCGTGGAGCCGGCCTGCCAGTAGGACTGGGGACGGAAGTCCAGCCGGGTGGAGTTGAACCAGTGGCCGACGACCTCCTGGCCGCTGCTGGAGCTCACCGAGATCGCGGACTGGACGGCCTTCTTGTCCTCGATGGCCTTGGTGAAGTTGATCGAGACCGGCATGCCCACGCCGACGGTCTGGCCGTTCTCGGGCGTGTAGTAGCCGATGAAGCTGTGCTCGGGACTGACCGTGGTGAAGGTGGAGTTCTCGGCGGCCTTGCGGCCCTTGCTGTCCTCCGCCTTGGCGGAGATCTTGTACTGGGTGGCCCGCTCGAGCTGGGCGTTGGGGGACCAGCTCGTGCCGTCCGCGGAGATCGTGCCCGCGACCTCGGAGCCGTCGGCGACCGAGGTCATCACCACGCTGGTGAGCTCACCGTCGGCCACCTGCACCTTGGCGCCGGTGTTGATGCTGACGTTGTCGGCGCCGGTCTTGGGGGTGATCGATATTCGGGCGTCAGACGCGTCCTTGGCCGCCTGCTCGTCGACCGAGGCCTGCGACTTGACGTTGCTGTCGGAGCCGGCGGTGCCCGCCTTGTCTCCCCCGCAGGCGGTCAGCGTGATCGCCCCGACGGCCAGCAGCGCCAGAGCTGCCAGCCCGGCTCGCCGCTTGCGAGAGGGACTCGTGTCGGTGGCTGTGCCGGTCACGGCGCGCTTCACACAGATCTCCAATGTCTTGGTACGCGTTTCCCCCGGCCCGCGTGCGTCGCAGGCCACGGCCCTCGATCGAGCCTTACTCGTACGTCCAGGAACTGCCAGGGTCTTTGGTCCGTTCCCCAACACCTCGAAGTGTGGGGAAGAACACGTGCGTGACGCACGTGACATGGGCGCGGCCCCGCGGCCCGTGCGAAACCCCGGACCCTGAAGGGCCCGGGGCAGGTGAGTCACGCGGTGGCGAAGACGCGTTCAGCGTCCCCGCGGTTCCTCCTCGTCGATGTCGGCTTCGTCACCCGCGTCGTCGTCGGCCTCGTCGTCGTAGAGGTCCCACTCGTCGGAGTCGGGGTCGTACTCGGTGTGGGCGCAGGACCAGGACGCCTGCACCAGTTCGATCCCCGGCACGCTCGTGACCAGGTCGAAGGGATCGACCAGGTACGCCAGCGCCTCCGACTCGTCCTGCCGCACCGACGCCTCGGCGTGTTGCCGCTCGTCGTCCGGCATGTACTCGTCGCCGCCGATCTGCTCCAGCGCGGCGTCGGTCAGCTCGCCGGACCCGGTGATCTCCAGGACCAGCTCCACCTGGAGCCGCACGTAGCGCGGCCCGCTCTCCCCGGCGGGGATGTCAGTAGTGCTCATGTGACGGAGCGTATGCGGGGGAACGGCCCCCGTTGCGCAGGCAGCCCGCTTCCGGCGCGGAAGGATACCCGTGGCGGCCCTCCGGGAACCCGCGGAAGCCGCGGTTCCGGGACCGAACTTCCCTCAATGGCGCTTGTCTCACTACCATCGGCCTTCACGGTCAAGTCGCCGCAACCGCTGGGGGATCCGTTGACCTCGCACCGTCCACCCGCCTTCGTCGCCATCACGGCGGCCGCCGTCCTCGGCGCCCTGTACTTCGTGCCCAACGCGTCCGCCAGCGCCGAGCACACGGCGAACACGAGCGCGCAGTCGTCCGCTTCGACCACCGCCACCACCGGGCCGGGAACCGGCCAGGGGCAGCACCTGGCGGACACCGGAAGCGTCGACACCACGCCGTACCTCGTCGGCGGGACCGCCTTCCTCGGCCTGGGCGCGGCGCTCGTGATCAACGCGAGCCGCCGCGCCCGCGACGCGTACTAGGACCGCCCCCGGCCCCTTGGGGGCCGGGGTCAGGCGAGCGGGCCGGTCACCGACTCTGCCGCCGCCACCAGACCGCCGCCGCGCACGAAGTCGTACGCCGCCTCCAGGTCCGGGGACAGGAAGCGGTCAGGACCGGGGCCGCCCACTCCGGCCTCACGCGCCGCCTTGAGCACCGCCCGGGTCGCCGGGGCGGCCACCAGCACCTCGCTGCCCTGCACACGCAGCTCGACGGCGCGGGAGGCGGCCATCAGCTCGACCGCGATGATCCGGGCGAGGTTGTCCACCGCCTGCCGCAGCTTGCGGGCGGCCGACCAGCCCATCGACACATGGTCCTCCTGCATCGCCGAGGACGGGATGGAGTCCACCGACGCGGGCACGGCGAGCCGCTTGTTCTCGCTGACCAGCGCGGCCTGCGTGTACTGGGCGATCATCAGGCCGGAGTCCACGCCCGGGTCGTCGGCCAGGAAGGCCGGCAGTCCGTGCGAACGGCTCTTGTCCAGCAGCCGGTCGGTGCGCCGCTCCGCTATCGAGCCGAGGTCGGCGGCGGCGATGGCCAGAAAGTCCAGCACATAGGCGACGGGCGCGCCGTGGAAGTTGCCGTTGGACTCCACACGTCCCTCCCCGGCGGCACCCCCGAGGAGGACGACCGGGTTGTCGACGGCCGCGGCCAGTTCCCGGTCGGCCACCGTCATGGCGTGCGCCACGGTGTCCCGGCCGGCGCCGGCCACCTGCGGGGCGCAGCGGATCGAGTACGCGTCCTGCACCCGGGGGGCGTCGTCCTGGTGGTGCCCGGTGAGGCCGGAGCCGGCGAGCACGCGGCGCATGTTCTCGGCGCTGGCCGCCTGGCCGGGGTGCGGGCGGATCGCGTGCAGCTCGGGGGCGAGCACCTTGTCGGTGCCCAGCAGCGCCTCCAGCGACAGCGCGGCGGTGACGTCGGCGGCGGTGAACAGCCGCCGCAGGTCCTCGATGGCCATGACGAGCATGCCGAGCATGCCGTCGGTGCCGTTGATGAGGGCCAGGCCCTCCTTCTCGCGCAGCTCGACGGGCTCGATGCCGTGCTCGGCCAGCAGCTCCGGCACGGGGCGCACGACGCCGTCGGGGCCCTCGGCCTCGCCCTCGCCCATCAGGACCAGCGCGCAGTGCGACAGCGGCGCCAGGTCGCCGGAGCAGCCCAGGGAGCCGAACTCGTGGACGACCGGGGTGATGCCGGCGTTGAGCAGCGCGGCCATCGTCTCGGCGACGACGGGACGGACACCGGTACGGCCGGAGGCCAGCGTCTTCAGCCGCAGGAACATCAGGGCGCGCACCACCTCGCGCTCCACCCGCGGACCCATGCCGGCGGCGTGCGAGCGCACCAGGCTGCGCTGCAGCTGCGCGCGCAGCTCGGGGCTGATGTGCCGCACCGCGAGCGCGCCGAAGCCCGTCGAGACCCCGTACACCGGCTCTGGTTTCGCCGCCAGTGCGTCCACGACCTCGCGCGCCGCGGCGATCCCGGCCAGCGCCTCCGCAGACAGCTCGACCCGCGCACCGTCGCGGGCCACCGCCAACACGTCCTCCGCCGCGACCCCGTGGGCCCCGATCACCACGTTATGCATACTCATATTCACGAACCCTACGGACTGAATCGCTACCTGTCACGTGCCGGACGGACGTCTTCCACGCGGTCCTCGCCGCACCCGCCGGCCCGGTCCCATCGTCCGCTCCCCGGCCCGCCGGGCGGCGCTCAGTCCCGCCCCCGGAAGCGGCGCCGCTCCACGTCGTGGCCCGAGGGCTGGTCGGCGAGCCGGACCACCGGGTCCTCGGGCGCCCCGCGCCCGGCGACCACCGGCTCCACCGAGTGCAGGGCCTTCGCCCGGTACTGGGCCGCGTCCGCCAGCCGGAACAGCCGGCGCCCCGAGGTCACCGCGCCGATCTCGGCGTCCGTGGACGCCACCCCGACCGCGACCCCGTCGCCCAGCCCCAGCCACTTGGTGCGCACGCACAGCTCCTCGGCGACCGCCACGACCTCCTCCGCGCGGTGCCCGACCGAGAGCAGGCAGAACTCGTCGCCGCCCAGCCGGGCCACCAGGCTGCCCTCCAGGGCGGCCCCGCACAGCGACAGCACGGAACCGAATCCGACCAGCAGCCGGTCGCCGACAGCGTGCCCGAGCTGGTCGTTGACCCGCTTGAGCCCGTTGAGGTCGCAGACCACCAAACTCACCGGGGTCCCGTCGGCACGGTGCCGTTCCACCGCCTCCTCCAGCCGCTGGTCGACGGCCCGCCGGTTGGCCAGCCCGGTCAGCGGGTCGCTGAAGGCCAGCCGGCGCACCTCGGCCAGCCGCTCGGTCTGGGCGATCCCGGCCGCGGTGAGCGCCGCGAGCACGGTCGCGAACTCGGCGTCGTCCCGGTCGAAGACCGGTCGCCCGGCCCCCCTGGCCACGTACAGCTCGCCCCAGGCGAGCCCGTGCAGCATGATCGGCGCGACGACGCAGGAGGTCCGGCCGCGCCGCCGCAGCGTGGCCACCCGCTGGTGGCAGTAGGCGCCGGTACGGCCCTGCGCCGGGCCCTCGGCGGTCTCGATCCAGGCGTGCGGCTCGCCGCCCTCGGTCCACTTGGCGTGCAGGAACTCCACGATCTCCGGGAAGTCCGCGACCGAGTAGACCTCCTCGGCGGGCTGCGGCTCCTCGCCGGGTGCCAGGTCCCCGTCGTTGACCAGCACCCGCAGCCGTCCCCGGTCGCGTTCCCAGCGGGAGATCGCCGACATGGAACCGCCGAGCGCGGCCCGCGCCGAGGACGCGGCGGCGACGGCCGCCTCCATCGGCGACTTCGCCGCCGCCACCGCCCGCGCGAGTTCGGCGACGGCGCGCAGCCGAGCGTCCCCGCCGGTGCCGTTCATGCGCCCGTCTCCTGTCGCCCGCGGACTTTTTACCAGTTTGCGACGTTCGCACGGCCCCGCACGTTACGCGCCCGGCGGCGCGGACGTTTTACCCCCCGATCACTCACCCGGCCACACCGGGTCACGCTTCTCGTTGAACGCCGCGACGCCCTCGGCGCGGTCACCGGAGAAGGCGACCGTGCGCCACGCGGCGTCCTCGACGTCCAGCCCGGTCCGCAGGTCCGTGCCCTGGCCCAGCCGCAGCGCCCGCTTGGCCGCCCGCAGGCCGACCGGCGAGTTCGCAGCGATCCGGGTGGCCAGCGCGAGCGCCTCCACGCGGTCCTGGCCCTCCTCCGCGAGCACGTCGACCAGCCCCAGCGCCAGCGCCTCCGCCGCGGCCACCCGGCGCCCGGTGAAGATCAGCTGCGCCGCCCGCGCCGCGCCCACCCGGCGCGGCAGCAGCTGCGTGCCGCCACCGCCGGGGATGACACCCACCGTGACCTCCGGCAGCCCCACGACGGCCGTCGGGTCCGCGACGATCACGTCGCACGCCAGCGCCAGCTCGTACCCGCCGCCGAGGGCGAAGCCGTGCACCGAGGCCACCGTCGGCATCGGCAGCTCCAGCACCGCCGTGTAGGCGGCACGCGTGTACGGGCGCTGCCGCGCGAGGTCGGCGTCGGTGAAGGAGTTGCGCTCCTTCAGGTCGGCGCCCACGCAGAACGCCCGCTCGTGGGTCGAGGTGAGCACCACGCAGCTGACCGACCGGTCGCCGGACAGGGCCGCGCACGCCTCGGTGACCGTCCGGGCCATGTCCGTCGAGATGGCGTTCATCGCCTTGGGCCGGTCCAGCACCAGTTCCGCCACCCGCCCGGCGTCACCGTGCCTGCGTACTGCCACCCACTCGCCAAACCGCTGCTCGGCCATCGCGCCGCCACCTCCGGGTCGCTGTTAACGATCGTGAACCGTCGACCGCCAGCGTAGTGGGCGGACCCGATCAGCCGCCCCGGCGGTTCAGCAGCCAGGGCTCGACCACGCCGAGACCGCGCACCGGCCGCCGCCACATGGGCTGCAGCGCGAAGCGGTACTTCTCCTCCGACCCGGGCTCGATCTCCGCCTCCGACTCGGGAGCCTCGCCCGCCGCGACGAGCGCCTGCGCCAGCTCGCCGTCGACGAGCACCGCGTCCCGGGGCGCTATCGAGGTCAGCCGGCTCGCCAGGTTCACCGTGGTGCCGAAGACGTCGCCCATACGGGTCGTGACGGTGCCGAAGGCCATGCCGACGCGCAGCGCCGGCATCGTCTCGTCGCCGTTCATCGTCTCGATGAGCCGCATGCCGATCTCGGCGGCCGTCCCCGCGTCGTCGGCGATGAACAACACTTCGTCGCCGAGGGTCTTGACGAGCCGTCCGCCGTGCGCGGCCACCTGGTCGGCGGCCGTGGTCTCGAAGGCCTCGACCAGCTCGCCGAGTTCCTCCTCCTCCAGCCGGCGGGTGAGCCGGGTGAAGCCGACGAGGTCCGCGAAACCGACCGCGAGCCGGCGGTCGACGGCCTCTTCGTCGTCGGAGCGGACGACCCGGCTGGTGGCGGCGGCGAGCTGCCGGCGCCACACGTACGTCAGGAACTCCTCCAGCTCCGGCAGCAGCAGCTCGACCAGCGGATAGGCCACCTCGCCCCGGGTCATGCCGGGTTCGGGCGGCTCGGTGAGCTCCTCCAGGAAGGAGTCGGTCTGCCACTCGGCCAGCCGGGCCGTGGTCTGACCGGTGGACCGGGCGACCTGGATCGCCGTGCTCTCGCTGATCAGCCCGGCCTCGACCAGACCGGCGAGCCGCCGCAGCGCCAGGACGTCGGCCTCGGTCAGCGCGCGTGCCTGGCCGATGTCGGCGAAGCCCATCGCACGCCAGAACCGGGCGGCCAGGTCCATCGAGACACCGGCGCTGCGGGCCGCCTGGAAGGGTGTGTAGTGCCGTCCGGAACCGAGGATCAGCTGCTCCAGACGGAGCGCGATCGGGTCCTCCTCGATGCCGTGGGACCGGGCGGTTCCGCCCCGTTCCTCGGGCTCTTCGCGCTCCTCGCGTTCCGCCTGCTCGTCACGAGGCCCGCCCGGCTCTTCGTGCGGCGGGAGGTCGCTCGCGTCGTCCACGGTCACCGCCCGCCCCCTCCTGGGTCCCTGTGTACCGGCCCTTCCGATCACCGTGCCGGAGGCTGCCGCATCAACAATACGGCAGGTGTGGTCTGGCTCACTCTCCCGCCGGGCGCACGTGGACGACGTCGCCGGCGGCGACCGCCTGTTCGCCCTCGCCGGTCGCGACGACCAGTCGCCCGTCGTCGTCGACGGCCACCGCCCGCCCGGCCACCTGGCCCCCACCGGGGAGTTCGGCGCGCACGGCACGGCCGAGCGTCACGCAGCCGGCGGCGTACGCCTGCTGCAGGCGGGAGGCGGCCGGGTCGCCCTCGGCACGCAGCCACTCGCCGTACCAGTCGGCGAGGGAACGCAGCACGGCGCGCAGCAGCGGATCGCGGTCGGTGACCTTGGCCCCGGCGAGCGCGAGCGAGCCCGCGGCGGGAACCGGCAGCTCCTCCTGGCGGAGCGTGACGTTGAGGCCGATGCCGATCACCACGGCGTCGTCGCCGACGCGCTCGGCGAGGATGCCGCCGGTCTTGCGCTCCTCGCCACCGACCGTGACGAGCACGTCGTTGGGCCACTTCAGCCCCGTGTCCACGCCCGCCGTCCGCGCCACCGCGGTGGCCGTCGCCACGCCGGCCAGCAGCGGCAGCCAGCCCCAGCGCCGGGGCGGGACGGCGGTCGGCCGCAGCAGCACGGAGAGGAAGAGCCCGGAGCGGGCGGGGGCCTGCCACTGGCGGTCCAGGCGGCCGCGACCCGCGGACTGCTCCTCGGCGACCAGGACCGCGCCCTCGGCGGCGCCTTCCCGGGCCCGGGCGCCCAGGTCGCTGTTGGTGGAGCCGGTGGAGTCGACCACGACCAGGTCGGTCCACAGGCTGTCGGGGGTGACGATCGCGCGGCGCAGGGCGGCCGCGTTGAGCGGCGGCCGCTCGAGGTCGGACCAGCGGTTCGAGGTCATGTGTCCAGCCTAGGGTCTGCCCTCCGGATCGCCGCGGACGCGCCTGCCGGGTGCCGGGACGACGCGGCGCCCGGCAGGGCGGACCCTGGGAGTGGAGTGTGGCCAACGCCGCACTGACCGGGCAGCATCCGCGCGGTTACGCTACGAAAACAGCATTACTCGCCAGTCACGTCACACCCTCAGAACGACCCGACGAGAGCAGGAGAGCCGCCTCCCATGGCCGAGCCGGAGATCGACATCCACACCACCGCGGGGAAGCTCGCGGACCTGCGCCGCCGTATCGACGAGGCAACCCACGCCGGCTCGGCGCGCGCGGTGGAGAAGCAGCACGCCAAGGGCAAGCTGACCGCGCGTGAGCGCATCGAACTGCTGCTGGACGAGGGCTCCTTCGTCGAGCTGGACGAGCTGGCCCGGCACCGCTCGACCAACTTCGGCCTGGAGAGGAACCGCCCCTACGGCGACGGTGTCGTCACCGGCCACGGCACCGTGGACGGCCGCCCGGTGGCGGTGTTCTCCCAGGACTTCACCGTGTTCGGCGGCGCGCTCGGCGAGGTCTTCGGCGAGAAGATCGTCAAGGTCATGGACTGGGCGCTGAAGACCGGCTGCCCGGTCATCGGCATCAACGACTCCGGCGGCGCGCGCATCCAGGAGGGTGTCACCTCGCTCGGCCTGTACGGCGAGATCTTCCGCCGCAACACCCATGCCTCCGGTGTCATCCCGCAGATCTCGCTCATCCTGGGCCCCTGCGCGGGCGGCGCGGTCTACTCCCCCGCCATCACCGACTTCGTGGTGATGGTCGACCAGACCTCGCACATGTTCATCACCGGCCCTGACGTCATCAAGACCGTCACCGGTGAGGACGTCGGCTTCGAGGAGCTGGGCGGCGCCCGTTCGCACAACACCGTCTCCGGCAACGCGCACCACATGGCCGGAGACGAGAAGGACGCCATCGAGTACGTCAAGGCCCTGCTGTCCTACCTGCCGTCCAACAACCTCCAGGAAGCCCCGGCCTTCCCGCAGGAGGCGGAAATCGAGGTGTCGGCGGAGGACCTCGAGCTGGACACCCTGATCCCGGACTCGGCGAACCAGCCGTACGACATGCACCAGGTCATCGAGCACGTCCTGGACGACGGCGAGTTCCTGGAGACCCAGGCCCTGTTCGCGCCCAACATCGTCACCGGCTTCGGACGGATCGAGGGCCACCCGGTCGGCGTCGTCGCCAACCAGCCGATGCAGTTCGCCGGCTGCCTGGACATCAACGCCAGCGAGAAGGCCGCGCGCTTCGTCCGCACGTGCGACAGCTTCAACGTCCCGGTCGTCACCTTCGTCGACGTCCCCGGCTTCCTGCCCGGCACGGACCAGGAGTGGAACGGCATCATCCGGCGCGGCGCCAAGCTGATCTACGCGTACGCCGAGGCCACGGTCCCGCTGATCACGGTGATCACACGCAAGGCCTTCGGCGGGGCCTACGACGTCATGGGCTCCAAGCACCTCGGCGCCGACCTCAACCTGGCCTGGCCGACCGCCCAGATCGCGGTCATGGGCGCCCAGGGCGCGGTCAACATCCTGCACCGCCGCACCCTGGCCGAGGCGGGTTCCCCGGAGGAGGCGGAGGCGCTGCGCGCCCAGCTGATGCAGGAGTACGAGGACACCCTGCTCAACCCGTACGTCGCCGCGGAGCGCGGCTACGTCGACGCGGTCATCCTGCCCTCCGAGACCCGCACGCACCTGGTGAAGGCGCTGCGGACGCTGCGCAACAAGCGCGAGAGCCTGCCCCCAAAGAAGCACGGCAACATCCCCCTGTAAGGAGCGCGCCCAGCCATGGTGATCAAGGTCGAACGGGGCAACCCGACCCCCGAGGAGCTGGCGGCCGTCGTGGCCCTCGTCCAGGCCCGGGCCGCGGCGGCCGCGGGGCCCGCCGACGGCCCGCGAACGGCCGACGAGTGGGCCTCCCCGGCGCGCAACGTCCCCGGCCGGATGCCGCGCCCGGCGCCGGTGTCCTGGCGCGCCAGCTACTGGCCGCGCTGACCGCAGCGGACGGAAATGGTCCGCATGCCCGCCCGCGCCTGAGTATCCGTACTCAGGCGCGGGTGTTCTCCACGCCGCAACCTGGACGGCATGCTGTGGTCCGACCCGTCCGACGAACCCCCCGAGGAGATGCGGCAGGCGCAGGCGATGCTGCGCCGCGCGATGCTCGTGATCGCCGTCGCCGTCCCCCTGATCACAGCCCTGGTGGCCTGGCGCGGCTGACTACGATGACGGGCATGACCGACAGCAGCCGCAGCCCCCGCCCGCTCGTCCTCGCCTCCGCGTCCCCCGCGCGCCTGGGACTGCTGAGGCAGGCCGGGCTCGACCCGCGGGTCGTCGTCAGCGGTGTCGACGAGGACGCGATCAGCGCGGACAGTCCCGCCGAGCTGGCCCGGGTGCTGGCCGAGGCCAAGGCCTCCGCGGTCGCGGAGCGGCTCTCCGACGGCGAGGTGGTCGTCGGCTGCGACTCCGTCCTGGACCTGGACGGCCAGGCGCTGGGCAAGCCGGCCGACGACGAGGACGCCACGTCCCGCTGGAAGTCCATGCGCGGCCGCTCCGGTGTGCTGCGGACCGGCCACTGCGTGATCGACCTCGCCACCGGCCGCCGGGCCTCGGCCACCGCCTCCACCACGGTGCGGTTCGGCACCCCGGACGACTCCGAGATCGCCGCGTACGTCGCCTCGGGCGAGCCGTTGCACGTGGCCGGCGCCTTCACCCTCGACGGCCGCTCGGCGCCGTTCGTCGAGGGCATCGAGGGCGACCACGGCAACGTCATCGGCATCTCGCTGCCGCTGCTGCGCGGCCTCCTCGCCGAGCTGGACCTGCGCATCACCGACTTCTGGGTCTGACCACTCCGACCGGTCGGCCCGGTCAGACGGCGGCGGGGGCGACGGGCGGCGGGGGCGTGCTCCCGCCGGGCTCGTCGCCCGCGCCGGAGACCGGGGTCTCCCCCGCGTACAGCACGAGGGCGAGCACCACGAACCCCAGGACCACCATCATCCCCACGAACGCGGCCCAGCCCACCGGGGCCGCCAGACCCGCGCCCAGGACTCCGTGGGTCACCGCGCACACGATGAGCAGGATCCGGCCGAAGGGGCCCGCCGCCCGGTCGCGCCGCGCCATGCGGACGAGGACGACCGCGCACCCGATGAGGAAGAGCGCCATCACCACGCCGGCCGCCCACGCGCCCACCGCCATCGCGCCCGGGTCGAGCCCGGCCAGGGACATCTGCTGGTGGCGCACGGCGATACCCATGATCCAGTTGACGAAGGCGAAGCCGAACGCCTCCAGGATCAGCAATACGGCCGCCGCCACGGCGACACTTCTGCGCACTGTGCGCCCCCTGTCCAGAGCCCCTATTACCGGCGGTATGTCGTGCGCCGAACGCTACTAACGGGTAGGAGTTGCGGCAAGAGTCCGCGCGGCACCACCCGTATGGGGCGCCGGTCCGGCAAAGATTTACCCGGGCCTTCGTGGAGTTCCCACAAAAAAAGCGCCACGTCGGTCACGGTGGAGGACGGTGACCCGGCCCACACCCCAGGGCCACAAGCACCGGGATAAATGGGGCTTTACCGTAGGAAGCCAAGGCATCCGGGTCCTGATTGCGGGCCCGTATCACCCTCCGTGTGGGCAAGCTCACCCCCAGGGGTGCCTCGGCACGAAGTGTCGCCAGTACCTAAACTCTGCTTGTTTCAAGGAGGGAGCCATCGTGCGCAAGGTGCTCATCGCCAACCGCGGTGAAATCGCAGTCCGCGTCGCCCGCGCCTGCCGGGATGCCGGGATCGCCAGCGTGGCCGTCTACGCGGAGCCGGACCGGGACGCGCTGCATGTGCGCGTGGCCGACGAGGCGTACGCGCTGGGCGGTGACACCCCAGCCACCAGTTACCTGGACATCTCCAAGGTGCTGGCGGCCGCGGCCGAGTCCGGGGCCGACGCCGTCCACCCCGGCTACGGCTTCCTGTCGGAGAACGCCGACTTCGCCCAGGCCGTCCTGGACGCCGGGCTGACCTGGATCGGCCCGCCGCCGCAGGCCATCCGCGACCTCGGCGACAAGGTCGCCGCCCGGCACATCGCCCAGCGCGCCGGGGCCCCCCTGGTCGCCGGCACCCCCGACCCCGTGTCGGGCGCCGACGAGGTCGTGGCCTTCGCGCGCGAGCACGGCCTGCCGATCGCGATCAAGGCCGCCTTCGGTGGCGGCGGACGCGGCCTGAAGGTCGCCCGCACCCTGGACGAGGTCCCCGAGCTGTACGAGTCGGCCGTCCGCGAGGCCGTCGCCGCCTTCGGTCGCGGCGAGTGCTTCGTCGAGCGCTACCTCGACAAGCCCCGGCACGTGGAGACCCAGTGCCTGGCGGACACCCACGGCAACGTCGTGGTCGTCTCCACCCGCGACTGCTCCCTGCAGCGCCGCCACCAGAAGCTGGTCGAAGAGGCCCCGGCGCCGTTCCTGACCCCGGAGCAGAACGCCCAGCTGTACGCGGCGTCCAAGGCCATCCTCAAGGAGGCCGGCTACGCGGGCGCAGGCACCTGTGAGTTCCTGGTCGGCACCGACGGCACCATCTCCTTCCTGGAGGTGAACACCCGTCTGCAGGTCGAACACCCGGTCACCGAGGAGGTCACCGGCATCGACCTGGTCCGCGAGATGTTCCGCATCGCCGACGGCGAGGAACTCGGCTACGACGACCCGCCGCTGCGCGGCCACTCCTTCGAGTTCCGCATCAACGGCGAGGACCCGGGCCGGGGCTTCCTGCCCGCCCCGGGCACCGTCACCCGCTTCGACCCCCCGACCGGCCCTGGCGTCCGCCTGGACGCGGGCGTCGAGTCCGGCAGCGTCATCGGCCCGGCCTGGGACTCCCTGCTCGCCAAGCTCGTCGTCACCGGCGCCACCCGGCAGCAGGCCCTGCAGCGCGCCGCGCGCGCCCTGGCCGAGTTCCAGGTCGAGGGCATGGCCACCGCCATCCCGTTCCACCGCGCGGTGGTCGCCGACCCGGCGTTCGCCCCCGAGGTCCACGGCAAGACCGGTCCGTTCACCGTCCACACCCGGTGGATCGAGACCGAGTTCGTCAACGACATCAAGCCCTTCGCCGCCCCGGCAGACGCCGAGGAGGACACCGAGCCCGGCCGCGAGACCGTGGTGGTCGAGGTCGGCGGCAAGCGCCTGGAGGTCTCCCTGCCCGCCTCGCTGGGCATGACCCTGGCCCGCACCGCCGCCGCCGGCGGTGCCCGCCCCAAGCGCCGCGCCACCAAGAAGGCCGGCTCCGCGGCCTCCGGCGACTCCCTGACCTCCCCGATGCAGGGCACCATCGTCAAGATCGCCGTCGAGGAGGGCCAGCACGTCAACGAGGGCGACCTCGTGGTGGTGCTGGAGGCGATGAAGATGGAGCAGCCCATCAACGCCCACCGGGCCGGCACCATCAAGGGCCTCACCGCGGACGTCGGCTCCTCCGTCTCCTCGGGCGCCCTGCTCTGCGAGATCAAGGACTGACGTCCCGTCCGCGAACGGCAGCACCCATGCGCGGGCCCCGGCCGATCACTCGGCCGGGGCCCGCCGCATGTCGCCGGCGGGGCTAGTGTCTGCGCGGCGCCAGGTCGGCGATCCGGGCGGCCTGCTGCTCCCCGGCCAGTTGGGCGGTGCGCAGCGGCGACATGCCCGACACGCCGCCGCCCGACTGGCCGGCGGCCCTGGCGCGCGGCTCGCCGGGAGCCGCACCGCCCGGGTAGTTGCCGGAGGGGTGCTGATGGCGCCGGGGTCCCGGGACGGGCGGCATCTCCCGTCGCTGCCGCAGGGACATCCCGTTGTCCGCCCCGTCGGTCGACGCGACGGCAACCTGCACACCCCGGTCGGCCAGCGCCTGCAGCTCCGTCGCGGCGCGGTCGTCGCCCGTCGGTGGCTCGTCCGTGACCAGATGGGTGATCAGGTCCGTGGGCACGGTCTGGAACATCGTGTCCGTGCCCAGCTTGGTGTGGTCGGCCAGGACCACCACCTCCGCCGCCGCCTGGACCAGGGCCCGGTCGACGCTGGCGGAGAGCATGTTGGACGTGGACAGCCCCCGTTCGGCGGACAGTCCCGCCCCGGACAGGAAGGCCCGCGACACCCGCAGCCCCTGCAGGGACTGTTCGGCGCCGCTGCCGACCAGCGCGTAGTTGGAGCCGCGGAGCGTGCCGCCGGTCATGACGACCTCGACCCGGTTCGCATGCGCCAGTGCCTGCGCCACCAGCAGGGAGTTGGTGACGACGGTCAGCCCCGGCACCCGCGCGAGCCGGCGTGCCAGCTCCTGGGTGGTCGTGCCGGCGCCGACGACGATGGCCTCGCCCTCCTCGACGAGACCGGCCGCGAGATCGGCGATCGCCGTCTTCTCCGCGGTCGATAGATGGGATTTCTGCGGGAAGCCGGACTCCCTGGTGAAGCCCCCCGGCAGCACCGCACCGCCGTGCCGGCGGTCGAGCAGTCCTTCTGCCTCCAGCGCCCGCACGTCACGCCGTACGGTCACTTCCGAGGTCTGGACGACACGGGCGAGCTCACGGAGCGAGACCGCTCCGTTGGCGCGCACCATTTCGAGGATCAGTTGGCGACGTTCTGCTGCGAACACGAAACTGACAGTAACGCCAATGACCGTCTGCTATCAGCAGTTTGCACCGATTAACAGAAGTTGTTCGCAGGTTCGGACGTCCCGTGCTATATGGGCCGAGGCATTCGCCCCTGCAGGGCGAGACCGGAGGCCGGTGCCGGAGGTCGTTGCCGGGGGACCGTGCTAGAGCTCCCCGGCGGCCTTGCGCGTCGCCAACTGCCGTGCGGCTTCGGCGATCGAACCCGACAGGGAAGGGTAGACCGTGTAGGTGTTCGCCATCTGTTCGATGGTCAGATTGTTGTCGACCGCGATCGAGATGGGGTGGATGAGCTCGCTCGCGCGCGGCGCGACGACCACGCCGCCGACCACGATGCCGGTGCCCGGACGGCAGAACAGCTTCACGAAGCCGTCCCGGATGCCCTGCATCTTGGCGCGCGGGTTGCGCAGCAGCGGAAGCTTCACGACCCGTGCGTCGATGACGCCCGCGTCGACGTCGGCCTGGGTGTAGCCCACGGTCGCGATCTCGGGGTCGGTGAAGACGTTCGAGGAGACCGTCTTGAGGTTGAGCGGGCCGACCGTCTCGCCCAGGAAGTGGTACATCGCGATCCGGCCCTGCATGGCCGCGACCGAAGCGAGCGCGAAGACGCCCGTGACGTCACCGGCCGCGTACACGCCAGGCGCCGAGGTACGGGAGACCTTGTCGGTCCGGATGTGGCCGGACTCCTTGAGCTTGACGCCCGCGCCCTCCAGACCCATGGCGGCGGTGTTCGGTATCGCGCCGACCGCCATGAGGCAGTGGCTGCCGGTGATGACCCGGCCGTCGGCGAGGGTGACCTCGACGCCGTCGCCGACCCGCTTGACGGCCTCGGCCCGGGAACGGGCCATGACGTTCATGCCGCGGCGGCGGAAGACGTCCTCCAGGACGGCGGCGGCGTCCGGGTCCTCACCGGGCAGGACGCGGTCGCGGGAGGAGACGAGCGTCACCTTCGAGCCGAGCGCCTGGTACGCGCCGGCGAACTCGGCGCCGGTCACGCCGGAGCCGACCACGATGAGCTCCTCGGGGAGCTCCTCCAGGTCGTACACCTGCGTCCAGTTGAGGATCCGCTCGCCGTCCGGCTTCGCGTCGGGCAGCTCGCGGGGGCGGCCGCCGGTGGCGATCAGCACGGCGTCGGCGGTGAGGGTCTCGGAAGTGCCGTCGGCCACCTCCACGACGACGGTGCGGGAACCGTCGATCGCCTGCATGCCCTCCAGCCGGCCGCGGCCGCGCATCACCCGGGCGCCCGCACGGGTGACGGAGGCGGTGATGTCGTGGGACTGGGCGAGCGCGAGGCGCTTCACCCGCCGGTTGACCTTGCCGAGGTCGACGCCGACGACGCGGGCGGCCTGCTCCAGGTGCGGTGTGTCGTCCGCCACGATGATGCCCAGTTCCTCGTACGAGGAGTCGAAGGTGGTCATCACCTCGGCCGTCGCGATCAGGGTCTTCGACGGCACGCAGTCGGTCAGCACCGAAGCCCCGCCCAGGCCGTCGCAGTCGACGACGGTCACCTCCGCACCCAGCTGGCTGGCCACCAGGGCCGCTTCGTATCCGCCGGGTCCGCCACCAATGATCACGATCCGAGTCACGTACCCCATTGTCCCGCACGCGCCAAGTGATCACTTACGGGGGCGGCACCCCGCTGTCGTACTCTCGTGAGCATGTCGCTCTACGCCGCCTACGCCGGCAACCTCGACGCCCGGCTGATGACGCGCCGCGCCCCGCATTCGCCCCTGCGCGGTACCGGGTGGCTCAGCGGCTGGCGCCTCACCTTCGGCGGCGAGCAGATGGGCTGGGAGGGCGCGCTCGCCACTGTGGTGGAGGACCCGCTGCACCAGGTCTTCGTCGGGCTGTACGACATCGCGCCGGTCGACGAGGAGGCGGTGGACCGCTGGGAGGGCGTCCCGCTGGGCATCTACCGGCGCCACATGGTGCGGGTGCACACCCTGGACGGCGACGTGCCCGCGTGGATCTACGTCCTCAACGACTACGAGGGCGGTCTGCCGTCCGCGCGCTACCTCGGTGAGATCGCGGACGCGGCGGAGTCCGCGGGCGCCCCGCACGACTACGTCATGGAACTGCGCAAGCGCCCCTGCTGACCCTGCTGACCCCGCGGAAAGCACGGCGTCGCGGTCTCCCCGCGGCCCCCACGGCCCCGTCAATCGGCGGATCCTCCGAAATTTCGCAGACCGTGACCTGGGACGTCTACGCGCGTAGGAGATAACCGGCTACTCTCATCCGCGTGAACTCTTCCGCAACTCCCCACGCTGCCCGCACCCCGCTGGGCGACCCGTACGCCGCCGCCGCGGCCGCCGCCGCACGCCTGCGCGAGCTCACCGGCGGCGAGACCCACGACGTCGCCCTGGTGATGGGCTCCGGCTGGGTGCCTGCCGCCGACGCACTCGGCGAGGCCGACTACGAGTTCGCGGTGACCGAGCTGCCGGGCTTCCCGCCGCCCGCCGTGGCCGGGCACTCCGGCAAGGTGCGCTCCGTGCGGGTCGGCGACAAGCGGGCGCTGGTCTTCCTGGGCCGCAACCACTTCTACGAGGGCCACGGTGTCGCCACCGTCGCGCACGGCGTGCGCACCGCCGTCGCCGCCGGCTGCAAGACCGTCGTGCTGACCAACGGCTGCGGCGGGCTGCGCCCCACCTACCGCCCCGGCCAGGCCGTGCTGATCAGCGACCACATCAACATGACGGCCGCCTCGCCGATCGTCGGCGCGAACTTCGTCGACCTGACCGACCTCTACTCGCCGCGGCTGCGCGCCCTGTGCAAGGAGGTCGACCCCTCTTTGGAGGAGGGCGTCTACGTCCAGCTCCCCGGCCCGCACTACGAGACCCCGGCCGAGATCAAGATGGTCCGGGTCATCGGTGGCGACCTCGTCGGCATGTCCACCACGCTGGAGGCCATCGCGGCCCGCGAGGCGGGCGCCGAGGTGCTCGGCATCTCCCTGGTGACCAACCTCGCCGCCGGCATGACGGGCGAACCGCTGAACCACGAGGAGGTCCTGGAGGCCGGCCGCGACTCCGCCGCGCGGATGGGCAGCCTGCTGGCCCAGGTGCTCGAGCGGATCTGACCGGCTCGCACCCCCCGGTGGGGCAGGCCGGTGTGCCGTACCGGCACGCCGCGCGCGATCGCGGGGGTGCCCGCACCCTGGTTAGGGAAGACGCCCTACGGGGAGGTAACCCAGCGGCGCTCGTCGCGGCAGCCCGCTCCGCCGCCGCCCGGCCGGACGGACCCGGCCGCGCGGCCTCCCACCGCGGCACGGTCGCGGGCATGACGGGCCAGGGGCGCCAGGCCTGCCCGCGCGTGGCGCGGGCGGCACCGAAGACGACATCGCAGGAGCATCACGTGGCAAGCGCAAGCGAGAACGCGGAGCTGATCCCTCAGGCGCGCACCTGGCTGGCCGAGGACCCCGACCCCGACACCCGAGCCGAGCTGGAAGCCCTGCTCGCGGCCGTCGAGTCGGGCGACGCGGCGGCGGCCGGCGACCTCGCGGCCCGGTTCGCCGGCACCCTGCAGTTCGGCACGGCGGGGCTGCGCGGTGAGGTCGGCGCGGGCCCGATGCGCATGAACCGCTCCGTGGTCATCCGGGCCGCCGCCGGTCTCGCCGCGTACCTCAAGGCGCAGGGGCAGGGCGACGGGCTGGTCGTCGTGGGTCACGACGCACGCCACAAGTCGGTGGACTTCGCCCGCGACACCGCCGCCGTCATGGTCGGCGCGGGCCTGCGGGCGGCCGTGCTGCCCGGGCCGCTGCCCACGCCGGTGCTGGCGTTCGCCATCCGCCACCTGGGCGCCGTCGCGGGCATCGCGGTGACCGCGAGCCACAACCCCCCGCGCGACAACGGATACAAGGTCTACCTGGGCGACGGCTCGCAGATCGTCCCGCCCGCCGACGCCGGGATCGCCGACGAGATCGCCGCGATCGGCCCGCTGGCCGGCGTACCGCTGGCGGACGAGGGCTGGCAGATCCTCGGCGAGGAGGTCGTCGAGGCCTACCTGGACCGCGCCGCCTCGGTCGTGGACCGGCACACCCCGCGCGACCTCTCGGTCGTCTACACCCCTTTGCACGGGGTCGGCCGCGACGTGCTGACCGCCGCCTTCGAGCGGGCCGGGTTCGGCGCCCCGCACGTGGTCGCCGAGCAGGGCGAGCCCGACCCGGACTTCCCGACCGTCGCCTTCCCCAACCCGGAGGAGCCGGGGGCGATGGACCTGGCCTTCGCCGCGGCCCGGGCCCTCGGGCCCGACGTCGACATCGTCATCGCCAACGACCCCGACGCCGACCGCTGCGCCGTGGCCGTGCCGGACCGCTCCGCCGCGGACGGCTGGCGGATGCTGCGCGGCGACGAGGTCGGTGCCCTGCTCGCCACCCATCTGGTGCACCGCCGGGCCGGCGGCACCTTCGCGGCGAGCATCGTCTCCTCCTCCCTGCTGTCGCGCATCGCGGCCCGCGCGGGGCTGCCCTACGCCGAGACCCTGACCGGCTTCAAGTGGATCTCCCGGGTGGAGGGCCTGAGCTTCGGCTACGAAGAGGCCCTGGGCTACTGCGTGGATCCCGCGGGCGTGCGCGACAAGGACGGCGTCACGGCGGCGCTGGCCGTCGCGGAACTGACCGCCGAGCTCAAGGCCAAGGGCCGTACGCTCGTCGACCTGCTGGACGACATCGCCCTCGAGTACGGCCTGCACGCCACCGACCAGCTCTCGGTGCGGGTCGCCGACCTGTCGGTCATCGACGAGGCGATGAGCCGGCTGCGGGAGCGGCCGCCCAGCTCGCTGGCCGGGCTCGCCGTCGTCACGGCCGAGGACCTGTCCAAGGGCAGCGCGGAGCTGCCGCCGACCGACGGCCTGCGCTACCGGCTGGCCGGCTCCCCGGGAGCCGGCGTGGAGTCGGCCCGGGTGATCGTGCGGCCGAGCGGCACCGAGCCCAAGCTGAAGTGCTACCTGGAGGTCGTACTGCCGGTGCCGGGCGCCGACCGGCTGACCACCGTCCGCGCCCAGGCCGCCGGGGTCCTCGCGGCCCTCAAGGCCGGCCTCGCGGCCGCCGCCGGGCTCCCCGGGGACGAGGCCGCGGCGCAGGCCTGACGCCCCGGGAACACCGCCCGCCGCGGTCGTGCCGGCCCGGGCACGGCCGGGGGCGCGGTGGGCGCCCGGGCCGGCCGGCTCAGCCGATGGCGAGCAGGACGATCAGCACGACCGCCCCCGCCACCGCCGGGGCGATCACCTCGTAGGCCCAGCGGACCGTGACCTCGCTCTGCGCGCCCGCCCGGCCGCCGTGCCGCTCCGCGAGCTCGCGCAACTCGTCCACCACGCGGTCGGACCAGGCCCGGGTGGCATCCGCGGTACCGGGACGGGACCCCAGCGTCGCGCCCGGGTCGCCCGCGGCGGCGGCGCGCGTCTTGGCCCGTGCGGCCCGCTTGCGGGCGCGCATGGACACGGGCACGGCCCACAGCTGGTACTTCTTGCCCTCCGCGAACAGCTCGGTCGAGTACCCCGAACGCAGCCCCTCCACGGCGCCCCAGGACGCGGTGATGGTGCGGAAGGGGTTGCGCACCAGGAGGCGGTCGTCACCGGCCCGGACGACCGGACGCAGGGTGAACGCGACGACCAGCGGCACGATCAGCAGCAGCAGCGCGAGGGCCACCCAGGGCGTGTTCCCCGTACCGCGGACGATGGCGTCGATGCCGAGCCACAGTGTGATGGCGAGCATGATCACGCCGCCGGCGACACCGGCCGACGAGCGGTAGGAGCGCTCGGCGTACTTCGGCTGCCCGGAATCGGGCTGCGGTTCGGGGACGGGGTTCTCGGAGCTCGTCATGAGATCAGATTGTGCCTGACCGCGAGCCTCCGCCCCGCGGGGCGGAGGTTGCGTTAGTGCATCGGCGTCACCGGCCGCCTACTGGTACCCCTTGTCCTTCCTGGAGTCGTAGACGCGTTTGCCCGCCGCGTCGTAACCCTGGATGTGCGGCAGGGAATCCTCCGGCGCGGCGAGGACCCCGGTCGCGACGAAATAGCCGTGGTCGAGCGCGGCCTGCCGCGTGACGCCGCCCCAGGAGACGGTGACCTTGGCGACCCCGGGCTCGACCGTGCCGATACTGCCCCAGCGGAAGGGGAAGTGGTACGGCAGCCCCGGTCCGGTGGCGGTGTCCTGCTTGTAGAGCCGGTAGGCGTTGTCGTCCGGCACGACGGGCCCGCGGCCCGGAGCGTCGTCCGCTCCGATGCTGCCGTTGATACCGCCCGCCTTCCCGTCCTTGTCCGTGCAGATCAGGCGGACGGGGTCGCCGTCCGCGGTGCCGACCGCCACGACACGGATGCCGTCGCCCGGGGAGTTCCTGTCGCCCGTGGCGTTCAGCGCGAGGATCACCCGGTAGTCCTCGGCCTTCCCATAGTCGCGCGCGAAGGCGGACGCTCTGGGCTCGTGTTCCTCGCTGAACGCGAGACACCGCTCCAGCACCTCGGCCGCGCGCTCCATCGTGATCCCGTCGGCCAGCTGCCCCGGTGTCACCGGACCCGCGGGCCCGCTCGGCAGCGCGCTCGTCCGCACCGGGGCGGAGGGGTGCGGCTCTGCGGTGCTCGCCGGCACCGACGGCCGGGTGTCATGCGCGGGCAGGGCGGCCGAGCCGTCACCGCCGGGCTGGTAGTGCATCGCGACAGCCGTGCCGGGCACCGCGACCAGCGCCGCCAGCCCGGCACCGGCGGCGAGCACCCGGCGTCTGCGGCTCGTCCTTCCCTGCCGCACGATCGTGGCGTAGGGCGCCTCGCCCGTGCGCAGCCCGTCCGTCTGTTCCTCGAGGAGCTCGCGCAGCTGCGCCTCGAACTCCGTGTCACCGTCCGCCGGGCCGTAACCCGCCGTGTCTCCCGTGTCCTTCATCGGGCCCCTCCCGCGACCTTCGTGTCCTTCGCCGTGCCCCACGGCCTCGTCCCTGTCCTCGTCCCCATGGCCGCCCCGGCACCTACGGGCTCCGCGGCCACCACCGCCGTGCCCAGCCGGGCCCGCAGCTTGGCCAGGCCACGGGCCGCCTGGCTCTTGACCGTGCCGGCCGAGCAGCCCAGCGCCTGGGCCACCTCGGTCTCCGACAGGTCGTCCCAGTACCGCAGCACGACCACGGCCCGCTGCCGTGCGGGCAGCTCGCCGAGCGCCGCCAACAGCACCTGGCGCTGCGCCACCCGCGCCGTCGGGTCGGCCCCGACTCCCTCGGGCAGTACGTCCGTGAGCCGTTCGGCCACGCGTTTCTTGCGGAACCGGTCCTTGTTGCAGCTGATCAGAATCCGCCGCACGTACGCGTCCGGGTTGTCGCTGCGCTGCACCCGCCGCCAGGACCGATAGGCCTTGGCCAGAGCTGTCTGCGCCAGATCCTCGGCGTGATGCCCGTCACCTGTGAGCAGATAGGCGGTCCTGACCAGATGGGCCCATCTGGCGCGGACGTAGCCTTGGAACTCCGCCTCGTCGTCTGGATTCATCGATGACCCCCTTCACCCACCAGACCACCGATTCCGCCGATTCGGTTGCCGGGCCCCCCGGAAGGGGACGGACGGATCCGTCCCTACCGGTGACATTCGCTACGCGCGTAGATATGCTGGTCTGGTGACCATGCCCACCACTGTTCCCGCTCACGGCCCCGACGCCGCGGCCCGGCTGGCGTCCATGGCCGACGTCACGGCCTCCGACGCCGCGCTGCGCCGCTACCTGCACGGGCTGCCCGGCGTCGACGCGGTCGGTCTCGAGGCCCGCGCCGCAAGCCTCGGCACCCGTTCGATCAAGACCACGGCGAAGGCGTACGCCATCGACCTGGCGATCTCGATGATCGACCTGACCACGCTCGAAGGCGCGGACACCCCGGGCAAGGTCCGGGCGCTGTCCGCCAAGGGCGTCAACCCGGACCCGACCGACCGCACGACCCCCAAGGTCGCCGCGATCTGCGTCTACCCGGACATGGTCGCGACCGCCAAGGAGGCCCTCGGCGACTCCGGCGTGCACGTCGCGTCCGTCGCCACCGCCTTCCCGGCCGGCCGCGCCGCACTGCCGGTGAAGCTCGCCGACACCGCCGACGCGGTGGCCGCCGGCGCCGACGAAGTGGACATGGTCATCGACCGCGGTGCCTTCCTCGCCGGCCACTACCTGAAGGTCTTCGAGGAGATCAGGGCGGTCAAGGAGGCCTGCCGCCGTCCCGACGGCAGCTCCGCCCGCCTCAAGGTCATCTTCGAGACCGGCGAGCTGGCCACGTACGACAACATCCGCCGCGCCTCCTGGCTCGGCATGCTCGCGGGCGCCGACTTCATCAAGACCTCCACCGGCAAGGTGGCCGTCAACGCCACCCCCGCCAACACCCTGCTGATGCTCGAGGCCGTGCGCGACTTCCGCGCCGCCACGGGCGTCCAGGTCGGGGTGAAGCCCGCCGGCGGCATCCGCACCTCCAAGGACGCCATCAAGTTCCTGGTCCTCGTCAACGAGACCGTGGGCGACGAGTGGCTGAGCAACGAGTGGTTCCGTTTCGGCGCGTCCAGCCTGCTGAACGACCTGCTCATGCAGCGCCAGAAGCTGAGCACCGGCCGCTACTCCGGTCCCGACTACGTGACGGTGGACTGAGGACTCCGATGACACAGACCAAGAAGAACCAGCAGTCCCCGCAGGACCGGGCGGCCGGCCAGCCGGCACCGGGCTCGGCCTTCGCGTACGCGCCGGCGCCGGAGTCCCGCTCCGTCGTCGACATCGCCCCCTCCTACGGCCTGTTCATCGACGGCGAGTTCACCGACGCCGCCGACGGCCGGGTCTTCAAGACCGTGAGCCCGTCCACCGAGGAGGTCCTCTCCGAGGTCGCCCAGGCGGGCGAGGCGGACGTGGACCGGGCCGTCAGGGCCGCTCGCAAGGCCTTCGAGTCATGGTCGGCGCTGCCCGGCTCCGAGCG
The DNA here is from genome assembly GCF_057707815.1 of Actinacidiphila sp. bgisy160. Classification (NCBI taxonomy): domain Bacteria; kingdom Bacillati; phylum Actinomycetota; class Actinomycetes; order Kitasatosporales; family Streptomycetaceae; genus Actinacidiphila; species Actinacidiphila sp. bgisy160. The sequence goes on from NZ_JBYIQW010000005.1 coordinate 120,860, forward strand.
CGCCAAGTACCTGTTCCGCATCGCCCGGATCATCCAGGAGCGCTCGCGCGAGCTGGCCGTCCTGGAGTCGCTGGACAACGGCAAGCCGATCAAGGAGACCCGCGACGCCGACCTCCCGCTGGTCGCCGCGTACTTCTTCTACTACGCCGGCTGGGCCGACAAGCTCGCGCACGCCGGCTTCGGCCCGGCCCCCCGCCCGCTGGGCGTGGCCGGCCAGGTCATCCCGTGGAACTTCCCGCTGCTGATGCTGGCGTGGAAGATCGCCCCGGCGCTGGCCACCGGCAACACCGTCGTCCTCAAGCCGGCCGAGACCACCCCGCTGTCCGCGCTGTTCTTCGCCGACATCTGCCGCCAGGCGGGCCTGCCCAAGGGCGTCGTCAACATCCTCCCCGGCTACGGGGACGCCGGCGCCGCGCTGGTCGCGCACGAGGGCGTCGACAAGGTCGCCTTCACCGGCTCCACCGCCGTCGGCAAGCAGATCGCCCGCACCGTCGCCGGTACGAAGAAGAAGGTCACCCTGGAGCTGGGCGGCAAGGGCGCCAACATCGTCTTCGACGACGCACCCGTCGATCAGGCCGTCGAGGGCATCGTCAACGGGATCTTCTTCAACCAGGGCCAGGTCTGCTGCGCCGGCTCCCGGCTGCTGCTCCAGGAGTCCGTCGCGGACGAGGTGCTCGACGCGCTCAAGCGCCGGCTGTCGACGCTGCGCGTCGGCGACCCCCTGGACAAGAACACCGACATCGGCGCCATCAACTCCGCCGAGCAGCTGGCCCGGATCACCGCGCTCGCCGAGGCCGGCGAGGCCGAGGGCGCCGAGCGCTGGTCTCCGGCCTGCGAACTGCCCTCGGCGGGCTACTGGTTCGCACCGACGCTGTTCACCGGGGTCACCCAGGCGCACCGCATCGCCCGCGAGGAGATCTTCGGCCCGGTCCTGTCGGTGCTGACCTTCCGTACCCCGGCCGAGGCCGTGGAGAAGGCCAACAACACCCCGTACGGCCTGTCCGCCGGGATCTGGACGGAGAAGGGCTCGCGCATCCTCTCGGTCGCGAACCAGCTCCGCGCGGGCGTGGTGTGGGCCAACACGTTCAACAAGTTCGACCCGACCTCGCCCTTCGGCGGCTACAAGGAGTCGGGCTTCGGCCGCGAGGGCGGCCGCCACGGTCTGGAGGCCTACCTCGATGTCCGATAAGTCCGAGAAGGCCGGGGCAGTGCGGCTGTCCGTCTTCAAGACCTACAAGCTGTTCGTCGGGGGCAAGTTCCCCCGCAGCGAGAGCGGGCGGGTGTACGAGGTGACCGACGCCAAGGGCAAGTGGCTCGCCAACGCCCCGCAGTCCTCCCGCAAGGACGCCCGTGACGCGGTGTCCGCCGCCCGCAAGGCCTTCGCCGGCTGGTCGGGCGCGACGGCGTACAACCGGGGGCAGGTCCTCTACCGCGTCGCGGAGATGCTGGAGGGCCGCCGGGAGCAGTTCGTCCGCGAGGTCGGCGAGGCCGAGGGGCTGTCGAAGTCCAAGGCGGCGGCCGTGGTGGACGCCGCGATCGACCGCTGGGTCTGGTACGCGGGCTGGACCGACAAGATCGCCCAGGTCGTGGGCGGCGCCAACCCGGTGGCGGGACCGTACTTCAACCTGTCGAGCCCGGAGCCGACCGGTGTCGTCGCGGTCCTCGCGCCGCAGGAGTCGTCCTTCCTGGGCCTGGTCTCGGTGATCGCCCCGGTGATCGCCACCGGCAACACCGCGGTCGTGGTGACCAGCGAGCGGGCCCCGCTGCCCGCGCTGTCACTGGGCGAGGTACTGGCCACCTCCGACCTGCCGGGCGGCGTCGTCAACATCCTGTCCGGCCGCACAGCCGAGGTCGCGCCGACGCTCGCCGCGCACATGGACGTCAACGCGCTGGACCTGGCGGGGACGGTGGACGACGCCGGACTGGCGAGGGAGCTGGAGGTCGCCGCCGCGGACAACCTCAAGCGTGTGCTCCGTCCGCAGGCCGTGGACTGGGCGGCCGAGCCCGGCACGGACCGCATGACGGCCTTCCTGGAGACCAAGACCGTCTGGCACCCCGCGGGTGCCGGCGCGGCCTCGGGCTCCGCCTACTGACCCGCTCCCCCGGCGGCCCGTCCCGTCGCCGGGGGACCGGGAGCGCCCGCACGACCCGGCGGCGGGCCCTCGCCATCGTTGTGTCCCCGCGAGGGCCCGCCGCCGTCAGCCGCCCTGCAGGGTCCTGACGGCGTCGCCGATCAACGGCAGGTCCGCGACCGTGCGGCTGTCGGCGACCGGCTTGGTGACGTCCGCGGTGGAGACCGGCTTGAAGTCGGCGACCTGCGAACCCACGGAGTTGTCCAGGGGGTTGACGCTGGTCCGCGCGAGCGGGTTCACCGGCAGGTGGTTCACCGTGCCGATCAGGGCCGACGTCGCCGCCCGGCCGGCCTCGGCGGCCGTGGCCGTTCCTTCGCTCTGGGCGTCCGCGTGCGCCGCCCCCGCCGAGGCGACGGCCGCGACGGACGACACCGCGAGGACGGTGGCGCGGAGGAGGGTGCGGGAGAACTGCGGCATGAGGATCCACCTGCCTGGTCGCCGGCCCGCTCGCTCACGGACCGGTCCCGGGACGACCCGGCGGCCGTCCCCGTACGCGACAATGACATAACTCACCGTAGTTGGTCGAACATCACGCATCCAAAGCATGTCCCGGCGGGTCACTCCAAAGGCGGAATGCGTCACACTGGTGTCCCGTGAGCTCTCGCCCTCCCGCCGCCCGCGTGATCCTGCTGACCGGCCCCTCCGGGTCCGGCAAGTCCTCCCTCGCCGCCCGCACCGGCCTGCCGGTCCTGCGACTGGACGACTTCTACAAGGAGGGTGACGATCCGTCCCTCCCGATGCTGCCGAGCGGCATCGGCGCCGACTGGGACTCCCCGCTGTCCTGGAACGCCGACGCGGCCGTCGCGGCCGTGGCGGAGCTGTGCGCCACGGGCCGGACCGCCGTCCCGGTGTACGAGATCTCCTCCAGCTCCATCACCGGACGGGCGGAGGTCGGCCTCGACGGGGCGCCGCTCTTCATCGCGGAGGGCATCTTCGCCGCCGACATCGTCGCGCGCTGCGCCGAACTCGGTCTGCTCGCCGACGCGCTGTGCCTGAGCCGCGGCGCGGTCACCACCGCCCGCCGCCGCTTCGCCCGGGACCTGCGCGAGAGCCGGAAGTCGCTGCCCTTCCTGCTGCGCCGCGGGTGGAACCTGATGCGCGCCGAACGGGACATCATCGCCCGGCACGCGGCGCTCGGGGCGCATGTGTGCGACCGGGACGAGGCACTGGAACGGATCGGTCGCGCATCTTTTCCGACGGTTGCCGTTCGCGTTTGAACGAAACGGCGCGCGGGTCCGTAAGGCATGCGTGAGGGAGCGGTGCGCACAGACCCCCCGCTGGGCGCGACCGCTCCCTCTTGCTTCCCCCGATTCCCCCCGGTTCCCCCGATTCCCCCCCGTTTCCCCGTTCCCCCCGGCGTCAGGCCACCAGCTCGCCGAACGCCGCCTCCTCGTCGACGCCCGTGCTGAGCGTCGCGTCCTCGCGCAGCCGGCGCAGGGAGCGCCAGATGCTGCTCTTCACCGTGCCGACGCTGATGCCGAGGATCTCGGCGATCTCCGGGTCGGTGCGGCCCTCGTAGTAGCGGAGCACCAGCATCGTGCGCTGCGGCTCCGGGAGCTTGGCCAGCGCCTGCCACAGCACCGCCCGCAGCTCGGTGCCGCGCATCGCGTCCGTCTCGCCCGCCGTCTCCGGCAGCTCCTCGGTCGGGTACTCGTTGAGCTTGCGGCGCCGCCAGGCGCTGATGTGCAGATTGGTCATGGTCCGGCGCAGGTAACCGCCGACCGCGGCCTTGTCGCTGATCCGGTCCCAGGCCCGGTAGGTGGAGAACAGCGCGCTCTGCAGCAGGTCCTCCGCCTCGAAGCGGTCGCCCGTCAGGTGGTAGGCGGTCGCGTACAGAGAGGCCCGGCGCTCCTGGACGTACGCGGTGAAGTCCGCGTCCGCCGTGAAGCACCGCTCCCCCGGGATCCCCCGGGCCCCCGTGGCCTCCCCGTAGGCGACACCCCCGTGCCCCCCGTCTCCCCCGTGACCGCCCTCGATCGCCGTGATGTACGGCGGCCGGTTGCGAACCACCTGACGCCCGGTGCCACGAGCGCACCCCCGCCCGCCCGTGGCACCGGACTTCTCTGCGCCCCGGCCCGCGGTGTGCAGGCGCGGCTGAAGGACTGCGGTGGTCGTCGTGCTGTGCAGTGCGTTCATTTCGCGCCCCCCGTGGGTGGAGCCGGCCTGGTCTTCGTACCCGTCCGGCGGGGGCCGCCCGTTCGGCGTCCCCGTCGATGACCAATAGCGTGCCGCGCCAGTTTCATGGCGCTGTCCGCCGAGTGTCACAGCCCCGTCACAGACCACGGCGGTACCTTCCACGGGCCGTCTTGGGAGAGAATGCGGGCGTGCCTTTCCTGTTGCTGATCGAGGACGACGACGCCATCCGAGCGAGCCTCGAACTCGCCCTGTCGCGCCAGGGCCACCGTGTGGTGGCCGCGGCAACGGGCGAGGACGGGCTGAAGCTGCTGCGCGAGCAGCGACCGGACCTGATCGTGCTGGACGTGATGCTCCCGGGCATCGACGGTTTCGAGGTGTGCCGGCGCATCCGGCGGACCGACCAGCTGCCGATCATCCTGCTGACCGCGCGCAGCGACGACATCGACGTCGTGGTGGGTCTGGAGTCCGGCGCGGACGACTACGTCGTCAAGCCCATCCAGCCGCGCGTGCTGGACGCCCGCATCCGCGCCGTGCTGCGGCGGGGCGAGCGGGACAGCACCGACTCGGCCGCCTTCGGCAGCATCGTCATCGACCGCTCGGCGATGACCGTCACGAAGAACGGCGAGGACCTGCAGCTCACTCCGACCGAGCTGCGGCTGCTGCTGGAGCTGAGCCGCCGCCCGGGGCAGGCGCTGTCCCGGCAGCAGTTGCTGCGCCTGGTGTGGGAACACGACTACCTCGGTGACTCGCGTCTGGTGGACGCCTGTGTGCAGCGGCTGCGCGCCAAGATCGAGGACGTGCCCTCCTCGCCGACCCTGATCCGCACCGTACGGGGTGTCGGGTACCGGCTGGACGCGCCGGCGTGAGTCGACCGCATCACGAGGACACGGCCGGTGACGACGAAACCGACCGGCGGCTGAGCGGCTGGAGGTCACGGCTGCTGCGGCTCACCAGCCTGCGGCTGCGTCTGGTCGCCGTCTTCGCCGCCGTGGCGCTGGCGGCCGCCGTCTCCGCCTCGGGCATCGCGTACTGGCTCAACCGCGACGCCGTGCTCACCCGTGCCCAGAACGCCGCTCTCAACGACTTCCGCGCCTCGATGACCCGCAACGCGGGCTCGCTGCCGCGGCACCCGTCCTGCGACAAGCTGGCCGACGCCGCGCGCAGCATCGGCGCCAGCACCCAGAACTACCAGGTGCTGCTGATCGGCACCGGGCCGGACGGCGAGCGCTGCGCGACCAAGTCGCAGAGCGACGGCTTCTCACTGGACGCCGTCCCCTCGACGCTGCGCAAGGCCGTCAGCAAGCGCAACCCCAAGACGGGCGACTCCGCCGAGTACCACCTGTACTGGCAGCGGGTCACCCGCGACGGCCAGCCGTACCTGGTGGGCGGGGCCAAGGTGATCGGCGGCGGCCCGACCGGCTACATGTTCAAGTCGCTGGAGGCCGAGCGGAAGGACCTCAACTCGCTGGCCTGGTCGCTCGGCATCGCCACCGCCCTCGCCCTGATCGGTGCGGCACTGCTCGCCCAGGCCGCGGCCTCGACCGTGCTGCGGCCCGTGGCCCGCCTCGGCGACGCCGCCAGGAGGCTCGGCGAGGGCAAGCTCGACACCCGGCTGCGGGTCACCGGCACCGACGAACTCGCGGAGCTGTCGCGGACGTTCAACCGCACCGCGGAGCGGCTGGAGCGGCGGGTCGACGAGCTCAGCCAGCGCGAGGCGGCCAGCCGGCGCTTCGTCGCCGACATGTCGCACGAGCTACGCACCCCGCTGACCGCGATCACCGCCGTGACCGAGGTGCTGGAGGACGAGGCGGACTCCCTCGACCCGATGATCGCCCCGGCGGTGCGGCTGGTGGTGAGCGAGACCAAGCGGCTGGGCGAGCTGGTGGAGAACCTGATGGAGGTCACCCGCTTCGACGCGGGCACCGCGCGCCTGGTCCTGGACGACGTCGACGTCTCCGACCTGGTCACCGCCTGCATCGACGCCCGCGCCTGGCTGGACGCGGTGGAGCTGGACGCGCCGCGCGGCATCATCGCCCTGCTCGATCCGCGCCGCATCGACGTGATCCTCGCCAACCTGATCGGCAACGCCCTCAAGCACGGCGGCTCGCCGGTCCGGGTCAAGGTGCGGCAGGACGGGGACGAACTCGTCGTCGAGGTCGCCGACAACGGCCCCGGCATCCCCGAGGACGTGCTGCCGCACGTCTTCGACCGGTTCTTCAAGGCGGACGCCTCCCGGGCCCGTTCCGAGGGGAGCGGCCTGGGCCTGTCCATCGCGCTGGAGAACGCACACATCCACGGCGGAGAGATCGCCGCGGCCAACAGCCCCGGTGGCGGTGCGGTGTTCACGCTGCGGCTGCCGATGCGCACCGGGGCCGGCCAGGCGGCGGAGACCGAGGAAGGGAACGAAGGCAAGTGACGCAGCCGTCCCGGGACGCCGCCCCGAAGGCCCCGGGGCTCCCGTCCCCGGGCGCCGCCCACCGCCGGCGCGCCCCGCTCCTCGCCCTGGCCGGCCTGGTGCTGCTGGCCGGCTGCGGTATCCGCACCACCTCGGTGCCGGTGGACGCCGGGCCGGCGCCCTCCCGCGTCTCCTGCGCGGTGCCCGACGAGGAGGCGACCGCCACGGCCACGGCCACGGCCTCCGCCTCGCCACGGGGACTGACCGCCCGGGTGTACCTGGTGTGCAGCGCCCAGGTGGCCGGCGTGAACCGCTCGGTGCGGACCGAGGGCCCGGACCAGCTGGGCGTGGCGGTGCTGCTCCTGCGCGAGCTGCAGCGCAAGCCGCGCGGCGGCGAGTCGTCGGCCGGCTTCACCACGGCCGTGCAGGGCGACCTGGCGGTGGAGGGGCCGCGGCGCGGCGACCCGCGCGGATCGCTCCGGCTCAGCGCCCCGCTGGGCGACCTCCCGCCGTTCGCGCTCGCCCAACTGGTGTGCACCTACGCCGGCACGGCCGCGGGCTCCGGCGACGGCGGTGTGCTCCTGGGCGGCTCCGACGACACCCCGGTGCGCCGCTTCACCTGCACCGGCGACCTGCGCACCGACCCGGAGGCGGCGGAGACCGCTGGAACCGCCGTGAAGTGACAGACGTCCTTCCAGGCGTGCGGCGCGACGGCTCTCTCCCGAAAGTGCGCGCGGTGGGCCTGACACTCGCCGCGGTCCATCTGGCTCTGCTGGGGTGGCTGATGCTGCGTCCGCAGTACGTGCCCTGGGTGGACGCCCCCAATCTCCGTCCGTTCGCCACCATCCGCCACGACCTCACCATGGGACCCGCGGAGGCGGCCCGCCGGATCGGCGCGGGGCTGGCGCTGCTGGCCCCGCTGGGCGTGCTGCTGCCGATGGCCGGCGGCCGGGTGCGGGTCTCGGCGCCGGGCTCGTTCGCGCGGACGGTCTTCGCGGGACTGATGATCTCGCTGACCCTGGAATTCGTGCAGACCGGGGTGCCGGGCCAGATCTTCGACGTGGACGCCCTGCTGCTCAACACGGCGGGTGTCGCGCTGGCCCACCTCGCCGTGGTGCCCGCGGCCCGCGCGTGGGCGCACCGGCGCAGCCTCCGCCAGGAGGACCGGCTGACCGGTGCTCAGGGGCGGACCCCGAGGATTCACAGGGTCGGGATCGCACCGTAGAGCGATGAATCGCGGCGGTATGCGCTCGTACGGTGATGTATCGGCCGGAGAGACCGGCCTGGACTCCCGAAGGAGCACCCCCATGTCCGCACTGGTCCGCCCCCGTCACGGCCGGATGATCGCCGGAGTCTGCGCCGGGCTCGCAGACCGGTTCGGCACCTCCGCCGCCACGATGCGCGTGATCTTCCTGCTGTCGTGCCTGCTACCCGGGCCGCAGTTCCTGCTCTACCTCGCGCTGTGGCTGCTGCTGCCGGGCGAGGTGAGCACGAAGGCCGCCGTTTGACGCCACGGGCCCCCGGAAGGCCGGCGGGCCGCACCCCGAGGGGGTGCGGCCCGTCCGCGGTACGTCCGGCCGGTGCTCAGCCGCCGATCGGCAGGCCCTGCAGCGGGAGCTGGCCCAGCGGCAGCTGACCGCCGACCGGGAGGCCGCCGAGCAGCGTGCTCAGGCCCTGGGGCGCGTTCTGCACGCCGGGGACGAGGTTGGCCGACTTCGGCAGGCCGCTGGTGACGGCACCGACCGGGACCGCCTTCGCGACGCCCGCGACCGGCAGGGAGGCCGGCAGGGCCGAGGCGTCCGGCAGGCCCAGGCCGGCTTCCGAAGGAGCGGCGGAGGCGACGCCCGCGGCGGCCCCGACGAAGGCCACGCCCAGCGCGGCGGCACCGAGAGTCTTGACGGTTCCGGTCTTCATGGTTGCGATCCTCGTGATGGGGGATGGTGCGTCCGCCGCGGCACACACGGATCGTGTTCGCGGGATATCGGAACGTAGCGACGGAACACGGGGCGGTGCAAGCAGCCGCGCGCCGTCGCACCGGGCCCGGGCCGTCCCGCCGCCGCACGGCGGGACGGCCCGGGGCTCATCCCTCTTCCGGCGAGGAATCGCTGGCCACAGCGGTGGCGGCGGTCGTCTGACGGAACAGCCACTCGGCCTTCAGCTCCGAGTATCCGGGCTTGATCACGTCATTGATCATGGCGAGACGTTCATCGAAAGGGATGAAGGCGGACTTCATCGCGTTGACGGTGAACCACTGCATGTCGTCGAGGGTGTATCCGAACGCGGCCACCAGTTCGGCGAACTCGCGGCTCATGCTCGTACCGCTCATCAGCCGGTTGTCGGTGTTGACGGTGACCCGGAAGTGCAGCCGGCGCAGCAGTCCGATGGGATGCTCCGCGTACGAGGCGGCCGCGCCGGTCTGCAGGTTGGAGGTGGGGCACATCTCCAGGGGGATGCGCTTGTCGCGCACGTAGTTGGCGAGCCGGCCGAGGGCGACCGTGCCGTCGTCCGCGACCTCGATGTCGTCGATGATGCGCACGCCGTGACCGAGCCGGTCCGCGCCGCACCACTGCAGGGCCTGCCAGATGGAGGGCAGGCCGAAGGCCTCGCCCGCGTGGATGGTGAAGTGGAAGTTCTCCCGCTGGAGGTACTCGAAGGCGTCGAGGTGGCGGGTGGGCGGGAAGCCCGCCTCGGCGCCCGCGATGTCGAAGCCGACGACGCCCCGGTCGCGGTAGCGGATGGCGAGTTCGGCGATCTCCTGCGAGCGGGCGGCGTGCCGCATCGCGGTGAGCAGGGCGCCCACCCGGATCCGCCCACCCGCCTCGCGGGCCCGCCGTTCGCCCTCCCGGAAGCCCGCGTTGACGGCCTCCACGACCTCGTCGAGGGAGAGCCCGCGTTCGACGTGGAGCTCGGGGGCGTAGCGCACCTCGGCGTAGACGACCCCGTCCGCGGCGAGGTCCTCGGCGGCCTCGGCGGCGACGCGGGTGAGCGCCTCGCGGCTCTGCATGACGCCGACCGTGTGCGAGAAGGTCTCCAGGTAACGCTCCAGCGAGCCGGAGTCGGCGGCCTCGCGGAACCAGGTGCCGAGCTTGTCCGGGTCGGTCTCCGGCAGGCCGTCGTAGCCCGACGCGCGGGCCAGGTCGACGACGGTCCCGGGGCGGACGCCGCCGTCGAGGTGGTCGTGGAGCAGGACCTTGGGCGCGCGGCGGATCTGCTCGGGCGTGGGGGTCGCCCCCGCAGCGCCCGCGGGGAAGGGGAGCGTGCTTGAGCTCGTCATTTCCGAAACATACCCCCTACGCGCGTAGAACTTTTGGATGATGCCGAATATTGATCTCCCGGCCAGGTCGTGCGCACCTTCCCGTCTGCCATGGTTACGCCATGGCTTCGCAAGCTTTACCGGTGCGTGGTGCGCGGTTGGGAAAGAGAGTGACACCGGGTCTGAACCCGGCGGCACGGCGGGAGGCGGACGGCGAGGCCGTCCGGGCCGCCGTGCTGCTGCTGCCCGGCGGCAGTGCGCTGAGCACCCGTCGGCGCTCCCCCGTGGCCGCCGCGGCGATGGTGCCGCTGGCCCGCCGGCTGGTGCGGGCGGCGGGCCGCGGTGAGGGTCTGGCCGTGCACGTCGTGCACTACCGCTTCCGCGGCTGGAACGGCGGTCACGCCCACCCGGCCGAGGACGCGCGGTGGGCCGTCGACGAGGTCGTCCGCCGTTACGGTGACGTACCGGTGTCACTGGTCGGCATGGACATGGGCGGCCGGGCCGCGCTGCGCGCAGCGGGCCATCAGGCCGTCGACTCCGCGGTCGCCATAGCCCCGTGGCTGCCGGACGCGCCGGAGCCCGATCCGGTGAAGCAGCTGATAGGCCGCCACGTCCTGATCGTGCACGGCACGAACGACGACTCCACCCACCCGGAGCTCTCCTACCGGCTGGCCGAGCGGGTGAAGAAGGTCAACCGGGACGTGTGCCGGTTCGAGGTGCACACCGACGGACATCTGCTGCACGGCCACCGGGCCGAAGTCGCCTCCCTGACCGTCGACTTCGTCCTCGGCACCCTGCTGGGACGGTCCTTCGCCCGCCCGGTCGCCGACGCGCTGGCCGCCCCTCCCCCACTCGGCCTGCGCATGCCCCTGGCCTCGGGTTTCGGACGGTCGCCCCAGATGCGCTGACCCCGACGTGTCCGCGCCATCGGCCCCGCCCCGGCGTCGGCCGCGGGGCCGGGGGCTGCGGCCGTCCGGCAGCCGCGGCCCCGGCCCCGTGCCGTGAGCGGGTGAGCGGCCCACGGAATTCTCGGTGCGACTACGGGTGCCGACGCGCCGTCATCCGGGGAGGAGCTGCCCACGCCTGCCCAGCAGGAACTTCTTGAACGCCGTGACGGGCGCCGTGTCGGGGTGGCCGCCGAGCCAGGCCACGCCGATCTCCCGGACCGCGCGCGGGGCGGTGACCGTCAGCTCCACGACGCCCGGGCGCGGGACGAGCGGGGGCGGCAGCAGGGCCACCCCGAGCCCGGCGGCGACCAGGCCGCGCAGGGTCTCGGCCTCCTCCCCCTCGAAGGCCACCCGCGGGGTGAAGCCCGCCTCCGCGCACAGGGCGTCGGTGATGCGCCGCAACCCGTAGCCGGGCTCCAGGCTCACGAACAGCTCCCCGGACGCCTCCGCCAGGCGGACCCTGCGCCGGGTGGCGAGCCGGTGGTCGGCGGGGACGACCAGCCGCAGCCGCTGCTCGTCCAGGCGCCGGACGACCAGGTCGGGCGCGTCCGGCACCGGTGAGGTCAGGCAGAGGTCCAGCTCGCCCGCGCGCAGCCCGGCGAGCATCGCCTCGCCGTAGTTCTGCACGAGCTGGAACCGGATTCGCGGGTGGTCGGCGCGGAAGGCCCGCAGCAGGGCCGGTACGGTCTCGGGGCCGAGCGTGTGGAGGAAGCCGAAGGCGACCCGTCCCGACTGCGGGTCCGCGTCGGCACGCACGGACTCGGCCGAGCGCTCCACCTCGCCCAGCGCCCGCTCCACGGAGACGAGGAAACCACGGCCCGCGGGCGTGAGCGAGACCGTACGGCCCTGACGGGCGAAGAGCGTGACCCCCAGGTCGAGTTCGAGCCGGACCATGGCCCGGCTGAGCGTGGACTGCGGCACCCCCAGCTCGCGTGCCGCGCGGGTGACGTGCTCGTGCCGCGCCACGGCGGCGAACTGGGCGAGCCTGGGCGCCAGCACCGCCGCCCAGGACGCGCTGTCCAACTCGGCCCGGGTGTCTGTTGCGTCACGGGTCGGTGACAGCGATCGTGCTGACCTCGCTTCATGCGCCATGGGAACGATTATGGCTACTCCGTGCATTGGACGCATGAAACAGGCCCGGCCTAGCGTGAGGACATGTCTCCCGCCGATACAGGGGCGTCCACCGTGACACGGCCGGGCGCCGCCGCCTCCGCCTCCTCAGCCGCCACGCTCCGTCCGGGCGAACCCGGTTACCGCCGAGCCATCCTGGCCCTGTTCGCCGCGGGTCTCGCCACCTTCGCCCTGCTCTACTCGACGCAGGCCCTGCTGCCGGCGCTCTCCACGGGGCTGTCCCTCAGCCCGGCCCAGGCCAGCCTCACCGTCTCGGCCACCACCGCCGCGCTGGCGCTGGCCCTGCTGCCGGTGAGCGCGCTGAGCGAGAAGTACGGTCGCACGGCCGTGATGACCACGTCTGTCTTCAGCGCCTCGGCGCTGGCCCTGGTCATCCCCTTCGCGCCGGACCTGACCACCCTGGTCGTCCTGCGCGCCGTGCAGGGCGTGGCCCTCGCCGGGCTCCCCGCGACCGCGATGGCCTACCTCGGCGAGGAGATCCACCCCAAGGCGGTCGCCTCCGCGATCGGCCTCTACGTCGCGGGCAACAGCATCGGCGGCATGAGCGCCCGGGTCCTCACCGGCGCCGTGGCGCAGGCCTTCGGCTGGCGCGCCGCGCTGTTCGCCGCCGGCGCGATGGCGGTGCTGTGCGCCGTCGCCTTCCGCCTGCTGATCCCCGCCGCCCGCAACTTCCGTCCCGGCCCGGTCAGTCCCGCCGCCCTGTGGCGTACGGTCACCGGCCACCTGGGCACTCCGCTGCTGCGCCGGCTCTACCTGATCGGGCTGCTCTTCATGGCGGTCTTCGGCGCCGTCTACAACGTGCTGGCCTACCGGCTCGCCGCCGGGCCCTTCGGCCTGTCGCAGACCGCGATCGGCCTCATCTTCCTGGTCTACCTGGTCGGCACCGGCGCCTCCGCGGCCTCCGGGGTCCTGCACGGCCGCCTCGGGCGGCGCGGCGCCCTGTACGTCGCCGTGGTGCTGGCCACGGGCGGGCTGCTGCTCACCCTCGCGGGGTCCCTGGCCGCCGTGCTGAGCGGCCTGGTCCTCATCACCGCCGGCTTCTTCACCGGCCACTCCATCGCCTCCGGCGCGGTCAGCCGTACGGCCACCACCGGCCGCGCCCAGGCCTCCGCGCTCTACCTGACCGCGTACTACATCGGCAACAGTCTCGGCGGCACCCTCGGCGCCTCCGCCTTCCACGCCGCCGGCTGGGGCGGCACCGTCGCCCTGTGCCTGGCCGCCGTCCTGGGCGTCGCGGGGATCACCCTGTACGCGACCCGGCGCGCGGTCACGGACCGGCGGCTCGCCGTCCCGGCAGGACGCCCGGCCTGAGGGCCTGACCCGACGCGGAAAGACGAACGGGACCGGTGGAATCCACCGGCCCCGTTCCGCGTCGCGGGGTGGCCCGGCTCAGGCGATACGGTCCAGCACGATCGGGTCCGGCGTGAAGGCGGTGCCCGCCGGGGAGATCTCGACCCCGCCGGCCAGCGCCTCCAGCGCGTAGTCGAACCTCTCCGGGGTGTCGGTGTGCAGGGTGAGCAGCGGCTGGCCCTGCGTCACCGTGGCACCCGGCTTGGCGTGCAGCTCGACGCCCGCGCCGGCCTGAACCGGGTCCTCCTTGCGCGCCCGGCCGGCGCCCAGGCGCCAGGCGGCGACACCGACGGCGTAGGCGTCCATGCCGGTGAGGACACCGGACCGCTCGGCCGTCACGACGTGCTGCTCCCGCGCGACGGGCAGCGTCGCGTCCGGGTCACCGCCCTGGGCGGCGATCATGCGGCGCCACACGTCCATGGCGGAGCCGTCGGCGAGCGCCTTGGCCGGGTCGGCGTCCTTCAGCCCGGCCGCGTCGAGCATCTCGCGCGCCAGAGCCAGGGTCAGCTCGACCACGTCGGCCGGGCCTCCGCCCGCCAGCACCTCGACGGACTCGCGGACCTCCAGCGCGTTGCCCGCGGTCAGGCCGAGCGGGGTGGACATGTCGGTGAGCAGCGCCACCGTCCGCACCCCGTGGTCGGTGCCGAGGCCCACCATCGTGGCGGCCAGCTCCCGCGCCTGCTCCAGGTTCTTCATGAAGGCGCCGGAGCCGACCTTGACGTCCAGGACGAGCGAGCCCGTGCCCTCGGCGATCTTCTTGGACATGATCGAGGAGGCGATCAGCGGGATCGCCTCGACGGTGCCGGTGACGTCGCGCAGCGCGTACAGCTTCTTGTCGGCCGGGGCGAGGCCGTCGCCCGCGGCGCAGATGACGGCGCCGGTGTCGCCCAGGACCCGCAGCATCTCGTCGTTCGACAGCAGCGCCCGCCAGCCGGGGATGGACTCCAGCTTGTCCAGGGTGCCGCCGGTGTGGCCGAGGCCCCGGCCGGACAGCTGGGGAACGGCCGCACCGCAGGCCGCGACCAGAGGCGCGAGCGGCAGTGTGATCTTGTCGCCGACGCCACCGGTGGAGTGCTTGTCGGCGGTCGGGCGGGGCAGCGAGGAGAAGTCCATGCGCTCGCCGCTGGCGATCATCGCGGCCGTCCAGCGCGCGATCTCGGCCCGGTCCATGCCGTTGAGCAGGATCGCCATCGCGAGCGCGGACATCTGCTCGTCGGCGACCTCACCCCTGGTGTAGGCGTCGATGACCCAGTCGATCTGGTCGTCGCCGAGTCGGCCGCCGTCGCGCTTGGTGCGGATGACGGAAATGGCGTCCATGATTCACGTACCTTCTTAGCGGTTGATCAGGTCGTCCGGGCCGAACGCGTCGGGGAGGACGTCGCGCATCGTGCGGATGCCGTCGGACATCTCCACCAGCAGTTCCGGGCCGCCGTGCTCCCACAGCAGCTGGCGGCAGCGGCCGCACGGCATCAGCTGGTTGCCCTTGCGGTCGACGCAGGTGAAGGCGACGAGCCGGCCGCCCCCGGTGGCGTGCAGGATCGACACCAGCCCGCACTCGGCGCACAGGCCGAGGCCGTAGCTGGCGTTCTCCACGTTGCACGCCGAGATGACCCGGCCGTCGTCCACCAGCGCGGCCACGCCGACGGGGAAGTGGGAGTAGGGGACGTAGGCCCGGGACATGGCGTCCCGGGCCTGCGCCCGCAGGCCCTCCCAGTCGACGTCGTCGACGCCGACCGGGCCCGCGGTGTCGCTCACTTGCCCTGGCCCTTCCGGTACCTCATACCGTCAGCCTTGGGCATCCGCAGGCGTTGTGCCGACAGGGAGAGCACCAGCAGGGTGACGACGTACGGGGTCGCGCCCACGAACTCGCCCGGCACCTCGTCGGTGAGCAGGTACCAGGCCAGCACCAGAGCTCCGACGACGAGGCTGACGCCGCCCTGCCAGAAGCTCCGCTTCCACAGCTTCCAGGCCGCCAGCAGCACCAGCAGGACCACCAGGAGCAGCAGCAGCGCGTGCACGGTCGGGCCGCCGTTGCGCAGCTGGAGCGCGTCGGAGTAGCCGAACAGGCCGGCGCCGGTGGCGAGGCCGCCGACCCGCCAGTTGCCGAAGATCATCGCGGCGAGGCCGATGTAGCCGCGGCCGCCGGTCTGGTTCTCGAGGTAGATGTGCGCGGGCACCATCGCCAGGAAGGCACCGCCGAGGCCGGCCAGACCGCCGGAGGCGATCACGGCGATGTACTTGTACAGGTACACGTTGACGCCGAGCGACTCGGCCGCGACCGGGTTCTCACCGCAGGACCGCAGCCGCAGGCCGAACGGGCTGCGCCACAGCAGGAAGAAGCTGCCGACGAAGAGCAGCACCGCGACGACCGTCAGCGCGGACACGTTGGTGACCAGGCCGCCGAGGATGCCGGCGAGGTCGGAGACGAAGAACCAGCCGTGCTTCTCGATGCTCGCCAGTCCGTCGGACAGCCCGGGGATGTCGAACGACGGCAGGGCGTCGACCGGCGGGGACTGCTTGGGGTTGCCGCCCTTGGTGGCCGCGTCGCCGGTGGAGAACCACAGCTTGGCGAGGTACTGGGTGGCACCGAGCGCCAGGATGTTGATGGCCACACCGGAGATGATGTGGTCGACGCCGAAGGTGACGGTGGCGATCGCGTGGATCAGGCCGCCGAGCGCGCCGCCGACGACACCGGCGAGGACGCCCAGCCACGGGTTGGTCTGCCAGCCGGCCCAGGCACCGAAGAAGGTGCCGAGGATCATCATGCCCTCGAGGCCGATGTTCACCACGCCGGAGCGCTCGGACCACAGGCCGGCCAGACCGGCCAGGCCGATCGGCACGGCGAGGCCGAGCGCCGCGGTGATCTGGCCCTGGGCGGTGAGCTGGTCCTGTCCGGTGATGATCCGCACCACCGACACCAGCGCGATCGCGGCGGCGATGATCAGCAGGATCACCGGGAAGGAGAGGCGGCCCTTGCGGCCCTTGGCCCCTGCGGCCTTGGGAGCCGCGGGCGGCGGGGTCTGGGTCGTCGTGGCGGTCACGCCGTCACCTCCTTCTTGGTGCGGGCCTGGGCGGCGAGCTCCTCGCCGACCTTCTGCTGCTGGCGCTTGAGGCCGTAGCGGCGGACGACCTCGTAGGCGATGACGACGCTGAGGACGATGACGCCCTGCATCACGCCGACGATCTCCTTGTCGTAGCCCTCGAACTCCAGGCGGCCCGAGCCGCGCTCCAGGAAGCCCCACAGCAGCGCGGCCAGCGCGACGCCGACCGGGTTGTTGCGGCCGAGCAGGGCCACCGAGATGCCGGTGAAGCCGATGCCGGCCGGGAAGAGGTCGGAACCGTAGGCGTGGGCGTCGTTGAGCAGCAGCGGCATGCCGGTGAGACCGGCCAGGCCGCCGGAGATCAGCATGCTGGTGATCACCATGCGCTTGACGCTGACGCCGCTCGCGCTGGCGGCGCTCTCGGACAGGCCGACGCTGCGCAGGTCGAAACCGAAGCGGGTACGGCCCAGCACGAACCAGTAGCCGACGCCGATGACCACGGCGAGCACGACGAAGCCGTAGATCTGGCCGACGTCCTCGCCCATGTCGAAGTTGAACAGGTGGCCGGAGGAGGGCAGCGGCGTGGTCGACACCGAGGTCTGCGCCTTGTCGAGGTGGCCGAGCCGGCCGTCCTTGAGCAGGTAGCCGACGATGTAGGTGGCGATCGCGTTCAGCATGATGGTCGCGATGACCTCGCTGACCCCGCGCGTGGTCTTCAGCAGCCCCGCGATACCGGCCCACATCGCGCCGACGATCATGGCGACCACGATGATCAGCGGGACCTGGAGGAAGCCCGGCAGCGTCACCGCGCCGCCGACGGCGGCGGCGAAGAAGGCACCCAGGCGGTACTGGCCCTCGACACCGATGTTGAACAGGTTCATGCGGAAGCCGACGGCGACCGCGATGCCCGCGATGTAGTACGTGGTCGCCTTGTTGATGATCTCGACCTGGCTGTCACTCTTGAAGCCGTAGTCGAACATCGTGCCGAAGGCGCCGAACGGCTCCTTGCCCGTGGCGAGCAGGACCAGCGCCGTGATCACGAACGCGGCCACGAGCGCCAGCACGGGGGCGGCGATGGCGAGGAGCACCCGCTCCTTGTCGAACTTCTTCATCGGTCCTCTCCCCCGTGGGCGGCGTCGCCGTCCTCGTGCTCGAGATGGCCGGCGGCCGCGCCGGTCATCGCGGAGCCCAGATCCTCCGGGGTGATGGTGGCGGGGTCGGCGTCGGCGACCAGACGGCCGCGGTACATGACGCGCAGGGTGTCGGACAGGCCGATCAGCTCGTCCAGGTCGGCGGAGATCAGCAGCACCGCCAGGCCCTCGCGCCGGGCCTCGCGGATCTGGTCCCAGATCTGCGCCTGGGCGCCGACGTCCACACCGCGGGTGGGGTGCGCGGCGATCAGCAGCTTGGGCCGGTGGCTCATCTCGCGGCCGACGATCAGCTTCTGCTGGTTGCCGCCGGACAGGGACGCCGCGGTCACCTCGATGCCGGGGGTGCGGACGTCGTACTCGCGCACGATCCGCTCGGTGTCGCGGCGGGCCGCGCCCGGGTCGAGGAAGGCGCCCTTGCTGTTGGGGCGCTCGGTGACATGGCCCAGGATGCGGTTCTCCCAGAGCGGGGCCTCCAGCAGCAGGCCGTGCCGGTGCCGGTCCTCGGGGATGTAGCCGATGCCGTCCTCGCGGCGCCTGCGCGTCGGGAGCTGGGTGATCTCGGCGCCGTCCAGGCCGATCCGGCCCGCGTCGGGCGGCAGGATGCCCATGATCGCCTCGACCAGCTCCGCCTGGCCGTTGCCCTCGACACCCGCGATGCCGAGGACCTCGCCCTTGTGGATGGTGAAGGAGATCTGGTCCAGGACGACGCGCTCGATGCCCTCCAGGTCGGTCTCCGACAGGTGCAGACCGTCGACGGTCAGCATCGGGACGTCGGTGACCGTGGACTCGCGGGTCTCGGGGGACGGCAGCTCGCTGCCGACCATCAGCTCCGCGAGCTGCTTGGGGGTCGTGGTCGCCGGGTCGGCGGAGCCCACCGTGGTGCCGCGGCGGATGACGGTGATCTCGTCGGCGACGGAGAGCACCTCGCCCAGCTTGTGGGAGATGAAGATGACGGTCAGGCCCTCGGCCTTGAGGCCGCGCAGGTTGTCGAAGAGCGCGTCGACCTCCTGCGGGACGAGGACGGCGGTCGGCTCGTCGAGGATCAGCGTACGGGCGCCGCGGAAGAGGACCTTCAGGATCTCGACGCGCTGACGGTCGGCGACACCGAGGTCCTCCACCAGGACGTCCGGGCGCACCCCGAGGCCGTAGGCGTCGGAGATCTCCTTGATCTTGGCCCGGGCCCTGCCGCCGATGCCGTACAGCTTCTCGCTGCCGAGGACGACGTTCTCGAGGACGGTGAGGTTGTCGGCGAGCATGAAGTGCTGGTGCACCATGCCGATGCCGCGGGCGATGGCGTCGCCCGGGTCGTGGAAGGTGGCCCGCTCGCCGTCGATGGTGATGGTGCCCTCGTCCGGCTTCTGCATGCCGTAGAGGATCTTCATCAGCGTCGACTTGCCGGCGCCGTTCTCGCCCACGAGGGCGTGCACCGTGCCACGGCGAACCGTGATGTCGATGTCGTGGTTGGCCACGACGCCTGGGAATCGCTTGGTGATGCCGCGGAGCTCCACGGCATTCTGGCTGGGGGGGCTGGACGCGTTGATGGCGCACTCTCCTCGCGGAAAAGAGCGGGGCGGGCGGGGTGTGGCGAACGTATCGCGAGGAGGGGCCTCTACGCGCGTAGCGTCGCCAGATCCATAAGGGGGTGGGTCACAACGGATACCGCGTGCGCGACACCCGGGCTGAACGCAGGCGCGAGGCCCGGGAAGGGGGGAGCCTGGGCTGTCCCCTCCCGAGCCTCGCGACCGGCGCTCACGAGAGACCGGGCGTCACTTGACGGTCGTCTTGACCTTGATGTCGCCGTTCACGATCTTCTTCTTGGCGTCGTCCAGCTGGGACTTGATGTCGTCGATGAAGCCACCGCTGGTGGACAGGCCGACACCGTCCTTGCCGAGGTCGTAGGCGTGGGTGCCGGTCAGCGGGGATCCGCTCTTGACCGACTCGACCACGTCGTAGACCGCGACGTTCACATTCTTCAGAGCGGAGGTCAGGATCGAGTCCTTGTACTTCGCCAGACCCGGCTGCTCGTGCTGGTCGGAGTCCACGCCGATCGCCCAGGCGCCGGACTTGCCGGCGACGGCCTCGATGGCGCCGTTGCCGGAGGAGCCGGCGGCGGCGTAGATCACGTCGATGCCGTTGTCCAGCATGCCCTGCGCGGCGGCCTTGCCCTTGGCGGGGTCGGAGAAGCCGGAGAGGTCCGAGCCGCTGGTCAGGTACTGGGTGGTGACCTTGACCTTCGGGTTGGTCTCCTCGACGCCCTGGCGGAAGCCGGCCTCGAACTTGTTGATCAGCGGGATGTCCACGCCACCGATGAAGCCGACCTTGTTGTCCTTGGTCTTCAGCGCGGCGGCGACACCGGCGAGGTAGGAGCTCTGCTCCTCGGTGAAGACGATGCTGTCGACGTTCTTGGCGTCGACGACCGAGTCCACGATCGCGAAGGTCGTCTTGGGGTACTTCTTGGCCGCGGCCGTGATGGACTCGGCGTAGGCGAAACCGACACCGATGACCGGGTTGTAACCCGCGTCGGCCAGATCCTCCAGGCGCTGCTCGCGGTCGGCCTCGGTGTCCGAGGTCTTGGCGGTCAGCTCCTTGACCTCGACGCCGAAGTCCTCCTTCGCCTTGTCCAGGCCCTGGGCGGCGGAGTCGTTGAACGAGTGGTCACCACGGCCACCCACGTCGTAGGCGACGCCGACCTTCAGCTTGCCGCTGCCGCTGTTGCCGTCACCGCCACTGTCCTTGGAACTGCTGCCGCAAGCGGTCGCGGTGAGCGCGAGAGCCGCGGAGGCTATACCCGCGGCGGCGATCTTGGTTACCCGGCGCAAGAGGGTACCCCTTCAACTCTGAGCGCCCCGTCCGGCGCTGGCTTAACCGGAGCTTAACGCGCGTAGATGTCAGGTAAAGGGGGGTTGGCGGCCCGTTATCGGATCGTCGCATTTCGGCCAGGTGACCCGGCCGTGTCGACCGGGTCACCCACCGTCATGCCAGCAGCGCAGCGGAGGTGAAGAGCTCCACGCCGACCTTGATCGCGCCCTCGTCGACGTCGAAGTCACCTTGATGCAGATCACGCTTTGACGTGTCCCCAACGGGCCGTACACCCAACCTCGCCAGCGCGCCCGGAACCTTCTCCAGGTACCAGGAGAAGTCCTCGCCGCCCAGGCTCTGCTCCGTGTCCTCGACGGTGTGCGCGCCGTAGCGGGCCGTCATGGCGTCGCGCAGCAGCTCGGTCGAGTCGGCCTCGTTCACCACCGGCGGCACCCCGCGGTGGTACGTCAGCTCCCACTTCGCCCGGTACATGGCGGCCACCTGGTCGATCACCTCGTGGACCAGGTCGGGGGCCTCGTGCCAGGCGTTCAGGTCCAGGCAGCGGACCGTGCCCTCCAGCTCGGCGTGCTGCGGGATGACATTGGCCGCGTGACCGGCCTCGATGCGGCCCCACACGATGCTCATCCCGGACCGGGGGTCGATCCGGCGGGCCAGCACGGCCGGCAGCTCGGTGGCCATCTTGGCGGCGGCCATCACCAGGTCGGTGGTCAGGTGGGGACGGGCCGTGTGGCCGCCGGCGCCGTCCAGGGAGAGCTCAAGCCGGTCCACGGCGGAGGTGATCGGTCCCTGGCGCAACCCGATCCGCCCGACCTCGACCTTGGGGTCGCAGTGCAGGGCCAGAATCCGGCCCACGCCGTCCAGCGCGTCCGCCTTGATGGCGTCCAGCGCGCCCCCCGGCATGACCTCCTCGGCCGGCTGGAACACCAGCCGTACCGGACGCCTCAGCTTGCCCTCGCGCTCCAGCTCCGCCAGTACCAGACCGGCGCCGAGCACCACCGTGGTGTGCACGTCGTGGCCGCAGGCGTGCGCCCGGCCGGGCACGGTCGAGCGGTACTCCACACGCTTGGTGTCCGGGATCGGGAGCGCGTCCAGGTCCGCGCGCAACGCCAGCCGCGGACGTGCCGGGTCGGTGGCGCCGATGTCGCACAGCAGCCCCGTGCCGCCGGGCATCACCCGCGGCCGGAGGCCGGCCTGCTCCAGGCGGGCCTTGATCGCGGCGGTGGTGCGGAACTCCTGCCGGCCCAGCTCGGGGTTCATGTGCAGGTCCCGCCGGAACGCCACGAGTTCGGCCCTGAGCCGCTCGGGCAGTACGCCCAACAGCGCACCTTCGGGTGCGGCGGGAACTGTGGGCGCCACTGGCACGGGGTTTTCGGAGGGTTCGGACGCTGAGTCGTTCACCTCCGACAGGCTAGACCGCATCTGCTCTCCCGATCACTACATCGCCGTAAATTCATGCCACGCGAGGAAGAAAAACTCCCCCGTTCGGCGCGTACCCCGCCCCGCTCAGGGGTATGAACTTGGTTTGTCCCTCGCCACTCCATAGTGGCCCAACGATGGCCCGGCCGCGAGGCAACGCCCTGTGACCGGCCCCGGGTGGCCCAGGCGAGGCCCGGATCAGGGCAGCTCGGGGACACCGCGGACGCAGTCGACGGCCGGCTGCGGGACCACTTCACCTTCAGGGCACCGATCTTCGGCAGGCGCAGCTTTCCGCCGGTCGTGATCGACCGGCGGGCGTTCGCGGTGAAGCGAACGACCTGCCGGGAGGTCGTCTCCGTGACGCGCTGACCCGCCGGACGGGCGGCCGGGCGGCCGGCGGGACGTGCTCAGCTGACCGGGGCCACCGAGGCCAGGCCGTGCAGGTCGCGGGCACTGCCCGTGATCGCGGACAGGAAGCTCTGGGCCCGCGGCGAGGCCTGGTCGGTCAGCCACTCCGGATCGA
Organism: Actinacidiphila sp. bgisy160; assembly: GCF_057707815.1. NCBI lineage: Bacteria > Bacillati > Actinomycetota > Actinomycetes > Kitasatosporales > Streptomycetaceae > Actinacidiphila > Actinacidiphila sp. bgisy160. The sequence continues at coordinate 143,155 of NZ_JBYIQW010000005.1, forward strand.
CGTCGCAGACCGTGATCTTGACGCCGGTGCCCTCCAGCGCGAGCGGCAGGGTGTGCACGACCGTGGAGGGGAAGCTCAGGACCGTTTGGCCGATCGGGCCGCGGCGGGCGATCAGCTCCAGCGGCAGATCGGGCCGGACGATCTGCAGCCCGGTCTCCGTGGACAGCCGGTGCAGTTTGTCGGCGCTCTCCCGGCGGTGCGCGAAGTAGCGGGTGGCGCCGTGCGCCCGGGTCAGGGCGGCGACGGCGGCCAGATAGCGCTCGGGGTCGACCACCCCTGTCTCCACCAGGGAGGTGCCGACGATGTCGGTGCCGGTCCTGACGGTGGGCGGGCCGAACCGCGCCCGGGTCCAGGCGAAGCGGTTGGCCCGCAGCGCCATCCCGGGGGGAGGCGAGGCGGGCATCGAGCTGAACAGCTCGACCCGCCGCCCGGCGCCCGGGGTGAGCCGGCGCCGGGCGGCCGAGGCGAAGACGCCGAGGGCCGCGTCCACCGGCGACAGCCTGCGGCCGCTGCGGTGCCAGCGGACGAGCCGGGCACCCTTGGCAAGGAGTTCGGTGAACTCCATGGTCGCCGTGCCGTCGTCCACGACGGTGATCTCCTTCGCCCGGCTGAGCGGCAGGAGCACCTGCACCAGCCGGGAGAAGGGGTCACCGAGGACGACCCGTCCCGCGGCCCGCAGGGCCGGGGTCAGTTCGGCGGCGGTGCGCAGCAGCGAACCCCGGGAGGAGCGGGCTTCGCACCAGCGCACCGTGATGCCCTCGTCCATGGCCAGCTCCGTCATGCGACGGAGCTGGCCACGCGTCATGGGGTCACGCGGGGCGAGGGCGACGATGGTGAGCGGCCGCCCTGGCGCCACCGGGCCCGGGTCGGCCGTGACCGTCCCGGGCCGCGGCGAGGGCACCGCGGGCGGGTGAACATGCGCCCACTCCAGCACGTTGAGCAACTGAACGGGGCTCTCCACGAGTGCCAGAGTGGCGCTGTCGCTCATGGATCAGGCCGACACCGTCTCGGGCTCCGCGGCGGCCGCGGCCTGGGCCGCCTCCTGCTCGGCGATGACGCCGGGCACGCGGCGCAGCTTCTTCATCGGGCCGAGTTCGCCCTCGTAGACCTTCTTGACACCGTCGCCGAGCGCCTGCTCGATGATGCGGATGTCGCGGACCAGGCGGTCCAGGCCCTGCGGCTCGACCGAGGCGGCCTGGTCCGAGCCCCAGTTGGCACGGTCGAGGGTGATGTGGCGCTCGACGAAGACGGCGCCCAGGGCGACGGCCGCGAGGGTGGTCTGCAGGCCGATCTCGTGACCGGAGTAGCCGACCGGGACGTTCGGGAACTCACGCTGCAGGGTGTTGATCATCCGCAGGTTGAGCTCCTCGTGCTTCGCCGGGTAGGTCGAGGTGGCGTGGCACAGGATGATGTTCGCGCTGCCGAGCACCTCCACCGCGTGGCGGATCTGCTTCGGGGTCGACATGCCGGTCGAGAGGATGACCGTCTTGCCGGTGGCGCGCAGGGCGCGCAGCAGCTCGTCGTCGGTCAGCGAGGCCGAGGCGACCTTGTGGACCCGGACGCGGTCGAACTTCTCGAGGAACTCGACGGAGGGGACGTCCCACGGGGAGGCGAACCAGTCGATGCCCTTCTTGGCGCAGTACTCGTCGATCGCGCGGTACTCGTCCTCACCGAACTCCACCTTGTGGCGGTAGTCGATGTAGGTCATGCGGCCCCAGGGGGTGTCGCGCTCGATGTCCCACTGGTCGCGCGGGGTGCAGATCTCCGGGGTGCGCTTCTGGAACTTCACACCGTCGGCGCCGGCCTCCACGGCCGCGTCGATCAGGGCGAAGGCGTCCTCGAGGGAGCCGTTGTGGTTGATGCCGATCTCGCCGGTGACGTAGACGGGCTGGCCGGGGCCGACCAGGCGGTCGCCGATCGGACGAAGGCGGGCGTTGGTGGTGGTCACTGGGAGAGTTCCCTTCGGGACAGTGAGGGGCCGAGGATCCACGAGGCGATCTCGCGGATCGCTCCGCGTCCTCCGGGCGTTGCGGTGACGGAACGGGCGGCGTCCTTGACGATGTCGTGCGCGTCGGCGACGGCCGTGGGCCAGCCGACGAGCGCGAAGCAGCCGAGGTCGTTGACGTCGTTGCCGACGTACAGGACCCGCTCGGGGGCGATTCCTTGCTCCTCGCACCACTGCTTGAGTGCGAGGTCCTTGCGGTCGATGCCGTGGAGCACGGGGACCTTGAGCTTGCGGGCCCGTGCGGCGACGACCGGGTTGGTCTCCGTGGACAGGATCAGGACGGGCAGTCCGTTGTCGCGCAGGGCGGCGATCCCGAGCCCGTCACCGCGGTGCACGGTGACGGCCTCACGTCCCTCGGAGTCGACCAGCACCGTGTCGTCGGTCTGGGTGCCGTCGAAGTCGAGTACGACCGCGTCGACGTCGTCGCGGGTCGGGTGCGCCGGGGCCTCGGGGACGTCGTCAGCCGCGGGGTCGAGCAGCGGGGCCAGCGCGCGGGCGCGGGCCAGGTCGTCCGGCTCGTCGATCTCCAGGACCTTGGCGGGGTCGGTGCGCACCAGCGCGGTGCGGCCGAAGAAGCGGTGCCTGGCCTCGCGGAAGCCGTCCGCGCGCATCGCGTAGGCGGCGCCGGTCTCCAGCAGGTCCTGCGGCCGGTCCTGGCGGCGCGGGCGGTGGGCCTTGTCGTGGTTGACGCCGTAGCCGCCGGTCGCGGCGGCCACCGTCGTACGGGACCGGCCGCCCTCGGCCGCCTCGTCTGCTGCCATGGCGACGGCGCCGATCCGGTCGGCGGCGTCGCGCCAGACGAAGCCGTGGAAGGGGGCCACGGTCACCGCCGTGTCCGCGCCGTCCTCGACGACCGCGGCGGCCACGCCGCCCACGTCCCCGGTGGTGATGAACGGGCTGGTGCACTGGACGAGCAGCACCACGTCGGCGCCGCGGCCGGTCATCGCCTCGTGCGCGTCCATCGCGTGCAGGACCGCGGCCTCGCTGGTCGCGGTGTCCCCCGCGATGGCGGCCGGGCGCAGGACGACCTCGGCGCCGGCGGCGCGGGCCGCCTCGGCGATGAACGGGTCGTCGGTGGAGACGACGACGTCGGTGACGAGGTCGGCCTCGCGGCAGGCCCGCACGGCGCGGGCGACCAGCGGCACGCCGCCGACCGGGGCGAGGTTCTTGCCGGGTACGCCCTTCGAGCCGCCGCGGGCGGGAATGACGGCCAACACCGTTGGCATGGTGGCTCCTTGGGGCTTGGGGGGCGGGTTCACAGCTGGCCCCACCTGCGGATCACGGGCGCGACGCGCTGCACGCCCTGGCGGTACGCGGCGCGCGCGGAGTTGCGCGCGATGTCGCGCACGGTCCGGCGCAGGGCGCTGGGCTCGGCGGGCTCGGTCGCGGCGCCGGGCAGGGGCTCGCCCTTCGGGCCGAGGCCGTGGCGGGCGAGCACGCCGGGCAGGTAACCGGGCGCGGTGGTGGTCGTGTAGTACGGCGCCAGCGGCGGGAGCGCGGGGGCGGCGGCCAGTTCCGTGACGCGCTCGCGCACCACGCGGAAGGGGTCGCCGTCGGAGGCGATGCCCTGGCCGCGGGCCCACTCGGGGCGGACCCTCGGCACCTCGCCGGAGTCGATCTGGTCCCAGGAGGCGTAGGCGCCCGAACCGAGGAAGTGGTGGTTGCCGAGCGCCTCGCGGATCCCGAGGTCGGTGAGGACGGCGGTGGGGATGCCGCGGTGCATGGACTCCAGCGCCGCCGTCGAACTCACCGTGACCAGCAGGTCGGTGCGGTCCAGGACCTCGCCCATGTGCCCGTAGACGAGCTTGAGGTTCTTCGGCGGGTCCAGCTTGGGGACCAGCTTCTGGTACGGCTGTTCCTCGATGTGCGTGGTGTGCTCACCGGGCTTGCTGCGCAGCTTTACCAGCACCTCGCGCTCCGGGTGGAAGCGCGCGTGGTCCACCGCGCGGCGCAGCAGGTACGTGCGGTCCTTGCGGCTGTCCGGCACGGAGGGCTGGACGGCGAAGACCACGGTGAACGGCCGGTCCCCGGAGGGCTCGTAGGGCTTGCCCTCAAGGAAGGGCAGCGCGGTCTCCACGACCGTCCCGGCGTCCGCGCCGACGCCCTCGTAGACGTCGCGGAAGCGCTGTGCGTCGTGGGCGCTGTTGGCGAGCACGGCGTCGGCGCCGGCCCGCAGCAGGAGCCCGTCGGCGAGCTTCTCGTAGACGACCCCGACGTAGCCGGTGACGACGACCGGGCGACGGGGGGTGCCCTGCCAGGCGCGGGCGAGGCCGTGCAGCATGGCCTGGACGGTGCCGCCGACGCAGGAGAGCACGACGACGTCCGCGGTGTCACGGGAGGCCCCGGCGAGGAACTGTGCCGCGGTGACCTCGCGCATCGAGTCCGCGGGGATGCCGACCTCCGCGAGCTGGCGCTCGGTCGGGGTCGCCCGGCCGCGGAGCAGGCGGGCGTCGAGCCGCGCCTCCGGGGCGATGCGGCGCGCCGTCAGCGCACCCCATTTCCATCGGGTGTCCGAGTCGGCGAGGACGGTGACCCTGATCGGGTCCGCGGTACTTGCTGGCACTCCGGAGACGCTAGGAATGCATTCCGAGCGGGCCTCCAACGCGACGCCAACGGACGGTTAACAACGCGCCGCCGAATGAAGAATCGACCGCCCCGGGCCACGGATTCAGTTCCGCCATCTTGCGTTCACCTGGGGGTGGGGAAGGCATGGTGCGCGGGGCGGTCGCGGCGGGGCACCGCACGGCGGTCTTCGAGCCGCACCCGACGGCGCCCGCGCACTGGTCGTGGCGGCTGGAGCGGGAGGCGCGTGCTCTGGGCGCGGAGCTGACGAGGGCGGTGGCGTCCGGGCTCGCCGAGGTGCTCTTCCTGCGGGCCCGCCCGCGGCTGGTCGTCGGCTGGTCGTCGGCTGCTTCTCCACCGCGCTGTACACCGCGTCCGCCCTGTACGGACTGCCGGTCGCCCGCGTCGGCAGTCCGTAACAGGGCGGACTGGTGCTCGACCGGCTGTCGCCGTACGAGAACAGCAACCGCGTGCCCGTCACCATCGCCGACCGCCTTCTGCCGGACCCGGAAGCGGCGATGACCGAAAGACGCCGGAGGTGGCGGCCACCGCCGGCGGAGCAGGCCGAACGGGACCTGACACCGCGGGTAGGCCTGCCCGTGATCCGCCCGGACGGTTGCGCCGGTCTCGCCACGCGCGGCCCGGAACGGGTCACCGCCTGGTCGCCCGCCTCGCCGGGTGACTCAGAAGACGTCGGAGGGGACGTACGTCCCCCAGACCTCGCGGAGCGCGTCGCAGACCTCGCCCACCGTGGCGCGGGCACGGAGCGCGTCCCTCATCGGGTACAGGACGTCCTCCGTGCCCTCGGCGGCCTTCCGCAGCGCGGACAACGCCGAGTCCACGGCCCGCCGGTCGCGCCCGGCACGCAGCGCGGCCAGCCGCGCCACCTGCGCCGCCTCGATCGCGGGGTCGACGCGCAGCGGCTCGTAGGGCTCCTCCGCCTCCAGTTGGAAGCGGTTGACGCCGACGACCACCCGCTCACCCGAGTCGGTCTCCCGGGCGATCCGGTAGGCGTTGCGCTCGATCTCGGACTTCTGGAAGCCGCGTTCGATCGCGCTCACCGCACCGCCGAACTCCTCCACCTTCGCCATCAGCTCCAGTGCCGCCGTCTCGAGCCCGTCGGTCATCGACTCCACCACGTAGGACCCCGCGAAGGGGTCCACGGTCGCCGTCACGTCGGTCTCGTACGCCAGGACCTGCTGGGTGCGCAGCGCGAGCCGGGCGGACTTCTCGGTGGGGAGCGCGATCGCCTCGTCGAAGGAGTTGGTGTGCAGCGACTGCGTGCCGCCCAGCACCGCCGCCAGCCCCTGCACGGCCACCCGGACCAGGTTCACCTCCGGCTGCTGGGCGGTGAGCTGGACGCCCGCGGTCTGGGTGTGGAAGCGCAGCATCTGCGACTTGGGGTTCCTCGCCCCGAACTCCTCGCGCATGACGCGGGCCCAGATGCGGCGGGCGGCACGGAACTTGGCGACCTCCTCCAGGAGGGTCGTGCGCGAGACGAAGAAGAAGGACAGCCGCGGCGCGAAGTCGTCGACGTCCATGCCCGCGGCGAGGGCGGTGCGGACGTACTCGATGCCGTCGGCGAGGGTGAAGGCGATCTCCTGCGCGGGCGAGGCACCGGCCTCGGCCATGTGGTAGCCGGAGATGGAGATGGTGTTCCAGCGCGGGATCTCGGCGCGGCAGTAGCGGAAGAGGTCCGCGACCAGTCGCAGCGAGGGCTTGGGCGGGAAGATGTAGGTGCCGCGGGCGATGTACTCCTTGAGCACGTCGTTCTGGATCGTGCCGGTGAGCCGGTCCGCGGGCACCCCCTGCTCCTCGCCGACCAGCTGGTACATCAGGAGCAGCAGGGCGGCGGGGGCGTTGATCGTCATCGAGGTGGAGACCCGGTCCAGTGGGATGCCGTCGAACAGCACGCGCATGTCCTCGACCGAGTCGACGGCCACACCGACCTTGCCGACCTCGCCGTGGGCGAGGGGGGCGTCGCTGTCGTGGCCCATCTGGGTCGGCAGGTCGAAGGCGACGGACAGGCCCGTGGTGCCGTGGGCGATCAGCTGCCGGTAGCGCGCGTTGGACTCGGTGGCGGTGCCGAAGCCCGCGTACTGGCGCATCGTCCAGGGCCTGGTGGTGTACATCGTCGGGTGGACGCCGCGGGTGTAGGGGTAGCCGCCCGGCGCGCCGAGCCGTTCGCCCGGGTCCCAGCCGTCGAGGGCGGCAGGGCCGTAGACGGGCTCGATCGGCAGACCGGATTCGGACTCGCGTGCCATGCGTCATGCCTCCAGCGACTCGGTCCCCCTTTGCTCAGTGTGCGGCGAACCGTGACCTGGCCGGTGCAACTACATGCCGGGGAAATCAGTCAAAGGGTGTACCGACTCATCTCCAGGGGGACGAAGTGGCACTCATATCCGTCACAAGATCTCGCGCGGCGGCCGCGGCCGCCGCGCTGCTCACCGGGGCCCTGCTCGCCGGCTGTACGGCCCAGGCGAGCGAGCCCACCGCCAGGGCCTCCGCGGCACAGGACACCCCGGCACCCGCGGCAAGCCCCTCGGCGAGCCCGAGCGCGGCGCCGAGCACCGGCTCCCCCTCGCCGACGGCCTCGCCGTCCGCCACGAAGGAGCCGAAGGCCGACCGCACCCCCCGGCCGGTCGTCGTCATCGCGCGAGGCAGCAGCAGCGCCCGGGTGCGCGACCTCCAGGCCCGGCTGAAGCAACTCGGCCTCTTCGGCCGCAACCCCACCGGCTACTACGGCGAGGTCACCGCCGCCGCGGTGCGCGCCTTCCAGTCCCGCCACAAGCTGCCCGCCTCGGGCACGGTCACCGACGTCACCTGGGCGAAGCTGCGCTCGGTGACCCGACAGCCCACGCGTGCCGCCATGTACCCGCCCACCAGCAACCCGGTGGCCAAGCTCGACCCGCGCTGCATGACCGGCCGCGTGCTGTGCGTCAGCAAGACCAGCCGCACCCTGGCCTGGGTCGTGAACGGCAGGGTCGTGTCGGCGATGGACGTCCGCTTCGGCTCCCAGTACACGCCCACCCGCGAGGGCACCTTCAGCGTCTTCGCCAAGAGCCGGAACCACGTGTCGACGATCTACCACACGCCCATGCCGTACGCGATGTTCTTCAGCGGCGGCCAGGCGGTGCACTACTCCGCCGACTTCGCGGCCCGCGGCTACGCGGGGGCCTCGCACGGCTGCGTCAACGTGCGCGACCTCGGCAAGATCTCGGCGCTCTTCGACCAGGTACGGATCGGCGACAAGGTCGTCGTCTACTGGTGAGCCCGGGCCAGGAGCCCGTCCAGCGCCCGCCCGAACAGGAGCCGACCGGCCCACGCCGTGGGCCGGTCGAACGCCCTCGGCAGCGGGCGCACCCGCAGGTCCTCGCGCCACATCACGCGTGAGCCCCCCTCTTCCCGCGGCCACACCTCGATCTCGGCCCAGCCGAGCACGATCCGGCCGCGCTTCTCCAGCCGGCACCGCCCGGGGCGGCCCGCGTCCGGCGGTTCCCAGCGCACGATCTCCATGGGGTCGTCGACGGCCGCCCGTCCGAGGCCGGTGCGCGCCGTGAACGACCGCTCTCCGGTGACGACGGCGGTGGTGAACGGCACCAGCTCCGCGTGGCGTTCCCAGTCGGTGACCCGGCGCCATGCCTCGGCGGCGGGGAGCGGGCAGTGCCGCTCGATCCGGAAGATCACGTCATCGACCCTACGCCGCCGCCTCTGCGGCGCTGTGTGAGGACGCGGGCGAAGCGGGGGGAAAGCGCTCCGCCCGCGTCCCTCGTTGGGGGCCCGATACGGGGGGACCGGGCGACCCCTCGACCGATGACCAGTCGGTCTACTGGGTAAAGCGCCCGGGAGGCCGAAAGTGTCACACCCCGACCCGCGGCGCCCGGGAGCGCGGCCGGGAGAGGGGACCTGCCCGGCCGCGCTCGGGTGCGGACCCGTGGGCACGGGGAGCGCCCGGATCCGCGGGGCCGATGACCAGTCGGCCCGTCCATAGGGGCGCACGGCGGCCGGAAAGTGTCACTCACCGCCGCGGCCGGGATGCGGTCCCGGCCGCCCGTCGGCCGGGGCGGCCGGGGAGGCGGGGGCGGCCAGGGCGGGCTGTGAGGTGACGCGCGGGGCGTCGCCCGACTCGTCCCCCTTCCCGGCCTTGCCGCCGTTCCCGTTCATCGAGTTCCCGTTCCCGGAGTTCGCGTTCCCGGAGTTCGCGTTCCCGGAGCTCCCGTTCCCGGAGTTCGCGTTCCCGGAGCTCCCGGGCTCCCAGCCGAGCAGCCCGGCGCAGTAGCGGCGGACCTGCTGCCCGCCGCCGCCCGCCGCCTTCCGCAGCTGTTTGTAGGCCTGCTCGTCCACGCCCTTGCGGTGCCATCCGGCCGCGGCGTAGGCCCGGCACAGTGCCTCGTGGTCCAGGACCGGCGGGGCGGACGTCGTCCCGGCGGTCCGGCCGGGGACGGCGGTGCCGTGGGTGGCGCCGGCGCCACCCGACGGGCGGTCGCTGCCGTGGCCGGGACGGGAGGGGGCCGGCGGGGCGCTGTCCGGGGCGGCCGTCGCCGCGCTCTGGGTGTGGACCGGGGCGGGGGCGGGAACGGCGTGCCCGAGCAGTGCCGGCAGCGCGCCGGCGGCGGCCGCCACGCTCACCCCCGCCACCGCCGCGGCCGCCGTCGCGATCAACGTCCCCGTCAGCGATCTGGAGTGACGGGCCGCACGGTTGCGCCCGCTCCGGGACCCCGCGTCCGTGCCCGCGCCGGGCGACCAGTCGTCGGCCGTGCCGAGGCGGACGCCCGCGGAGCCTTCGGTGAGCGCGGCCTCGGCGCGCGCGGCGCGGAACGCGGCGACGGCCGCCTCCTCACGTTCCGGGTCGAGGGGGCCGGGAGCGGCGGCGGCGGCCAGCAGCCCGGCCAGGGCGGCGGCGCGCTCGTCGCGCCAGGTCCGCTCCGCGGGGTCGTCACCGTGGGCACCCGGCAGCAACCGCTCGGCGGTGGCGTCGTCCAGCCAGTCGTGTCCTCGGTTGTCGCTCATCTCATGTCCTCAAGCGTTCGAGACGCCGAAAACGTCACACTTGACGACCCGCCGTCGAAATCCAGCAGCTCAGCGAGACGGCGCAGACCGCGACTGGTGGCCATGCGTATCGCGCCGGGCCTCTTGCCGACGACCTCGGCCGCCGACCGGGAGTCCAGGCCCATGACCACGCGCAGCAGCACGGCCTCGGCCTGGTCCTGGGGAAGGGCGGCGATGGCCGCCAGCGCGGCACCGGTGCCCACCGCGGCGACCGCCTCCTCGGCGGTGTCCGAGACGGCGGGCCGGTCGAGCAGTTCCTCCACCCCGGCGGCGGCCAGCGGCCGGCGGCCCACCGCTCGCAGGTGGTCCATCGCCCGGTTGCGGGCGACCCGGGCCGCCCAGCCGCGCACCGCGTCCCCGTCGCCGTGGAAGCCCGGCAGGTCACGCGCTATCTGCAGCCACGCCTCCGACGCGACGTCCTCGGCGTCCCCCGCACCGACCAGCGAGCGTACGTACTGCAGCAGTTTCGGCTGCACCGCTCGGTACACGAACCGGAAGCCGTCCTCGTCCCCTTCTTGCGCCGCGCGTACCGCGGTCGCCAAATCCACGTTCGGGCCTCCCCCTCGCAATCGCGCACCATACTGCCCCATGGCGGGCGCCCGCAGGGCCTCCGGGGGCGGCTACCCGCCGGTCACCAGGGGTCAGGACAGCAGCCGGGCGAGCCGCTTCAGACCGCGGTGCGCCGCCGTGCGGACCGCTCCCGCGCGCTTGCCCAGCACCCGGGCCGCGGACCCTCCGTCGAGTCCGACGACGACCCGCAGCAGCACCGCCTCCGCCTGGTCGGGCGGGAGCGAGGCGATCAGGGAGAGCGCGCGTTCGGTGCCGAGCGCCTCCAGCGCGCGGTCGGCGGTGTCCTCGGCCGCGGGGTGGTCCAGCAGTTCGGCGTCGAGAAGACGGGCGCGGGGCCTGCTGTCCTGGCGCCGCAGGTGGTCCAGGGCCCGATGCCGGGCTATGGTCGCCGTCCACCCCCGGAAGCCCGCCCCGTCCCCGCGGAACCGGCCGAGGTCGCGGGCGATTTCGAGCCAGGCCTCGGAGGTGACGTCCTCCGCCTCGTCGCCCACGAGGCCGCGCACGTAGCCGAGCAGCAGGGGCTGGACGAGCCGGTAGACGACCGCGAAGGCGTGCTCGTCCCCGCCCTGGGCACGCCCGACCGCGGCCCCGAGCTCCATGTCGCGGTCGGTCCGCGGGTCGTGGCGCCCCCCGTTGCTGGCCACACTGTCCTCTCGATTCGCCGACATCCTGTACAGCGTGGATTCGCACTGAATCGTCACACCTGTCGGGCCGCCTGGCGATGGGTGTGACACTTTCGGCCCCGCAGACGCTTTAACAATCAGAAGCGGCCGAAGACGCTCCTGTGGGGGGAGGCGGACTTCGGCCGCTTCACCATCGAGACCGCCGGATACGGCGCCTCAGCCGGCCCTCTCGGCGAGGGCGGTGAAGTCCTGCCAGGTCAGGACGGGCGGGCCGGGGTCCCAGAGCTTCTGGGTGAGCGCGCGCAGCGGCATCCGGATGCCGGCAGCGACCTCGTCCTCGGTCTGTGCGTCCGCCCGGTCGCACCAGACGGCCAGCCGCGCGCCGAGGATGCGGTCCGGCCCCGCGAGCGCCGCGGGCACGGCGTCGTCCCGGTAGACGACGGCCGGGGTCCACTCCTCGTAGATGCGCCGGCCACTGGGGTACGGGAACTTCTTCGGCGCGCCGAGGACGTAGTAGAGGTACCAGGAGTTGAGGTTGAGCAGCTGCCGGCCCTCGCGCAGGAAGTCCTCGGGCAGCCGTCCGCGCAGTTTGTTGCTGGACCAGTAGACGACCACCCGGTCCGGGTCCGCACCCACGCGGGCGCCGTCGGCGAAGCCGTCGTTCCAGGCCTCCACCCGCTTGCCGAGCGATCGCAGGGTGGCGGCACGGTCGTTGAGCCAGCCGGCCGCCGCGTCGGCCACCCCCGCGTCCGGTCCGTAGCGCTCGCGTGCGTAGGCGGCGAGCCGCGGGAAGGAAGTCTGCGGGTCGTCCGCCACGAGCGCTCCGTACTCGTCGCCGCCGACGTGCCAGTACGTGCCGGGGAAGAGCGGTGCGTACTCCCTGAGCAGGTCGTCGACGACGACCGCCGCGCCGGGCCGGGAGATGTCGAGCGCCCCGCGCACGGGGGTGCCGTCCGCGGAGCGCAGTCGCAGGTCGGGGTGGGCGTCGAGCACGGCGCCCATGTGGCCGGGGCTGTCGATCTCGGGGACGACGGTGATGTGCCGCTGCGCGGCGAGGTCGACGACGGCGCGGATGTCCTCCTTGGACAGGTGCCGGGCCGAGACGATCTCGGGGTGGCTGTCGCTCTGGACGCGGAAGCCCTGGTCGTCGCTGAGGTGGAGGTGGAGCTGGTTGTACTTCAGGTCGCCGAGCTCGCGGACCCTGGCCTCCAGCCATTCCCGGCTGAAGTACTTGCGCCCGATGTCGATCATCAGCCCGCGCTCCGGGCGGTCCGGGCGGTCCTCCACGGTGCCGGCCGGCACCCGTCCGGTGGAGCGGAGCGCCTGCAGGAGGGTGCGGGTGCCGTAGAAGACCCCGGCGTCGGTGTCGGCGCGTACTGTCACCCCGTCGGCCGAACTTGTCATCTTGTACGACTCCGGGCCCGAATTACTCCGTTCGAGTGAAAGCGCGATGTCCCCCGGCCTGGCGGGCCCACTTGCGTACGGCCGGCGGAGCTCCCCCGCGAGCAGCCGCGCCTCGTCCTCCACGGCGCTCCCGGACGGCGCCACCACCCGCGAGCCCGGACCCGGCACGAAGGCGGCGCTTCCGGCGGCAGGGGTGAACGAACGGACGGCGGGGATCGACGGGAACCCGGCGGACGCCCCCGACTCCCCCGCCGGCGGGGCACCGGGAGCGGCGGTCCCCGTGGGTGCGGCGAGCGCCGGACCGGCCCCGAGCACAGCGGTCAGTACGGCCGTCGCCGCGTACGTCGACGCACGTTTCGCCCGCAGCTGCCACATGATCCGAATTTATGCCCGTTGTAGGGATCCCGCCGTGCGGACCAGGGGAAGACGTGCACTTTCGTTCTCGTACGAGTGAAATTCGCGCATCCGTCGTACAGGGCCGAACATAGGCCGATACGGTGGTCGTCACTCCTCGTCCCACCGTGGTTCACGCCGCGCTGCCGCCTCGCGGTTCCCCCCACCGCCGTCACCGTTTCCTCCAGGAGCCCACCGCTGTCCAGCGACACTCCCGCCGTCCCGCCGCGGGCCCCGGCGCACCTCCCGGCGCAGTCACGCGGCCGGGCCCCTCGGCCTGCCCCGACGCCCCGCCCCGACCTCCCCCACGGCCTGCGGCGGCTCAACGAGGCCTTGCCCGGGGCGGCCGAGGCCGTCCTGCTGACCTGCTGCGGCAGCCTGCGCTGGGCCCGCAGGGTCGCCGCGCACCGCCCCTACCCCGACCCGGCCGCCCTGCTCGCCGCCGCCGACGAGGCCGCCTACGACCTCACGCCCGCCGACCTCGCCGAGGCGCTCGCCGCCGAGGCGGCCGGCGCCCCACCGGACGCCGCCCCCACCCGCGGCAGCCTCGCCGCGCACACCGCGCTGCGGGCCGCGCAGGCCGCGTACGAGGCGCGCTTCGGCCATGTCTTCGTGCTGTCCCTCGACGGCGTGCACCCCGGCGAGTCCCTCGACCGGATGCTGGCGTCACTCCGTCAGCGTCTTTGCAACGACCCGGACGAGGAGCGGGTCACGGCCGCCGAGGAACTGCGCCGCGTCACCCGCTCCCGCCTGGCGCGACTGGCCCTCGGGGACGCGCCGGGCGGGCCGGGGGTTCCCGGCCCGTACACCCACACGTGCGGGATCGATCACACCTGAAGGACCCGGCAGGACGTAGCCGACAAGCCGTCGCTACGATGGCCAGGGCCGGTGGACCGTACCCGGCCGGGCCGACCGACCAACGAAGCCGGCAGGCCCCACATCCGCTCCCGGAGGGTTTTTCCGTGCCGGCTGGAACGTTGTACCGCGGCCGGGAAGGCATGTGGTCATGGGTGGCTCACCGAGTCACCGGTGTCCTCATCTTCTTCTTCCTGTTCGTCCACGTCCTCGACACCGCACTGGTGCGTGTCTCCCCCGAGGACTACGACAAGGTCGTCAACACCTACAAGCAGCCCATCGTCAGCCTGCTCGAGTACGGGCTGGTCGCGGCTGTCCTCTTCCACGCTCTGAACGGCCTGCGCGTCATCGCCGTCGACTTCTGGTCCAAGGGTCCGAAGTACCAGAAGCAGATGCTGTGGACGGTCGTCGGAATCTGGGTCGTGCTGATGATCGGGGCCATCTACCCCGTCCTCGGCCACGCCGCACGAGTGCTGTTCGGGAGCTGAGCGAAGTCATGTCCGCAACCGACCACGTGGAGCTCAGCTCCTCCAGCGCCGCCTACGGCCCCGACAACCCGGCCCCGGTCATCGAGCCGCCGCGGGCCCGGACCAAGCGCACCCCGCGCAGCACCCGGACCAACTTCGAGATGTACGGCTGGCTCTTCATGCGCCTGTCCGGCATCGTCCTGGTCGTCCTGGTCGTCGGTCACCTGCTGATCCAGCTCGTCCTCGACGGCGGCGTGACCAAGGTCGGCTTCGCCTTCGTCGCCGGCCGCTGGGCCTCGCCGTTCTGGCAGACCTGGGACCTGATCATGCTGTGGCTGGCGATGCTGCACGGCGGCAACGGCCTGCGCACCGTGATCAACGACTACGCGGAGCGGGACAACACCCGGTTCTGGCTGAAGATGCTGGTCTACACCGCGACCGCGTTCACCGTCATCCTCGGCACGCTGGTGATCTTCACCTTCGACCCGAACATCCGCTAGCCAGGGCTGGACAGGGAAGCGACCCCTCATGCAGATCCACAAGTACGACACCGTCATCGTCGGCGCCGGCGGTGCCGGCATGCGCGCCGCCATCGAGGCGACGAAGCGCAGCCGCACCGCCGTGCTGACGAAGCTCTACCCCACCCGCTCCCACACCGGCGCCGCCCAGGGCGGCATGGCCGCGGCCCTCGCGAACGTCGAGGAGGACAACTGGGAGTGGCACACCTTCGACACGATCAAGGGCGGTGACTACCTGGTCGATCAGGACGCCGCCGAGATCCTGGCGAAGGAGGCCATCGACGCGGTCCTCGACCTCGAGAAGATGGGCCTGCCCTTCAACCGCACCCCCGAGGGCCGGATCGACCAGCGCCGCTTCGGCGGTCACTCCCGCAACCACGGCGAGGCCCCGGTCCGCCGCGCCTGCTACGCCGCCGACCGCACCGGTCACATGATCCTCCAGACGCTGTACCAGAACTGCGTCAAGGAGGGCGTGGAGTTCTTCAACGAGTTCTACGTCCTCGACCAGATCATCGTCGAGGAGGACGGCGTCAAGAAGTCCGCCGGCGTCGTCGCGTACGAGCTGGCCACCGGCGAGATCCACGTCTTCCAGGCGAAGGCCGTCGTG
Organism: Actinacidiphila sp. bgisy160; assembly: GCF_057707815.1. NCBI lineage: Bacteria > Bacillati > Actinomycetota > Actinomycetes > Kitasatosporales > Streptomycetaceae > Actinacidiphila > Actinacidiphila sp. bgisy160. The sequence goes on from NZ_JBYIQW010000005.1 coordinate 158,208, forward strand.
TACGCCTCCGGCGGCACCGGCAAGTTCTTCAAGGTCACCTCCAACGCGCACACCCTCACCGGTGACGGCCAGGCCGCCGTCTACCGCCGCGGTCTGCCGCTGGAGGACATGGAGTTCTTCCAGTTCCACCCGACCGGCATCTGGCGCATGGGCATCCTGCTGACGGAGGGCGCCCGCGGTGAGGGCGGCATCCTCCGCAACAAGGACGGCGAGCGCTTCATGGAGAAGTACGCGCCGGTCATGAAGGACCTCGCCTCGCGTGACGTCGTCTCCCGCGCGATCTACACCGAGATCCGTGAGGGCCGCGGCTGCGGTCCCGAGGGCGACCACGTCTACCTCGACCTGACCCACCTGCCGCCGGAGCAGCTGGACGCCAAGCTCCCGGACATCACCGAGTTCGCGCGGACCTACCTCGGCATCGAGCCCTACACGGACCCGATCCCGATCCAGCCGACCGCGCACTACGCCATGGGCGGCATCCCCACCAACGTCGAGGGTGAGGTCCTGTCGGACAACACCACCGTCGTCCCGGGCCTGTACGCCGCCGGCGAGGTCGCCTGCGTCTCCGTGCACGGCGCCAACCGCCTCGGCACCAACTCGCTGCTGGACATCAACGTCTTCGGCCGCCGGGCCGGTATCGCCGCCGCCGAGTACTCCGCGGAGCACGGCTACGTCGAGCTGCCCGAGGCCCCGGCCCAGCTCGTGGTCGACCAGGTCGAGCGGCTTCGCGCCTCCACCGGCAACGAGCGGGTCGCGCAGCTGCGCAAGGAGCTGCAGGAGACCATGGACGCCAACGTGATGGTGTTCCGCACCGAGCAGACCATCAAGACGGCCGTCGAGAAGATCGGCGAGCTGCGCGCGCGGTACAAGAACGTGTCGATCCAGGACAAGGGCAAGCGGTTCAACACCGACCTGCTCGAGGCCATCGAGCTCGGCAACCTGCTCGACCTCGCCGAGGTCATGGCGGTCTCGGCGCTGGCCCGCAAGGAGTCCCGCGGCGGCCACTACCGCGAGGACTACCCGAACCGCGACGACGTCAACTTCATGCGGCACACGATGGCGTACCGCGAAGTGGGTGCCGACGGCACCGAGTCGATCCGGCTCGACTACAAGCCGGTCGTGCAGACCCGCTACCAGCCGATGGAGCGTAAGTACTGATGAGCACCGCGACCCTGGACAAGGTCGAGGCCGAGGCCTCGCCCTACATCACGGTCACCTTCCGGATCCGCCGGTTCAACCCGGAGATCTCGGACGAGGCCACCTGGCAGGACTTCCAGCTGGAGATCGACCCCAAGGAGCGGGTCCTCGACGGTCTCCACAAGATCAAGTGGGACATGGACGGAACGCTGACGTTCCGTCGCTCCTGCGCCCACGGCATCTGCGGCTCCGACGCCATGCGCATCAACGGGCGCAACCGGCTGGCCTGCAAGACCCTGATCAAGGACATCAACCCGGACAAGCCCATCACCGTCGAGCCCATCAAGGGCCTGACGGTGCTGAAGGACCTGGTCGTCGACATGGACCCGTTCTTCCAGGCCTACCGGGACGTGATGCCCTTCCTCATCACCAAGGGCAACGAGCCGACCCGCGAGCGCCTGCAGTCCCCCGAGGACCGCGCGCGCTTCGACGACACCACCAAGTGCATCCTGTGCGCCGCGTGCACGTCGTCCTGCCCGGTCTTCTGGAACGACGGGCAGTACTTCGGCCCGGCGGCCATCGTCAACGCCCACCGCTTCATCTTCGACTCGCGTGACGAGGCGGGCGAGCAGCGGCTCGAGGTGCTGAACGACAAGGACGGCGTGTGGCGCTGCCGCACCACGTTCAACTGCACCGACGCCTGCCCGCGTGGCATCGAGGTCACCAAGGCCATCCAGGAGGTGAAGCGCGCGCTCATCACGCGTCGCTTCTGATCCCCTCCGCCGAGGCTCCCCCGAGGCCCCGCACCCGGTTCCCACCGGGCGCGGGGCCTCGGGCGTTCACGGGGTCAGCACCCGGTGGATCTGCTTGCGGGTGACCGTGTGGTCGACGCACCCCGCGAGCCTGCGCAGCTCGTCCCGGGCGGCGCCGCCGTCCAGCCGGGCCAGGGCGCGTATGCCGGCAGCGGCTACGACGGTCTTGACCGGGGGCCGTTCGACGAGGGCGCCCAGGACGCGGATGGTCTCCAGGTGGGGCGGCACGGACGGGGACGACAGCAGCCAGGCCAGGCCCCGGACGGCGGTGACGTTCCAGGGGTCGCGGCTGCCGTGGGTGGCGAGCGCCAGCCAGGGGGTGGCGGTGCGGCGTACCGCCTCGGGGTCGATTCCGTCGAGGACCGCGGCGGCCGCCCGGTCCCAGCGCGCGCTCGGGTTCGGCCCCGCGGCACGCAGATGCGGGATCAGCCGCCGCCAGGGGTCGCCGAGTTCCGGCAGCTCGGCCAGGACGCGGTCGGTCCAGAGCTCACCGGGGTTGAGAGGCGGCTCGGGGATGCGGTCCAGGAGGAGTTGCGCCCAGCCGAGGCCCATGAGCGCGGATCTGCGGAGCAGGCCGACCACCTCGCCGGACAGCGGCCGTCCGGCGTCCAGCAGTGCCTCGGCGAGGGTGGGCATGTCGTCACTGGTCTGCGACCACCAGAAGTCCGCTGCGTGGCGTTCCAGCATGCCGTTCCACTGCGCGCACCAGGAGTCCTCGGCGAAGCCAGGGGACACCGCCGCGAGCACGAGCCAGACCCTCACGGTCTTGTCCGGCACCTGGTGCGAGGCCTTGCGCTGCTCGACGAGGAGGGCGGCCAGGGCCATGCGCCGTTCCTGGGGCATCGCCCGCAGCCGGGACACGGCGCCGTAACCCTCGTCCCACCCTTCGGCCGGCTGCAGGAGCGCCTCCGCCAGTTCGGTGAGATCCCCCTCGGCTGCGAGCCGGGCGATGTGGTCGATCCGGCCCGTGTCCTCCCACGGCGAACATTCGGGGATCCGGACATGTTTCACAGTCGCCTCACGATCGTCGGGTCGGTGATCTCCGTGTCGCGGGCGAGGAGCAGCGCCTTGGCGAGGATCACCGGCAGCAGGGGGTCGCCCTCGAAGGGCAGGGGGCCCGGGACCGCGCCGGGGCGCGCGGGCGGGACGACGCACAGGTGGCGGTCGTCCGGGGACATCAGGACGTTGCCGGAACCTATGTGGATCCGGTACGTGTGCCGGTCGCCGCGGACGTGCAGGAAGCGGTCCTCGACGGCGCAGCGACCGGCGACGGCCAGGCGCGGCGTGAGGCGGGACAGCACCTCGCGGCGGGTCCGCGCGCGGGGGGTCAGCTCGCCGAAGCCGTAGGACGCCCAGTACGCGCGGAAGCGGCCGTCGGGCCCGCCGTCCTGCCAGGTGGGGTCGTTGCCGATGCCGGCGGCGCCCACGAAGAGGTCCACGTCGCGCAGGACCTCGCTGAGGACGAGCGGCGGCACGTCGGCGAGCGGGAGCGGGTCGGCCCGGTTCCCGGGGGCGTCCAGCGGATGGAAGCGCACCCGGTCCGTGCCGACGTGCAGAAAGCTGCCGCAGTGGCTGAGGTCGTCGCCGTCCACGCCTTCGACCCGGAGCTCCGCCCGCAGCCCCCACGCCGGGAGCTCGCGCGTGGCGGGCGGGAAGGTGTCGTCGGCGGCCGGCAGGCGCACGCGGTACCGCCAGCCGCGGGTGGCGGCCAGCGCGGCGAACTGGTGCTGCCTCAGAACGTGCGGGGTGGCGAAGAGGCGGGCGGCATCGGCGGGGCCGTACACCTCGCGGTGGGCCTGCGCGAAGGGCTGCGTGACGCCGTACCGCTCCAGCCACTCCCGCCAGGCCGTGATCTGCGCGCGGTCGCGCCCCATGGGGTGCCACAGTTCGACGGCGCCTTCCCCCATGTGCTGGACCGGCTCGCCGTCGAGGGCGCGCAGGCCGCCCTCGGCCCAGCCGCAGGCCACCCCGTCGACCGTCCACAGCAGCCGCCGGACGAGGGTGCCGAGCAGCGGGTGGCCCGCAAGCCGCTCCCGCCACACGGCGTACGCCCAGCTGCGCCGCTCCAGGAACTGCCGCTCCAGCCACCCGGCCTGCGCCGCCAGCGTCCGGTCGATGTCCCTGACGGTCATCCTGAGCCGCGTCAACTCCCCCGCGTGCTCCCGCCGAACGGCGGCCGGGGCGACCTTCAGCGCCTTGCCCGCCGCATTACGCCACCCCAGTACGGCCCGCCCGTCCCGGATCCCCAGCTCCGCGGTGACCCCACCCACCGGCTGCGCCACCCCGAGCCCGTACCCGGGCACGACCGGCTCCTCGACGTCCCCCCACGCGATCACGCTCACCGTCCACCCCCTGTGCGGCGGCCCCCGCCGTCGCCATCCCCGCCGAGCGTAGGACCGGCCTCTGACAACACCCCATCTGCTCCTGTGCGTGGCTTGATTCGCCCTATGGTGCACTTATTGATGATCTGTCATGCTCCGAGCAGGATGCGGGGAGCTCCGGGGGTGGGCATGGCAAAGCTGGGGCGGCCGCAACCGCTCGGACTCGGACACGCGGCCCAGGAAGTCCATTCCATCGCCGCCCCGATGCTGGCGGCCGCCGCACTGGCCCTGGCCGGCGTGGTGGCGGGCGCGAACCCGAACACCTTTGTCTGGTCCGGGCCGACCCTGCTCGTCCTGGTGGCGGCGTCGCTGTTCTTGGTGGCCAGCATTCAACTGCATTATCACGCACGCCATTTCTACTACTCCGTACAGGACATCGACTTCTGGTACGGGCTCGACGTCCGTCGCGGATCCGAAGTCTTCAAAGAACTGTGCCACCGCCAGCAACGAGACTTCGAAATCTGGGAACGATACATACGGCGAGCCGCGACATGCTTCAATACGGGCGCCCTGCTACTGGGATTCGGCGTATCCCTCGCACTTGTCCCGACATCGGGAGACAAGCAGGAAAGCTGGCGCTGGATCGCTCTCTCCATGGTGCTCGTAGGCACTGTGGCGGACATGGCATGGATTGCCCACCTCTATGGCAAGAGGGCTCAGTACGCCGATCGCGATGCCGCCTTGAATGAACTCAATGCAGTTCCCGACGAACCCAGCGAGGAATAAAACAATGGACATGCACGCCATGACACTTCCAGGGTTCGCCGGCCCCCGTCGCCGACGCGGGACCATGGAATGTTCCGGCCAAGAATGCTTCGGGCAGATTCCCACCCGCGCGGAGGCCGGGGACACCGAAGCGGCGTGGGCCGATGCACTGCGTCAGGGGAAAGGTGCGATCTCGGCGTACCTCGAAACATACAAGGCCGACCACGCACAGGGCTGCCGATACCGAGAGCTTCCGCCCTCGATCCATATCGCGGCCGCCGCCGGAGGCCGAAGGCCGGATCCCCACCTCGAGAAGGCCCTCGCCGCACTCAAGGAGGCCCGCAACCGCGAGGGCTAGCCACCCGTCCGGCAGCCTGAGCCACGCCCGCCACTACGATGACGCGCGTGGCTCGGACGGACAGGGAACGGGGGCGTCGTGCCTCCCCGTGGCTGGGTCTGTGCGCGCTGGCGCTCGGGAGCTTCGCCGCCGGGGACACCCTGCACCGGGTGCGCGCCGCGGTGGAGTGGGCCCACGTGTGGTGGCCGTGGCTGCTGCTGGTGCTGGCGGTGCTCAACCTCGTGCGGTCCTTCGTCGCCGTCAGCTCCCTCATAGCCCCCGGCGTCCTGGCCGGGATCGCCCTCGTGGGGCTGGCCCACGGTCACGCCGTCAGCGGCCGCGTCCTGGTGAACGTCGTACTGCCGGCCTCCGTCGCGCTGGTGGGCGTCGCGATGCTGCTCCCCTTCGGCGGACCGGAGCAAGGACGGTGGACGCGGTTCCTGGCCACGGGCCGCATCCACGGTCCCGGGGCGATCGGCGAACGCACCCGGCACCCGCGGCTGGAACTGCGGGCCGTCGCCGGTGAGATACGGGCGGACCTCACCGGTTCGGCACTCGACGGCGACGTGACCGTCCACATCACTGCGGTCGCGGGACACGTGCATCTGACCGTTCCCCGGAGCTGGCCGGTGACGGTCCGCACGACCGGCATGGTCCTCACGCGGGTCACCGACTCGGGGCCGAGGGACGCCGTCGACGCGGACTCCGGCGGCGTTGGCCTGCACCTGCTGGGGCTGGGCGGCGCGGTCAGCCTCGTACGGGCATAGCCGGCGGTCACCGCAGCCGGTCGGATATCAGCCGGAACAGGTCCCACTCACCGTCGTGGTCGGGGAGTTCGTGGCCCAGCGCCTTTGCCAGATCGAGCCGGTGCAGGTCGTAGACGACGTACATCAGCCCCGCGTAGGCCTGTGCCGCCGTCACCGCCCCCTTGTACGCGAGGGCGGCGCCCACCAGGGACGCGGCGAGGAGCCACCACTGGCGCGGTTCGTCGTGGAGGGCCACCGCCCCCAGCAGGGTGCAGGCGAGAAGGCAGTGGCAGAGGTTCACCGCGGTGTCGAGGGAGTCGCGGGCGGAGCTCAGCGCGGCGGCAAGGCGGTCGGACACCTGCGGGAGGATCCGCGGCCAGGAGGGCAGCGTCGCCAGGCCGTAGCGCTCACCGGCTCTCAGTTCGCCGGCCCGCAGGGCGTTTCCAAGGGCTGTGGGCAGCAGCACGTTGCCCGGGGGAAGCGCCGCCAGTCGCCGGACCGCCTGATGGCGGTCGCGTTCGAGGCGGGAGTGTGCGTCCCGCTCGCGTATCTGCTCGCCGAGGCTCTTGCCGGCGGAGCCCTCCGTGGCCGGGGTCTCGCGCCTGGTGGCGTCGAACAGAACAAGCCACCTGCGCCGCTGGTACTCCACCAGCACCCCCGCCAGCCGCGACGTCGGCGCCCACCGCTCCCAGTAACCCTCCAGCACCCGGACGGCGCGCACCTGGAAGGGGTGGAGCAGCAGGCCGAACAGTACGGCGGAGGCGAAGATCGCGAGCAGTGCGGCCGCGGCCGTGGCGGGGGTGGCGGGGAGGGCGTCGTGCCATCGGGTGCGGCCGGAGAACGCGCCCGCACGGGTGAGGGTCCAGGCGTACGTGACGAAGAGGGCGCCCGGCGCGAAGTGCACGGCCAGCATCCGGCGCAACGGGTTCCCGCCCTTCCCCCATTCGCATCAAGGGACCCAGTATGCGCTGGGCCGGCCGGTGTCCACAGCGGTGCCCCCGGTTCGGCTGCGGGGGGTCGCGGCTTGTACCGTCCCTCCATGGCTGCGACACCCCCCACACCGCCGCGACGTGCCGTCCTCGGGCTCGGCGTCGCCGCCGCCCTGCTCCCCGCCGGGAAGGCGGTGGCGGCCGGCAGAACCGTGGTCGGGGGCGAGCGGCTGGGGCGGCACGGGGTGCAGGTGGTGGCGGGGGCGCCGAAGCTGCCCGAGACGAACTCCCTGTCGTGGATCGTGGCGGACGCCGACTCCGGTGACGTGCTGGCGTCGTACAACGCGCACCGGCGGCTGCCGCCGGCCAGCACGCTGAAGATGCTGTTCGCGGACACGCTGCTGCCCCGATTCGGCCGGCGAACACGGCACAAGGTGACGCACGCGGACCTGGCGGACATAGGAGCCGGGAGCAGTCTGGTCGGGATCGAGGCAGGGATCACCTACTCGGTCGAGCAGCTGTGGCTCGGGGTGTTCCTGCGCTCGGGGAACGACGCGGTGCACGTGCTGTGCTCGATGAACGGCGGGGTGGAGAAGACCGTCCGGGAGATGCGGGCGCGGGCCCGGGAGCTGCAGGCGAACGACACGTACGTGGTGAGCCCGGACGGCTACGACACGCCGGGGCAGTTGTCGTCGGCGTACGACCTGACGCTCTTCGCGCGGGCGGGGCTGCGGAACCCGGACTTCCGGTACTACTGCCGCACTCAGGTCGCGCGCTTCCCCGGGGAGAAGGGCGCGACCTTCGAGATCCAGAACACCAACCGGCTGCTCGGCGACTACGACGGCATGATCGGGGTGAAGAACGGCTACACCACCAACGCCGGAAACACCTTCACCGGCGCGGCGGAGCGCGACGGGCGGACGCTGCTGGTGACCGTGATGCACCCCGAGTCGGGGTACGACGAGGTGTACCGGGAGGCGGCCGACCTGCTGGACTGGGGTTTCGACGCGGTGGGCCGCGTGGAACCGGTCGGGGAACTCGTGCCGACGCTGAGCCAGGTGCGCGCGATGGCCGGGGGGCCGCTTGGCGACAGCCACGGTCCGCGGCCCACGGCGGCGAGGGACGCAGCGAAGGGGTCCTCGTGGGTCGGCCCGGCCGCGGAGACCGTCCTGGTGGCGGCGGTCGCGGCGTTCGTCCTGGCGATCAGGCGCCGCCCGCTGCCGCAGCGGGCGGCCGCCGCCCGGGACGACGCCCGGCGGCGCGGGCGCGGCTCGAGCCGCGCCCGCTGAGGGCCGGAGCCGCACCGTCCTTCATCCAGGTGACGGAGCAGTTCACGCGCCCCGACCGCGCCGGGGACCCGGGAGCGGGGGACCGCGCGCCGGGCCGAGCGTCAGTTCCGGGCGACCCAGACCTGGTTGAGCTGCTCCTGGTAGTAGAAGGACGTCAACCCGAAGGCGGGCGCCAGCAGCAAACCCTTGAGGCCGGAGACCGTGTCGTGGAGGCCCGCGCGGCGCTGGGCGCGGGCGATGCGGCAGCCGGTGTTGTAGAGCGAGACGACGGCGGGCACGAGCAGCAGCGCCCCGAGGCTCACGGCGACCACCGCGAGGGCGGGGCGGACCTTGATACCGGGATCGAAGTCGCGCAGTTCCTTGTTGGCCCGGTAGTACCAGACGAGCCAGTACACGCCGAAGGTGAGGGGCCCCAGCAGCCAGACGGTCCCGGGGCGGCGCATGTCACCGGACGGCGTGGCGAGTCCCACGCCCCCGGAGACGGGGAAGCCCGGGAAGGGCCCCCGCGGGTAGGGGAGGGTCCGGTAACGGTCCTCGTTGAACATGCTGCCCCCAGGTCGGGCCTTCGGCAGGGACGGAGCGGTTGCGTGCCGAAGAGAAGGTAAAGCTACTGGGCGGTTCGGAGGCCTGTCAGCGGGGAACGCTCACAAATTTCGCACAGGATGTCGGATCCTCCCGGGATCCTGTGTTCAGCCGCCCTCTGCCCTCATCATGACGCGTCGTAGCAGGTCGGAGAGGTACCGGCGTTCGCCGGCGTCGAGCGCGCCCAGCAGCCGGTACTCCTCGTGGCCGAGGACGTCCATGGCGCCGAGCCAGATGGCGCGGCCGTCGTCGGTGAGCTCGACGTCGACGCGCCGGCGGTCGGCGGTGGAGTGGGTGCGCCGGACGTGGCCGCGCGCCTCCAGCGTGTCGAGGCGTCCGGTGACCGAGGCGGGGGCCAGGTCGAGGTCCGCGGCGAGTTCGGACGGGGCGGCGCGGCCGCCGCGGCCGGCGAGGGCGTGCAGGGTGTCGAACTCGTGCCGCTGCAGGCCGAAGTCGACCAGCGACTGCTCGCGGACCTTGCGCAGGTGGCTGGTGACGAGCTTCATGCGGGTGACGGCGCCCTCGATGTCGGGGTCGAGGTCCGGGAGAACGGGCAGCCAGCGCTCCACGTGCCCGTCGGTCCAGTCCCGTTCCACCGTGACGCCCTCGGTGTTCGTGTCGGTGTCGGTATCGGCGTCCGCTTCCATGGCCGAATCCTACGGCGGGATATATTTCGGTGGCGAATGATTCGGTGCCGAAATACATTGCGGTGCCATGACGCCCACACATCCCCTCCGGCTCCATGGCTTCCGGCTGCTGTTCGCCGGACGCACGCTGTCCCTGCTCGGCGACGGGGTCGTACCCGCCGCGCTGGTCATCGCCGTGACCCGGGCGACCGGTGACGTCTCGGCCCTCGCCCTCGTCCTGGGCTGCGCGATGGTGCCGAGGCTGCTGCTCCTGCCGTTCGGCGGGGTGGTGGCGGACCGCTTCGACGCCCGTCGCGTGGCGCTCGCCACCGACCTCGTACGCTGCGCCGCCCAGCTCTTCGTCGGGCTCGAACTGCTGGGCGGCGACCCGTCGCTGGCCCCGATCGCGCTGGCCGAGGCGGTGGGGGGCACCGCCTCGGCGTTCGCGATGCCGGCCCAGTCGCCGCTGGTCGCCGGCACGGTGACCGAAGGGGCGGCGCGACAGCGGGCCAACGCCCTGATGGGCGTGGCGAACAGCGCGACCCGGCTGTGCGGCCCCGCGCTCGCCGCGGCTCTGATCTGGGCCGCCGGCCCCGGGCCGGCCTTCGTGCTGGACGCGGCCTCCTTCGCGGTGAGCGCCGCGCTCCTGGCAGCGCTGCGGGTCGAGCGGACGCCGCTGCCGCGCGCGTCGATGCTCGCCGACCTCAAAGAGGGCTGGAGCGAGGTCCGTTCCCGGGACTGGTACTGGACGAGCCTGGTCGCGCACGCCACATGGAACGGCTCCGCCGCGGTCCTGACCACTCTCGGCCCGGCCGTCGCGATCCACCGGCTCGGCGGCGAGGGCGTGTGGTTCTGGGTGCTGGAGGCCGGGGCGATCGGCCTGGTCCTCGGCTCCCTGCTGGCCGCGCGAGCGCGGCCCCGGCGCCCCGTGCTCGTCGCCAACCTGGGCCTGGCGACGTACGCGCTGCCGCTGGCCCTGCTGGCCCTCGCCGCCCCGGCCCCGCTGCTCATCGCGGCGTACGGGCTGGCGCTGACCGCGCTCGGCTATCTCAACCCGGTCTGGGAGACGGTCGTCCAGCAGCAGGTGCCGCCGGGGGCGCTGGCCCGGGTGACGTCGTACGACTGGCTGCTGTCGCTGGCCGCGATGCCGGCGGGCTACGCGCTGGCCCCGCTCGCCGAGCGGCTGTGGGGCCCGGCGGTCCCGCTGGCGGTTTCCGCGGCGCTGGTGGCCGCCGCCTGCCTGGCGACGGCGGTGGTGCCGGGGGTGCGGACGATCGGCACGGCCCGCGCGGATCCGGCCGCGCCCGCCCCGGCCACCGGCCGGACGGCGAAGGGCTGACGGCCCAGAGGGGGCGGCGCAGAGGGAACGGCCGGGGCGGTGGCGCACCCGCCCCACGGCCCTTGTGTGTCAAGGAACTTCTCGCTTGAACATGTTCAAAAACAGGTCTACAGTCATCGGCAACGGGTTTTGAACACGTTCGAAAAGGGTGGGACCCATGGACCTCACGGTCGTCGCGTACGTCATCTACCTGCTCATCAGCGTCGCGCTGACGGTGTGGGTGGCCCGGACCCTCAGCCGGGCCGGCAAGGTCTTCCTCGAAGACGTGCTCCACGGCAACGAGAAGCTGGCGGAAGCCGTCAACCACCTCCTGGTGGTCGGCTTCTACCTCGTGAACCTCGGCTTCGTGGCGCTGTACCTGAAGAACGCGGATCCGGTCGGGGACGCCCGCGAGCTCTTCGAGGCGCTGTCGGTCAAGCTCGGTGTCGTCCTGCTCGTCCTCGGGGTGCTGCACCTGGGCAACGTGTACGTCCTCAACAAGATCCGCCGCCGGGGCGTCATGGACCGCGAGCAGATCCCGCCCGTCCGCCCGCAGGGCTGGACCGCCCCCGCGCAGCCCGGAGCGTGACGGCGATGGACCGCACCCCAGTGACCGGGGCCGCTCCGGCGGCTCCGGTGCCGGTCCGCCAGCTGACCGTCCTGTACGACCCGGACTGCTCGCTCTGCTCCTTCGTCCGCCGCTGGCTCGAACGCCAGCGGCAGATGGTGCGGCTGGACCTCGTCCCGGCCGGCTCCGACGAGGCCCGGCGCCGCTTCCCGGAACTGGACCACGCCTCGACCCTGCGCGAGATCACCGTCGTCGGGGACTCGGGTCAGGTCTACCGGGACGACGCCGCCTGGCTGGTCTGCCTGTGGGCCCTGGCCGAGTACCGGCCGATGGCGCACCGCCTCAGCACCCGTGCCGGCGCGCCCGTCGCCCGGGCAGCCGTGCTCGCCGCCGCCCGATACCGCGAGGCGCAGTGGGGCCGCGGGGCCGCCGCGACGGGCTGGGGCGGCCGGGTGTACCACGGCGCCGAGGGCTGGTCCTACGACCCCAGGGAGGGCTGGACGCACACCACCCCGCGCACCGCCCCGCACACCGCCCCGGACGCCTGCGCGGACGGCTGCGCCCCGCCCGGCTAGGCTCACGGACGTGGAAGAAGCACCCCCTGGCACGACCCCCGGCACCCCCCGGCCCCCCAAGAGCGAGCAGACGCGCGCCCTGATCCTCGAAACGGCCATGCGGCTGTTCGAGGAACGGGGCTACGACAAGACGACGATGCGCGCCATCGCCAAGGAGGCCGGGGTCTCGGTCGGCAACGCCTACTACTACTTCGCGGGGAAGGAACACCTCGTCCAGGGCTTCTACGACCGCCTCGCCGCCGAACACGCGGCCGCTGTCAAGGGCCTCCTGGACGGCGGCGGGGACCGGGACCTGGCGACGCGGCTGCTCACGGTGATGACCGCCTGGATCGACGTGGCCCGTCCCTACCACCAGTTCGCCGCGCAGTTCTTCAAGAACGCCGCCGACCCGGCGAGCCCGCTCAGCCCCTTCTCCCCAGAGTCGCACCCGGCCCGCGACGCCGCCATCTCCATCCACGAACAGGTGCTCTCCGGCTCCGACATCAAGGTCGACGCGGAACTCGCCGAGGTGCTGCCCGAACTGATGTGGATGTACCAGATGGGCATCGTCGTCTACTGGGTCTTCGACCACTCCCCCGACACCGAGCGCACCCGCCGGCTGGTCGCGCGCACCGCGCCGCTGGGCGCGCGGATCCTCAGGCTCTCCCGTTACCGACTGCTGCGGCCGATCGTGCGGGAGATCCGCGAACTGCTCTCGGAGTTCCTCTTCCGGCGCTGAGCCGGCCCACCGCCCCCGCCGTGCGCGGCCCGCCCCGTCAGCCCACGGCGGGCTCGGCCAGCACCGCCCAGACCGTCTTGCCGTACCGGCCGCGCTCCCGGACGCCCCAGGTGTCCGAGAGCGCCTGCACCAGCCGCAGCCCGCGCCCCGACTCGTCGCCGTCCCCCGCGTCGCGCGGCACGGGACGGGCCTGGGCCCCGCCGTCGGAGACCTCCACGACACACGAGCCGTCGGAGTGGACGGTCACCGCCACCTCGAACTCCCGCTCCAGCAGCGGGCTGTGCCGTACGGCGTTGGTCGCCAGCTCCGACACGACCAGGACGACGGACTCGACGGTCTCGCCCTCCTGCTCCCAGCCCTCGAGGTGGTCACGTACCCGGTGCCGGGCCAGCCCGACGGACGTCGGGTGCCGGGGCAGCCGGAACGCACTGCGCCTCAACAGGTCACTCTCCCCATGAGCGAACGCCCCCCTTCCGTTGCGCCATCCCTTACCAGTTTCGACGCGGGGAATGCGCTCCGTGTCAGATTGTTCGCACTCGGTGAGAACTTTCCGGCCAAATTCAGGCGCGCGGTGAGGCGAGGGTCACGATCGTGATGTCCGAGGGCGCACCCACACGGACCGGCGGGCCCCAGGCCCCCGCGCCCCGGGTCACGTACAGCTGGGTGTCACCGTACGCTTCCAGACCGGCCACCGTCGGATTGGCCAGCTCCGCGAGGTAGTTGCCCGGCCACAGCTGCCCGCCGTGGGTGTGCCCGGACAACTGCAGGTCGACGTGGTGCCGGACCGCCTCGTGGATGGTCACCGGCTGGTGGGCGAGGAGCACGACCGCTCGCGAGGTGTCGCGGCCGCCGAGCGCCTTGGTGTGGTCGGGGGCGTGGCCGTGGTCCGCGCCGCTGATGTCGTTGACCCCGGCCAGGTCGAAGCCGGCGAGTTCGGTGCGGGCGTTCTCCAGCGGGTGGACGCCCAGGTCGCGCACGAAGTCGATCCAGGGCGCGGCCCCGGAGAAGTACTCGTGGTTGCCGGTGACGAAATAGCTCCCGTCCCGCGCCCGGAGCCGGGCCAGCGGCTCGGCCGCGGCGCCCAGATCCGGCACCGAGCCGTCGACCAGGTCGCCGACGATGGTCACGAGGTCAGGGCGGGCCCCGTTGATCGTGTCCACGATCCGCTGGGTGTGCGCCCTGCCGAGGATCGGGCCGAGGTGGATGTCGCTCACCACGGCGATCCGGTAGCCGTCCGCGCTCGCGGGGAGCTTGGCGAGCGGCACGGTGACGTACTTCAGGCGCGGACCTCGCAGCACGCCGTACGTGCCCTGGCCGACCGTCACCCCCGCGGCGACGGCCGCCGCGGCGCCGACCGTACGGGCCACGAACAGCCGCCTCGTCGGCTCGGCGGACGCGGGCTCCGCCGGCGGCTCCGACGAGGTCACGGGCTCCGCGGTCTCCCCGGCGGCCCCGGCCGGCTCGGCGGCCCCGGCCGGCTCGAAGGCCCTGGACGGTTCGAAGGCCCTGGACGGCTCGGCGGCCCGCGCAGCACGGGACCGCTCCCTGCGCTCCAGCGCGCCCCGCAGCAGCGGCCGTACGGCCTCGCCGGCCAGCACCGCCAGCGTGAGGTAGAGCAGCGCCGCCAGCCACAGGAAGCCCGGCCAGGCCACCCACCGCTCGGCCGCCGACGGCAGCGCCCGCCCGCCCGCCAGGGCGCCCACGCTCAGCAGTGGCAGAACGACCGCCAGGACCGTCCCCGTCCGGCGCCACCAGCCGCCCGCCGCGGACACGTCACGGACCAGCCGGCGCCACAGGTAGTAGTGCACCCCGCCGAAGAGGGCCAGGACGGCCGCGACGACGGCGACCGCCACGAGGATCACCGGGTCGCCCGCAAGGCTCTCAGGCCGCGCACGCCGATGACGCCGATCGCGGTGCCGAGCACGAGCGAGGTGACCGCCAGCGTGAGGTGCACCCAGAAGTACGGGGTGGGCGAGCCGTGGTCACCGCCCTCGAAGGCGAGCCCGCCGGCGTCCTTCCACAGATTCTTGACGAACGTCGTCCATACGATCCAGCTCCACACCCCGAAGGCGGTCAGGAACCAGGACACGGGGCGGCTGAGCTTCATGCGACCAGTATGCGGGCCGCCGCGCGGTCCCCTGCGCCGGGGTCGCTCCCGGCCCCGGCATCACGGGCCGCCGCCCAAGACGCCCCTGGACACCGCACGGTTGCGCATCGGGGACGTGGGATCGGTCACGGCCCCGATCCGCCCACCACGCCTGCCGCAGGCCCCGGGCGGCCTGTAACTTCTCATCGTGCCGAACTCCTCCCCCCGCGCCGCGCGCCGTTCCGCCCTGGTGCTGTCCGCCCTCGCACTCGCCGGCGGTACGGCCCTGACCACCGCACCTGTCGCGCACGCGAAGACCCCGTCCCCGTCCGCCACGCCGACGCCGCCCGCGCAGATGTCGACGGTCGGCGGGGAACGGCTGGGACAACCGGGCACCCAGATCAGCCCGCTGACCGGCGCTCCCGCCCTGCCGCAGAAGCTCACCTCACGGTCGTGGATCGTCTCCGACGCAGAGACAGGGCAGGTGCTGGCCGCCCACAACGCGCACTGGAAGCTGCCGCCCGCCAGCACGCTCAAGATGCTGTTCGCGGACACGGTGCTGCCGAAGCTGGACAAGTCGCAGACCCACAAGGTGCTCCCCTCCGACCTCGACGGCGTCGGCGCGGGCAGCAGCCTCGTGGGCGTCAAGGAGAACCTGACCTACACCGTCCACGACCTGTGGCTCGGTGTCTTCCTCCGCTCCGGGAACGACGCCGTCCACGTCCTGTCCTCCATGAACGGCGGCGTGGACGCGACCGTCCTGGAGATGCAGCGCAAGGCCGAGGACCTGCAGGCGGACGACACCACCGTCATCTCCCCGGACGGCTACGACATGCCCGGCCAGGTCTCCTCGGCGTACGACCTGACCCTCTTCGCCCGCGCCGGCCTGCAGAACGCGGACTTCCGCGAGTACTGCTCGACGGTGCGCGCCAAGTTCCCCGGCGGGTGGAAGACGGTCAAGGGGAAGAACGGCAAGAAGAGCACGAAGAAGCGCAAGACCTTCGAGATACAGAACACCAACCGGCTGCTCTCCGGCGACTACGACCTCTCCACCTACCAGGGCATCGCGGGCGTGAAGAACGGCTACACCACCAACGCGGGCAACACCTTCACCGGTGTGGCGCAGCGCGGCGACCGCACGCTGCTGGTGACCGTCATGCACCCCGGCGACGGCCACAACATGGCCTACAAGGAGGCCGCGAAGCTGCTCGACTGGGGCTTCAAGGCGGACGGGATGGTCACCCCCGTCGGCACCCTGGTGCCCCCGAAGTCCGCCATCGCGTCGGCCTCCCCCTCGCCCTCCGCCTCCCCCACCAAGCAGGCGCGGCAGCAGGCAGCCGCGGCCGCCTCCTCCGGTGGCGGCGGGGCGTGGACCGCCCTCGCGCTCGCCGGGGGCTCCGCCCTGGTCGTCGCCGCCCTGGCCTTCCTCGTCCGGCGCCGCTGGCCGCTGCCGCAGCGGACGGCCAAGGCCACCATCCCCGCCCCGGCCAAGCCTAATGACGACGCGTCCGCGAAGCCGATGGAAGCCGTGGAGGCCGTGGAGGCCGTGGAGGCCGTGGAGGCCGTGGAGGCCGTGAAGGCCGTGAAGGCGGACACGGACGCGGACGCCGCGAATACGGACGGCGAGAAGACCGACGCCGCGAAGTCCGAGGCGGGGGCCGGGCCGAAGGAGGCCACGGCGGACCGCCCGGTCTGACCGCCGGGGGACGTGGCCTGATCCGCCACGTCCCGCTTCGCCGGCCGGCGGCGCCCCAGTACGGTCGGCCCGAGCCGGAAGACCGTTCCCGTCGGTCCTGCGGCCAGACTGCGGCCGGTGGCTCCCGCCACCGGCCGCAGTCGTGTCGTGCCACGCGCACATGCCCCCGGCCAGGGGGCGCTCGACGGCGCACGTGCGGCTCGTGCGCCCACCCCGCTGCGACCGCCCCCTGCCGCGCGGGCGCCCCGACCAAGTACCCAGGAACCACGAACCGGTACGGGAAGGGAGCACGCCATGGGCATGTTGTCGGTCATCGGGCTCGTCCTGGGCCTCGTCGCGGTCGCCTACTGTCTCCGCTCGGCCTTCCGGGCCAAGACCCCCGCCGGACGCGCCGGCTGGATCATCGCCGCCCCGGCGGCCGTGCTCACCGGGGTCTACCTGGTGGGCTACATCCTCGTCACCGTGCTGGTGCTGGCCGCGGCGTGGTTCACCGTCGCGCATTTCCTGCGCTGAACCGCTGAGCCGATGAGTTCCGGACGGCCCGACGGTCCACCTCCGCGTACACCCGACACCGGAGGAGACCACGATGACCGCCACCGCCACGACCGCCCCGTCCCACGACCGCAGCCGCGCCGACACCGCCGTGTGGGCGCTCCAGATCCTGCTCGGCCTCTTCTTCGCGATCGCCAGCGCGACGCCGAAGCTCGTCGCGCACTCCTCGGCCGTCGAGAGCTTCGACGTCATCGGCTACGGCAGCTGGTTCATGTACCTCATCGGGGCGCTGGAGCTCGCTGGTGCCATCGGCCTCGTCGTCCCGCGCCTGGCCGGGATCGCGGCGGTGGCCTTCATCGGCCTGATGGTCGGCGCGTTCACCTTCCAGGTCGTCTACTTCGACGGGCGGAACGCGGCCACGCCGATCGTCATCGCGGCCCTGCTGGGCGTCATCGCCTGGCGTCGTCTGCGCCGCGCGTGACCGCGTACGCCACGAAGTCCGCCCACGCGCCGGGCGTGAAGGTCAGCCGAGCCCCGGCCCGGTCCTTGGAGTCCCGCACCAGGACCGCGCCGGGGCCGAACGCGACCTCGACGCAGTTGCCTCCGCCGGTGTCGCTGTAGGTGGACGTGAACCACGTCAGCTCGCCGGTCATGGCCGCAGCTCCTCCGCAAGCTTCCCGATGAACGCTTCCGACTCCTCCGGGCCGAGCGCCCGCCGGAGGATCATGGCATGCCGCTGAGCGATGATGCTGACCTTCTCCGAATCCGAGTGCAGCACACCGGTCTCGTGTCCCTCGACGTAGGCGAGGTGGAGGTGTTCCGCCGTCTCCAGCAGGACGAAGGGGCCGTTGAGGCCCGGATGCGCCCCGCCGAAGGGCATCGCCTGGATGTTCACGTTGCGACGGGCCCCGGCCTCCAGCAGACGCTCCAGCTGGCGGACGTGCGCCTCCCCGCTGCTCACCGGGTAGCGCAGCGCCGCCTCCCCGATGGTGAAGCTGAACGCCCGTGTCTGCTTGTCCAGTAGGGCCTGCCGCGCCATGCGCGCGGCCACGCGCTCCTCAATGGTCTCGTCGTCCAACGGGGGCCAATGGGTGCGGAACAGCGCGAGCGCGGTCTCCTCGGTCTGGAGCAACCCCGGGATGAACTGGGGCTCGTACGTGTTCAGGGCGATCGCCTCGGCCTCGTAGCGCATGAAGTCGCGGGCGTACGACAGGAACCGCTCGGGTTTGAGGAACGCCTCCGCCGCCGTGAGCTTGCCCTGCGCCCCGCACAGCCCGTCGGCGACCTGGAGCAGCCGCTGCGTCGGGCGGCGCCGCCCCTGCTCCATCGACTTGACGGTCTCGTAGCCGTACCCCGCCTCGTCGGCCAACTGCTCGCGCGTGACGCCCGCGTGTTCGCGCCAGAGCTTGACCTGGTTGCCGCAGTACCGCCACGCCATCGGGGGCGGGGACACATCACTGGCCACTGGGGTACAACCACCCTCCGTACTCGCGCCGCTACTTCCGACGGTACGCCGCGACCTGCACTTTTGAGCCATGAACGAGACAACTCCCCCTGCCGAGTGGTGGTTTTCGCGCCACCCGCGCAGCGTCGGCCGGGCGCGGGCCAGGCTGCGGGAACAGGCCCTGGTGTGGGGCCTGCCCGCCGAGGCGACGGACACCGCGGTCCTGCTGCTCAGCGAGCTGATGAGCAACGCCGTCCGTCACGCACGGGCCCCGCGGGACCGGAGGATCGCCGCGCGGGCCGCCCTGGGCCCGGGGATCCTGCGGGTGGAGGTCTGCGACGCCGGCGAGGACCCGCCCGTACCGCGGCAGGCGTCGGAGACGGACGAGTCGGGACGCGGGCTGGCGCTCGTGGAGATACTGGCCGACGCCTGGAACGTTCAACCTCGGCCGTACGGCATCGGTAAAACGGTCTGGTTCGAACTCAGAGTGACAAAACCCTGCGTAAACAGTAGTGACCAGTGGCCGGATCCCGACGTAAGGTTCGCGCCATGGACAGTGACCTGGGACTCCTGAACGTCATCGACGTCGAGGCGACGTGCTGGGACGGCGAGCCGCCGCAGGGCTCCGCGAGCGAGATCATCGAGATCGGGCTGACCGTCGTGGACCTCGTCGCGGGTGAGCGCGTCGCCCGCCACCGCGTCCTCGTGCGGCCGGCGCGCTCCGCCGTGAGTCCCTTCTGCACCCAACTGACCGGTCTGACGCAGGCCGAGGTGGACTCCGGCCTGGACTTCGCGGACGCCTGCAAGCTGCTCGCCGTCGAGCACCGGGCGGGGTCGCGTCCGTGGGCGAGCTGGGGCGACTACGACCGCCACCAGTTCAACCGGCAGTGCCGGGCCACCGACACGACGTATCCCTTCGGCAGCCGGCACACCAACGTCAAGACGCTCTTCACCCAGGCCCACCGCCTCACCAAGCGCCCCGGCATGGCCGAGGCGCTCCGGCTTGTCGGGCTGCCCCTGGAAGGCCGCCACCACCGCGGCGAGGACGACGCGTGGAACGTCGCCGCCCTCGTCGTCGACCTGACGCGCCGGGGCGCCTGGCCGACGACACCGGCCTTCTGACGGCGGGGACGCTCCCCGGCGTCAGGCGGTCTCCGGCCGCTCGGGCCGCCCACGCTCCGGCTCGGGCGGCCCGGCCGGCTCGTCCTCACCACGGGCGGCGAGTTCCGCGCTGTGCGGGGTGGCCGTCCAGGCCGCGCAGTACAGCAGCAGCTTCGCCGTGAAGTTGATCCACAGCAGCAGCGCGATGGGCACCCCGAAGGCGCCGTACATGCTCTTGGTGGCCACGCTCTGCAGGTAGCCGCTGATGAGCAGCTTCAGCACCTCGAAGCCGATCGCACCGATGAGGCTCGCCACGACGACGTCGCGGCGGTTCGGCGTGACCCCGGGCAGCAGGGTGAGCAGGTAGGCGAGGATCAGCAGGTCCACGAGGACGGCGATGCAGAAGCCCGCCAGCGACAACAGCGCCCGCCCGGGCCCGTGCCGGTCCAGGCCGAGGGCGTCGCCGAGACGGCCGACGGCCGTCCCGGCCAGGGCCGAGCAGACGGCGGAGAGCAGCGCCACGGCACCCAGTCCGACCAGGACGCCGAAGTCCTTGAGCTTCTGGACGAGTGGGTTCGCGGGCTCGTCGTCCTTGTGCCAGACCGCCCTGAGGCAGTCGCGCAGAGAGCCGACCCAGCTGACGCCGGTGAGGACCAGCAGGATGGCGGCGATGGCGCCCACCGTGCCCGCGTTGTCGACGAGCCCGCCGATGTCGAGCTGGTCGGCGATGCCGGGAACCTGCTCGGCCAGCTTGTCCTCCAGCTCCTTGAGCCGGCTGGGGGACAGCAGGGCCGCGCCGACGGCGGCGCCGACGGTCAGCAGCGGGAAGAGCGCGACGAAGCTGACGAAGGTGATGGCGGCGGCGAGCCGCGTCCAGTGCACGCTCTCCAGATGCTCGTAGGTGCGCCAGGCGTGGGTGCGCATGAGCCGCGCGATCCACGGTCCGATCACTGGGAGCCGAGTCAGCCATTCCATAGCGCGCGCCTACCCTCCGTCACCACGTGCACTCTAGGTGGCGGTTCCCGTCGCGGCGGTGATCGCGTCCAGGACGCGGTCCGTGTCGGCCCCGGATGTACGCCAGTTGCTGAAGGCGGCCCGCACGAGCGGGCACGCCGTGGAGCACCCTCGGGGTGAGGAAGGCTCCCCGGAGGCGGCGACCCCACGGCCGAACGCGTCGACGCGCTCGGCCGTGGGGTCCTGAGCGCGGGCCCGCGGCGGGCGGCCGGGGGTCGTCGACGGCGGCCGGCTCACGGTCGGCCAGGTCCCTTACCGCCTGGAGGAGTTCGGCAAGGTGTGCGCGGTCCGCGGCGAGTGGGGGGTGCATGGGGGCAGCGAGGGCGTGCCGTCGCGCGCGGCTCCGCCCGACGCGCTCAGGCGTGCGGGGGGCCTCCTGCGGGAGCCGGGCTGAGCGGCTCGCAGGCACCCGGCTGGTGCGGCACGAGGGATTGCCCGGCGCCGCCGAAGGGGTAGTCCCGCACACTGCGCCAGACGCCCTCGTCGTCCTGCTCGTACAGCGAGAAGCAGCTGACGGTCCAGGTGGCGACGAAGTCGGCGAGCTCCGTCTCGGCGCGGTCCAGCGCCTCGTCGGGGATGCCGTGGCCGATGGTGACGTGCGGGTGGTACGGGAACTGGAGCTCGCGCCGGACCGGGCCGGAGCGGACCCGCTCCTGCAACTCGGCGCAGTCGGGTCCGCCCTGGACGAGCTCGACGAAGACGACCGGGGTGACCGGCCGGAAGCTGGCCGTGCCCTGCAGCCGCATGGGGAAGGCGCGGCCGGTGGCGGCGACCTCGGCGAGGTGCTCCCGGAAGGCCGGGAGCTGTGCCGTGTCCACCTCGGTGGGCGGGAGCAGCGTGACGTGGGTGGGGATGCAGTACGCCAGCGGGTCTCCGTAGCCGGCACGGCGCTGCTGCAACAGGCTGCCGTAAGGCTCGGGGACCGCGATCGACACGCCGATCATGCGGTTTCCCACGCGTTCACCCCTTCCCCGGGTCGGTTCGCGGCATCGTACGCACGCCGTACGACACCACTGCGTCAGCTGCCAGTGTGACGCGCGCGCGGCCTCTCGCGCGAGCGTCGTCCGTCACACCTGCGCGGGACTTAAGGCCCCACTTTCCGGGCGTTTCCCGGCGCGGAAGGAGCCGTCAGTGCTTGGCGGGCAGGAAGCCGATCCTGTCGTACGCCTTCGCCAGGGTCTCCGCGGCGACGGACCGGGCCTTCTCGGCGCCCTTGGCGAGGACCGAGTCCAGCGTCTCCGGGTCGCCCAGGTACTCCTGGGTGCGCTCGCGGAACGGCGTGACCCATTCCACGAAGACCTCCGCAAGGTCGGTCTTGAGCGCACCGTAGCCCTTGCCCTCGTACTTCTGCTCGAGTTCCGGGATTCCGGTTCCGGTGAGGGTGGAGTAGATGGTCAGCAGGTTGCTGACGCCCGGCTTCTCCTGCTCGTCGTAGCGGATCACGGTGTCGGTGTCGGTCACCGCGCTCTTGATCTTCTTCGCCGAGGTCTTGGGCTCGTCCAGGAGGTTGATCAGACCCTTCGGGGACGCCGCCGACTTGCTCATCTTCGACAGCGGTTCCTGCAGGTCGTAGATCTTCGCCGACTCCTTGACGATGTACGCGTCGGGGATGGTGAAGGTGTCGCCGAACCGGCTGTTGAAGCGCTCGGCGAGGTCGCGGGTGAGCTCGATGTGCTGGCGCTGGTCCTCGCCGACGGGGACGGCGTTCGCCTGGTACAGCAGGATGTCCGCGACCTGCAGGATCGGGTACGTGAACAGGCCGACGGTGGCCCGGTCGGCGCCCTGCTTGGCGGTCTTGTCCTTGAACTGCGTCATGCGGGACGCCTCGCCGAAGCCGGTGAGGCAGTTGAACACCCAGCCGAGCTGCGCGTGTTCGGGGACGTGGCTCTGGACGAACAGGGTGCAGCGCTCCGGGTCGAGACCGGCGGCCAGCAGCTGGGCTGCGGCGAGCCGGGTGTTGGCGCGCAGCTCGGCCGGGTCCTGCGGCACGGTGATCGCGTGGAGGTCGACGACCATGTAGAAGGCGTCGTGGGACTCCTGCAGGGCCACCCACTGGCGGACCGCGCCCAGGTAGTTGCCCAGGTGGAACGAACCTGCGGTGGGCTGGATGCCGGAGAGCACACGGGGACGATCGAGAGCCATGGCACTCATTCTCTCAGGTCCGCGCGGATTCCATGGCCGCGGTGGGAACCCGGGGGCGGGCAGCGGTGTAGAAGGGGTGACGGGGGCCGCACGGGGGCGGCGCCGGGCAACGGGAGGGGGTCCGCCACGGAGGGGGAGGCGGCGGTGATCGCGCGCGTACGCGCCGGTGAGCGGGAGGCGTACGCCGAGCTGGTGCGCCTGCACGCGGACGTCGCGCACCGCACCGCCGTGCTGCTGGGCGCGGGCTCCGACGCGGAGGACGTGGTGCAGGTCTCGTTCGTCAAGGCGTACCGCGCGCTCGCGACCTTCCGGGAGGGGGCGGCCTTCCGGCCGTGGCTGCTGCGGATCGTCGCCAACGAGGCGCGGAACGCCGGGCGGGCGGCGCGCCGCCTGCGGTCGGCGGTGGAGCGCAACGCCGCGCTGGAGGCCCTGCCCCCCGCGGCGGACGACGACCCGGAGTCGCTGGCGGTGTCGCGGGAGCGCCGGGCGGAGCTGCTGGCCGCCGTGCAGGCGCTGAGCGAACCGCACCGGATGGTGGTCACCTGCCGCTATCTGCTGGACCTGGACGAGGAGGAGACGGCGACGGTGCTCGGCTGGCCGCGTGGCACGGTGAAGTCCCGGCTGCACCGGGCCCTGGCCCGGTTGCGGGCGGGGCTCGGCGAGCCGGTGCTGGCCGCCCGGTGCGACGACGGGGGGCGGCGCCCATGACCGACCGGCTCCCGGAGGAGCTGCGCGAGGCGGGCCGGCGGCTGGAGATCCCGGCGCCGTCACCCGACTCCGTCGCCGAGCAGGTGCTGGCCCGGCTGCTGGCCGAGGCGGTGCCGGCCCCGGCCGTCCCCGCACCCGGCCGCGGCGCTCGGGCGCGCGCGTGGGCCGCGGCCCGGTGGCGGACCCTGACGGCGGCGCTGTGCGGGCTGCTGGTGGTGCTCGTGCTGACCCCGCCGGTGCGGGCCGCGGTCTCGGACTGGTTCGGCTTCGGCGGTGTGGTCGTGCACCGGGAACCTGCCGCCCGCCCCGGCACGGGCGCCCCGCCGCCGGTAGGGGGGGACGCGCCGCTGGACGGGGCGTACGTACCGGCGGAGCTGGGCGAGCCGGACGGGGTGGCGGTCGTCGACGGGGGGCGGGTGCTGTCGATGAGCTGGCAGGTGGACGGGCGCACGGTACGGCTCGACCAGTTCCGGGCCACGCTCGACGCGGTCTTCCTCAAGAAGGTCGCGGGGGCGGCCCAATGGGTCGAGCTGGGCGCCGGGGCCGACTACGGGGTGTGGTTCGCGGAGCCCCACTACGTGCAACTGATCGACCCCGAAGGCCGTACCCGCCGTGCGGCCCCCCGGACCGCCGGGCCGACCCTGGTCTGGCAGTACGGGCAGACGACGCTGCGCCTGGAGGGCCTGCCGGACCTGGCACGCGCGGTCGCCGTCGCGAACTCCGCCCGGCGGCGTCAGGCCCTGTCTCCTCACGTCTCCTCACGTCTCCTCACGTCTCCTCACGCGGACGGGAACCTCGCGGGCCCGGGCGGTGTAACAGGAGCAGGACCGAGCGAGAGGGGGACCGGATGCGGGTAAGAGGGTTCGTCACCTGGGCCGGAGTCACCGTGACGGCGGTCACCGCCGTGATCGGCGGGTCGGGGCCGGCCGCCGCGGGTGGGCCGACCAGCGTGATGCTGGTCGCTCCGGCCAGCGGCAAGGCGGCGGGCATCTACACCAGTTCACCCGACTACCGGGAACTGGAGCAGTCCATCGGGAACGAGCCGAAGGAGAAGGCGCCGAAGTCGCTGTCGGACGTGATGAACGACCAGCATCGCCAGGTCACCCTCACCTGGCTGATCCACGACGTGTCGGTCTGGAAGGTGGACTACGTCTACCCGGACGGCCCCGGCGGCGTCTGGGTCCACTCCCTCCCGCTGACGGCAACGGATCTGCCGGAGGAGGGTGTGTGGCGCAAGGCGGCCCGCTCCGAGGACCTCCGCCGCCTTCTCGGCCGGCTGGGCCTGATGGGCGCCGACAAGGGCCTCGGCGTGAGCGCCCCCGGCTACCTGCCCGGCCCGGACGACGCCGCGGTCGTGGAGGAGACCCCGGTGGCGGCCCCGCAGGCCGCGGCGGCCGGTGACGGCGGCGGAGCGGACGGCTGGTGGCTCTCCCTGGCGGGCCTCGGCGTCGGCCTGGCCGCCGGCTGCTCCGGCACCGTGCTGGCCCTGCGCCTGATATCCCGCCGGACGCCCCGTGAGCCGGGCCCACGCCAGGAGTTGGTCGACGTATGAGACGTCTTCTGCGCGTGTCGCTCGCCGCGTTCGCCGCGCTGATACCGGCCGTGCTGCTCGCAGCCGGTCCGGCGGCCGCCAAAGTGCCCAGCGATGTGGTGCTGACCTCGGTGGCGACGGGCCGCACGGTGGCACTGGGCGGGTCGGCGCCGGAGTTCATGCCGCTCGCCATGACCCTGGTTCTCGCCGAGTACGACGGCACACTGGACCCGCCGGAGCCCATCAGCGACGCGGCCGTGGCGGCCGGCGTGACCGTTCGCTGGCACTTCGCCCCCGACGGCCCCCTGTCCCAGATCGACCAGGTGTTTCCCGGCGCCACGGGGGACAGCGTCTGGGTGCGGACGGACCCGGCGCCCTACACCGCCGACGACTACGTGCTGTGGCATCGCGCGTCCGCGTCCCTCGGCCCGCTGCTCGCGAGGCTCGGCCTGTTCGAGCCGGGCGGGCTGAAGGGGACGGCGGGGCGGGGTGAGACCCCGGCTGGCGGCGACGGTCCCGTGGACGGCTGGTGGTGGGCCCTGGCGGGTCTCGCCGCCGGGTCGGGAGCGACGGCGCTGGGATGGCGGTGGCGCCGTGGCGCCACCGCCGGCTGAGGCCCTAGCAGCTCACGTCGATCCCGGGGTAGAGCGGGAAGCCGGCCAGCAGATCCGCCGCGCGCTGCGCGATCTCGTCGGAGACCTTCTCGTCGAGCACGTGCTTCGCCTTGGACGGCTTTCCGGCCGAGGTGACGCCGGCCCTCGTGGCCGTGAGCACCCGGTCGATGAGCCCGGCGATCTCGTCCATCTCATCCGTACCGAGACCGCGCGTGGTCAGCGCCGGGGTGCCGATGCGGATGCCGGAGGTGTACCAGGCGCCGTTGGGGTCCTGGGGGATGGAGTTGCGGTTGGTGACGATGCCCGAGTCCAGGAGCGCGGCCTCGGCCTGCCGGCCGGTGACCCCGTAGGAGGACTCGACGTCGATCAGGACGAGGTGGTTGTCCGTGCCGCCGGTCACCAGCGTGGCGCCGCGCCGCAGCAGCCCCTCGGCCAGGGCGCGGGAGTTGTCGACGATGCGCTGCGCGTAGTCGTGGAAGTCGGGGCGGCGGGCCTCCGCGAGGGCCACCGCCTTGGCGGCCATGACGTGCGGCAGCGGGCCGCCGAGCACCATGGGGCAGCCGCGGTCGACCTGCTCGGCGAGCGAGGAGTCGCACAGCACCATGCCGCCGCGCGGGCCGCGCAGCGACTTGTGCGTGGTGGTCGTGACGATCTGCGCGTGCGGCACGGGGTCGAAGTCACCGTTGAGGACCTTGCCGGCGACCAGGCCCGCGAAGTGCGCCATGTCGACCATCAGCGTGGCGCCGACCTCGTCGGCGATCTCCCGCATGATCCGGAAGTTCACCAGCCGCGGGTAGGCGGAGTAGCCCGCCACGATGATGAGCGGCCGGAACTCGCGTGCCGTCTTGCGCAGCGCCTCGTAGTCCAGCAGCCCCGTGGCGGGGTCGGTGCCGTAGCTGCGCTGGTCGAACATCTTGCCGGAGATGTTGGGCCGGAAGCCGTGCGTGAGGTGGCCGCCCGCGTCCAGCGACATGCCCAGCATCCGCTGGTCGCCCAGCTCCTGGCGCAGCCGCGCCCAGTCCTCCTCGGTCAGGTCGTTGACCTGCCGGGCCCCGGCCCGCTCCAGCGCGGGTGCCTCGACCCGGGCGGCGAGCACGGCCCAGAAGGCGACGAGGTTGGCGTCGATGCCGGAGTGCGGCTGCACATAGGCGTGCTCGGCGCCGAAGACCTCGCGCGCGTGCTCGGCGGCGAGCGCCTCGACCGTGTCGACGTTGCGGCAGCCGGCGTAGAAACGGCGGCCGACCGTGCCCTCGGCGTACTTGTCGCTGAACCAGTTGCCCATGGCCAGCAGCACGGCCGGCGAGGCGTAGTTCTCGCTGGCGATGAGTTTGAGCGAGGCGCGCTGGTCCTCGATCTCCTGGCCGATGGCATCGGCCACGCGCGGCTCGACACCCCTGATCACCTCAAGGGCACTGCGGAAGGCGGTGGATTCGGTGGAACCACTCGGCATGTCAGACCTCCTGCTGCACGGCACGGCATACGGGACGGCCCAGGCGCACGGCACACAGTTCACGGGCCGCTCCCCGATGGTCAGTCCCATCCCAGCGCGCCAGTCACGACCCGTGGCCAGCCTAGCAACGCCCGTCGGGGCGCCGCCCGACGCGAGGTTTCTTCGCATCCCGGGCGAGCGACGATAGAAAGGGGCCCCACCGGGCCCAGCGCCACATCTCCCGACGTACCACGAACGGAGCACTCACGTGTCGACCGCCGCCGAGCACATCGCCGCCACCGAGGCGCACAGCGCCCACAACTACCACCCCCTCCCGGTCGTCGTCGCCTCCGCCGAAGGCGCCTGGGTGACGGACGTCGAGGGCCGCCGCTACCTCGACATGCTCGCCGGCTACTCGGCGCTGAACTTCGGGCACCGCAACGCCCGTCTCATCGAGGCCGCCAAGGCCCAGCTCGACCGTGTGACGCTCACCTCGCGGGCGTTCCACCACGACCGCTTCGCCCGCTTCTGCACGGAGCTGGCCGAGCTGTGCGGCATGGAGATGGTGCTGCCGATGAACACCGGCGCGGAGGCCGTCGAGACGGCGGTGAAGACGGCCCGCAAGTGGGGCTACAAGGTCAAGGGCGTGCCCGACGGCCAGGCCAGGATCGTCGTCGCGGCGAACAACTTCCACGGGCGGACGACCACCATCATCAGCTTCTCCACCGACCCCGAGGCCCGTGCGGACTTCGGCCCGTACACCCCCGGCTTCGAGGTGGTCCCGTACGGCGACCTGGCGGCGCTCGAGGCGGCCCTGGACGACCGCACGGTGGCCGTGCTGATGGAGCCCATCCAGGGCGAGGCGGGGGTCCTGGTGCCGCCGGCCGGGTACTGGGCGGGCGTGCGCCGGCTCACCGGGGAGCGCGGGATCCTCTTCATCGCCGACGAGATCCAGTCGGGACTGGGCCGCACGGGCCGGACCTTCGCGTCGGAGCACGAGGGCGTCGTCCCGGACATGTACGTGCTGGGCAAGGCTCTCGGTGGCGGTGTCGTCCCCGTCTCGGCGGTCGTGTCCTCCGCGGAGGTGCTCGGGGTCTACCGGCCCGGGGAGCACGGCTCCACCTTCGGCGGCAACCCGCTGGCCTGCGCGGTGGCGCTGGAGGTCCTCGCGATGCTGCGCACCGGGGAGTACCAGCAGCGGGCCACCGAACTCGGCGACCACCTGCACCACGAACTGGCTCTGCTGACCGGCAGCGGGGCCGTCACACAGGTCCGCGGCCGCGGGCTGTGGGCGGGCGTGGACATCGCCCCCGGGCACGGCACCGGGCGGCAGGTCTCCGAACGGCTCCTGGAGCGGGGCGTCCTGGTCAAGGACACCCACGGCTCCACGATCCGGCTCGCGCCGCCGCTGGTCGTCTCCAAGGAGGACCTGGACTGGGGTCTCGACCAGCTGCGGGCCGTGCTGTCGGTCTGAGAACGGAGGCCCGGGGTCCGGTGTCCGGACCCCGGGGAGGGCTGCGTCCCGGCGGTCAGACGCCGTCGGGGCGCGCCGCGGGGGACATCACCGGATCGAGGCCGCCGGCCGCCGCCGCGTCCAGGGCCGTCATCGCCTTGTGGAAGTCGGGGGCGGCCTTGCCGAGCACCCTGCGGGGCGCGTGGGCGGGGACCAGGTCGTGCGGACCGAGGCCGGACGGCGCGACGGCGGAGGTCGTGATCACCGTCATGCGGGCAAACTTGGTGACGAGGTGGCCTCGGCCCGTGGTCCACTTGGAGGGTGAACGAGTGGGCCATCTCAGGAGTCGACCTTCATCTGGACCTCACCGGCGGCACCGGCGCGCGGGCCGGGCTGGAGGACGCGCTGCGTGAGGCCGTACGCGACGGCAGGCTCGCCCCCGGCACCCGGCTGCCGTCCTCCCGGACGCTCGCCAAGGACCTGGGCGTCGCCCGCAACACCGTCGCCGACGCCTACGGGCAACTGGTGGCCGAGGGCTGGCTGACCGCCCGGCAGGGCTCCGGCACAAGCGTGGGCGACGGCTGGCGCCCGGCCGTCCCGCCCCGCGGCGGCCGCGCCCGCATCACCGCGCCGCATGCGAACGGCGCCGTGGCGCCCGCCGGCACCCCGGAGCCGGCGAGGCCGCCGTGGCACCGGGAACACGCCGCGTACGACCTGCGGCCGGGCTCTCCCGACCTCGGCTCGTTTCCCCGTGCCGCGTGGTCGGCCGCCGCACGCCGCGCCCTGGCGGCCGCCCCCAACGAGGCCTTCGGCTACACCGACCCGCGCGGCCGCCCCGAGCTGCGCGAGGCCCTCGCGGCCTACCTGGGCCGGGCGCGCGGCGTGCGCACCGCCCCGGAGTACGTCGTGGTGTGCACGGGCTTCGTCCAGGCAGCCGGGCTGATCGGCCGTGTCCTGCGGGCGCGCGGTGCCCGCCGCGTCGCCGTCGAGGCGCTCGGCTACTCGCACACCCTGCGCATCCTGCGGAAGGCCGGGCTCACCACCGTCCCGCTGCCCGTCGACGACGACGGCGCGCAGGTCGGCGCGCTCGACGCCGGCGTCGACGCCGCGCTGCTCACGCCCGCGCACCAGTTCCCGTACGGCACCTCGCTCTCCCCCGCGCGGCGCACGGCGGCCGTGTCCTGGGCCCGCGACACCGGCGGCGTGGTCGTGGAGGACGACTACGACGGGGAGTTCCGCTACGACCGGCAGCCGGTCGGCGCCCTGCAGGGCCTCGCGCCCGAGCACGTCGTCTACGCCGGAACCGCCAGCAAGAGCCTCGCCCCCGGACTGCGGCTGGCCTGGCTCGCCCTGCCGCCGGCCCTCGTGGAGCCGGTACTCGCCGAGAAGGTCCTCGCCGACCACCAGTCCCCCGTCCTCGACCAGCTGACCCTCGCCGAACTGATCGCCTCCGGCGGCTACGACCGCCATGTGCGCCGGATGCGGCTGCACTACCGCCGCCGCCGCGACCGCCTCGTGACCGCGCTCGCCACCCGCGCCCCCGCCGTACGCGTGTCGGGCATCGCCGCCGGCCTGCACGCCGTACTCCGGCTGCCGCCCGGCACCTCGGCCGAGGCGCTGGTCGCACGGGCGTGGGAGCACGGTCTCGCCCTGGAGAGCCTCGCCGACTTCGGCGGCACGGAGAGCGACGCGATCGTCGTCGGCTACGGCGCCCCGCCGGAGCACGCCTTCGCCGGCTCCCTGGACGTACTGTGCGCGCTGCTCGCGGCGCACACGGGCTGAGCACACGCAACGGCCCCCCGCCGCGCCCGTGCGGGGCGGCGGGGGGCCGGTCGTGGGGCTTCGCGTCCCGGGCTCAGATGAGGCCGAGGCCGCGGACCGCGTCGCGCTCCTCCTCGAGCTCCTTGACCGAGGCGTCGATGCGCGCACGGGAGAACTCGTTGATCTCCAGGCCCTGGACGATCTCGAACTTGCCGTCCTTGGCGGTCACCGGGAAGGAGGAGATGAGGCCCTCCGGCACCCCGTAGGAGCCGTCGGAGACGACACCGGCGGAGGTCCAGTCACCCTCGGCGGTGCCGTTGGTCCAGGTGAAGACGTGGTCGATCGCGGCGTTGGCGGCCGACGCGGCGGAGGAGGCGCCACGGGCCGCGATGATCGCGGCACCGCGCTTGGCGACGGTCGGGATGAACTCCTCGGCCAGCCACTTCTCGTCGCCCACGGCCTCGGCGGCGTTCTTGCCGGCGACCTCGGCGTGGAAGATGTCCGGGTACTGGGTGGCGGAGTGGTTGCCCCAGATGGTGAGGCGGCGGATCTCGCTCACCGGCACGCCGGTCTTCTTCGACAGCTGCGAGACGGCGCGGTTGTGGTCCAGGCGGGTCATCGCGGTGAAGCGGTCGGCCGGGACGTCCGGGGCCGAGGACTGCGCGATGAGCGCGTTGGTGTTCGCCGGGTTGCCGACGACGAGGACGCGGATGTCGTCCGCGGCGTGGTCGTTGATGGCCTTGCCCTGCGGGCCGAAGATGCCGCCGTTGGCCTCCAGCAGGTCGCCGCGCTCCATGCCGGCGGTGCGGGGGCGGGCGCCGACGAGCAGGCCCACGTTGGCGCCGTCGAAGGCGACGTTCGGGTCGTCGGAGATGTCGATCCCCTGGAGCAGCGGGAACGCGCAGTCGTCCAGCTCCATCGCGGTGCCCTCGGCGGCCTTCAGGGCCGGGGTGATCTCCAGCAGGCGCAGCTTCACCGGGACATCGGGGCCGAGCAGGTGCCCGGAGGCGATGCGGAAGAGCAGCGCGTAGCCGATCTGGCCGGCCGCTCCGGTTACGGTGACGTTGACGGGAGTGCGAGTCATTGCCTTCTCCTGGCCTTCTCCTGCTGGATCCCTTGCCGCCCCGGCAGCGTCCCTTGCCCCGGAACGGGGATCTCTCGGCGTCAAGAGACCCACGCCAGGCTATACCCGCGCCGTCGTGGCGGATGCCACCACCAGTGTGGCCCCGGTCACCGCCCCGCACACATCCCCGGACGACCCGGCGGGCCGCTCCGGGGTGGGCCGTCGCGGTGCGAGACACGCGACCGAGCGCGGCGCCGGCTGACGCGAACCTCACGCGCTCGTCAGCCCGGGCGTGGGCGTGGCGCGGCTGCGTGGGCCCGTGGTGAGGGTGGCGCAGGCGCGGGCGGCCCCCGGGGGGGCGGACGGCCGGCATCGAGGTGTACACGGCGGGGCCCCGGCCGATGCGGCACATCGTGGTGAAGTGCGCCGGGTCGGCACCTGTCGCCCCGGCGGGGGCGACCCCGGCGTAACGGGGCGGAAGCAACCGCTCGTTGAGATACCGCTCCCACGACCTCCTGCTGTACCCGGTCGCCTCGGCGAGCGCCGCGACGCCCAGGCCGTGGCGGTCGGCCTGGCGCCGCGGCTGCCCGGTGAACTCCCGTACCCACCGGTCCAGGTCATCTGTCGGTGACCGCCGGGGGGCCATCTCCCCTCCTCCCTCGCGTTGTTGCCGTCCCGTCCCGGAAGGCTACCGATGGGGGATGCTTCGGGCGGCCCGCCCGGTCGCGCCCGTCATCCGATGCAGATGCCCAGGATGATCAGGCCCAGGCAGAGCCCCTTGCCGCGGCTGCGGCTCGGGGAGGCGGAAGGCGAGGGCGCCGCCGGGGCGATCGTCGGGGGCGGCGGTGCCTGGGTGGTGGGGACGCCGCCGGGTGCCGTCGTCGTCGCCCCGCCGGTGCCGGGCGCCGTGTGCGGGCCCCGTCCCGGGGCGGAGGACACCGCGCCGGTCTCCGCCACCTGCGCAGCGGGCGTGCCGCCGTCCGGGGACATGGCGCCCGCGGTCCGTGAGGCCTTCGTGTCCGTCGCCTTCGCCGCGGGTGCCGATCCGGGCCAGGAGGTGGCGGCGGAGCCGGCGGAGCCGGCGGAGCCCGTGGCGGAGGGCGCCGGGCCGGCCGGCACGCTGGCCGTGGGGCGGGCCGACAGCGGCGCCTCGGCCCGCCCGGTCCCGTCCGTGGCCACCCCGGTCGCCACGAGCAGCGCGAACACCCCGCCCAGCACCAGCCCGCCCGCGGCCGCCAGCAGCGCCTTGCGCCGCCGCCGCAGGGCGTGCCGGGGCATCCCCTCGACGGGGGCCAGCGGGTCGAGCGGGTCGGCGTACGGGAAGCCCTTCATGGTGTCGGCGACCCCACGGTCGGCCAGTTCCCACAGGGCGATCAACCGGTCGTAGTCGGCGCCGCTGAGCTGCCCCAGCACCTCGACCGCGTCACGCGGGGGGATCCTCACGCCGTTGAGGTACTGCTCCCACGCCCCGGTGCTGCTCGCCGTACGCGCGGCCAGGGCCGGGACGCTCAGCCCGCTGCGGTCCTTCATGCGGCGCAGATGCACGGCGAGACGGCGCGCCGCGCCGTCCAGTGTCTCGGGCAATGGCTCCCATCGTGCCACCACGCACCCCCCGGCTCCCTTGGTCAACCCACGGTAGCGACGCACATACGCTCGATGCATGAAATCCGAAGAATCCTCATGCCCCCTCGCGGGGTGACGAGTCCGGTCTCATAGGCGGGGACGACGGCCTGGGCGCGGCTGCCGAGGCCGAGCTTGGCCCTCGTGCGGTACAGGTGGGTCGCGGCGGTCGCCTCGGAGATGGACGGCAGGTCCGCGATCTCCGGGTGCGACAGGCCGCGGGCGCTCCGCCGCAGCAGCTCCCGTCCCCGCGCCGTCAGCGCCGCCGGTTCGGCGGGCGGTGCGCGGTCGGCGCCGGCGGGCGGGGCACGCTCGGGGCGAGGACGGCCGCGACCAGGTTCGGGGGCGCCCTTGAGCAGGAAGAACGGAGGCCCGGGCGCGCGGCGCGGTGTGGACGTCCGCGTCGAGGTCGGAGGTGGTGAGGACGAGGATCGGCGGCGGCGGGTCGGCCACTGCGGCCAGGATGCGCTCGGTGACGACGACCACGAGGGGGCACCGCCAGCGACGGGGGAGGACGGACACCGGGTCGTGCGCGTGCCGCGCGGCGGCGGACGTCCGCCTCAGACGGACATGCGCTTGCGCAGGTTCTCCTCGAGGGCGGCGAGGAACTGTTCGGTCGTCAGCCACGGCTGCTCCGGGCCGACCAGCACCGCCAGGTCCTGGGTCAGCCGGCCGGACTCGACGACCTCCAGACAGGCGCTCTCCAGCGTCCCCGCGAACCGGGCGAGCTCGGGGGTGTCGTCCAGCCGGGCGCGGTGGGCGAGGCCGCGGCTCCACGCGAAGACCATGCCGATGGGGTTGGTCGAGGTCGGCCGTCCGGCCTGGTGCCTGCGGTAGTGGCGGGTGACCGTGCCGTGCGCCGCCTCCGACAGCACGGTCCTGCCGTCGGAGGTCATGAGGACCGAGGTCATCAGCCCCGGCGAGCCGACACCCCGGGTGAGCACCCCGGACAGGATGTCGCCGTCGTAGTTCTTGCACGCCCAGACGTAACCGCCGGCGCCCTTCAGGGCCGAGGCCGCCATGTCGTCGACCTGCCGGTGCTCGTGGCCCAGGCCCGACGCCTCGAACTCGCGCCGGAACTCGGTGTCGAAGACCTCCTGGAAGAGGTCCTTGAAGCGGCCGTCGTACTTCCTGAGCACCGTGTTCTTCGTGGACAGGTGGACCGGGAGCCCGCGCGCCAGCCCGTAGCGGAATGCGGCGCGCGCGAACTCGCGGATCGAGTCGTCCAGGTTGACCATGCCGAGCGCCACGCCGGCGCCCGGGAAGTGGTGGACCTCCAGGTCGACCGGGTCGGAGCCGTCGGCCGGGGTGAAGCTCAGGGCGAGGGTGCCCGCACCGGGGATCCTCAGCTCGGTGGCCCGGTACTGGTCGCCGAAGGCGTGCCGGGCGATCACCACGGGCCGGGTCCCGCCGGGCACGGCCCGCGGCACGTTCCGCAGGGCGACGGGTTCGCGGAAGATCCCGCCGCCGAGGCGGTCGCGGATGGTCGCGTTCGGGGAGCGGTACATCCCCTTGAGGCCGAACTCCGCGACCCGCGCCTCGTCGGGCGTGACGGTGGCGCACTTGACGCCGACACCGTGCCTGCCGACCGCCTCCGCCGCTTCGGCCGTCACCCGGTCGCCGGTGGCGTCCCGGTGCTCGATGCCCAGGTCGAAGCGGACCAGTTCGATGTCGAGGTACGGCAGGACCAGCTCGTCCCTGATGAAACGCCAGATGATCCGCGCCATCTCGTCGCCGTCGAGCTCGACGACCGGGTTCCTTGCCTTGATCTTGGCCATGGGAGTCGTTCTCCCTCTCACGCCGTGACGTGTGCCCGGGGTACACGTCGCACGTCAGGACACTCGCCACACAGCGTAACCGGATCAACGCACGGAGAAACGGACGACATCCTCCAGGAAGGGAATCTCGAGCACCGGGTTCGGCTGCGCCATCAGCGCCAGCAGCACGATCAGGACGCCCAGCACCCCGTAGGTGATCATGTCGGTGAAACGGCTGCGGACCGCCAGCATGCCGACCGAGGGCAGCAGCCAGCGCATCAGCGCGCCCAGGAGCAGCGCCGAGCCGACCAGCACCAGGCCGGCCCGGGCGACGTCCGCCGCCACCAGCACCAGGCCGAGCAGCACCAGGCCGGAGACCATCAGGATCGGCCACTGACGCGCCGGGGCCGGGGCGTGCGCGCCCATGGCCCTGCCGCCGCCCTCGGGGCGCGCGGTACCGCGGGTCAGCACCTGGAAGCGGCGGCTGCGGCCGGCGTCACCGGCCTCCTCCTGCGCCTCCGCTCCCGTACGGGGGCCCGTCCCGGTCATGCGTACCGGCCCTCCGCGGCCTCCACGACGTTCGCCAGCAGCATGGCCCGGGTCATCGGGCCGACGCCGCCGGGGTTCGGCGAGATCCAGCCGGCGACCTCGGCCACGCCCGGGTGCACATCGCCGACGATCTTGCCGTTCTCGTCGCGGCTGACGCCGACGTCCAGCACGGCCGCGCCCGGCCGCACGTCCTCCGGCTTCACCAGGTGCGGCACGCCCGCGGCGGCCACGATGATGTCGGCCTGGCGCAGCTGGACGGACAGGTCGCGGGTACCGGTGTGGCAGAGGGTGACGGTGGCGTTCTCGGACTTGCGGGTCAGCAGCAGCCCGATCGACCGGCCGACGGTGACGCCGCGGCCGACCACGGTCACATGCGCCCCGTTGATCTCCACGCCGTGCCGCCGCAGCAGTTCCACGATGCCGTTCGGGGTGCAGGGCAGCGGGCCGCGCTCATTGAGCACCAGCCGCCCGAGGTTCGTCGGGTGCAGTCCGTCGGCGTCCTTGGCCGGGTCCATCAGCTCCAGGACGCGGTTGGTGTCGATCCCCTTGGGCAGCGGCAGCTGGACGATGTAGCCGGTGCACGCCGGGTTCTCGTTCAGCTCGCGGACGACCGCCTCGATCTCCTCCTGGGAGGCGGACTCCGGCAGCTCGCGCTGGATGGAGGCGATGCCGACCTCCGCGCAGTCACGGTGCTTGCCCGCGACGTACCAGCGGCTGCCCGGGTCGTCGCCGACCAGCAGCGTCCCCAGCCCCGGGGTGACACCCCGTTCCCTGAGCGCCTGGACGCGGGTGGACAGTTCTGACTTGATCGCGGCGGCAGTGGCCTTGCCATCGAGAATCTGGGCGGTCATACCTCCATCCTCTCAGGTCCGCACACCAACGCTGGACAGCGGATGACGCCGCCCACGACGATGTGGGCCGTCCCCAGTCCCATCCGCTCGAAAGAAGCCAACGTGAGCTACCCGCCCGGTCCCGGCAATCCGTACGGCCAGCAGCCCCCGCAGCAGCCCTACGGATACCCGCAGCAGCCCCCGGCCCAGCCCGGTTACGGCTACCCGACGCAGCCGCAGCCGCCCTACGGCGCCGTTCCGCCGCAGGCCCAGGGCCCGTACGGCTACGGCTACGGCTACCCGGGGGGTCCCGCCGGTCCCGTCCCGGGCATGCCCCCGTTCGCGAGCTGGGGTGCGCGCGTGGGCGCGACGCTGATCGACTTCCTGGTCGTCGGGCTCGTGCCGATGATCCTCATCGGCATCGGCTACGGGCAGTTCATCTCCGTGGTGATCGACGCGGCCCGGGACTGCGACCAGAGCGGCGCCTACTCGTGCCCCGCGCCCGCGATGCCGGGCGGCGCCCTCGCCCTGATCGGCCTGGGCTTCCTGCTGTCCCTCGCCGGCAGCCTGTTCCTGTGCTACCGCGAGGGCAAGACCGGCCAGACGCCGGGCAAGAAGGCCCTCGGCATCAGCGTGCTGCGGGAGTTGGACGGCCGTCCGCTCGGCTTCGGCATGGCCTTCGTCCGCCGGCTGTGCCACGGCCTGGACGGCGCCGCCTGCTACATCGGCTACCTGTGGCCGCTGTGGGACGACAAGAAGCAGACCTTCGCCGACAAGATCCTCAACACCGTCGTCGTCAAGGCCCGGTAGGCCCGGCAGGCCCCGGCGAGAATGAGCCCACATCCCCGGTCCCGTCCCCGCGAAGGAGGTCACAAGTGAGCTATCCGCCCGGCCCCGGCAATCCCTACGGCCAGCAGCCACCGCAGCAGCCGTACGGACACCCGCGGCAGCCCCCGGCCCAGCCGGGCTACGGCTACCCGGTACAGCCCCAGCCCCAGGCGCAGCCGCCGTACGGATACCCCCAGCAGCCCCAGCAGCACACGCCGTTCGCGGCGTACCCCGGCGGGCCCGAGGTGCTGCCGTCGTCGGCGAAGGCGGCCCGGACGATGCTCTTCGTGCTGGGCGTGATGCAGGTCCTGGCCGGGTTGTCGCTGCTCGTCGCAGCTCTCACCCTGAAGATCGCCGACGGCAGCGAGTCACTGAACATGTTGCCCATCTGGCTGGTGGGCGCCCTGGGAATCCTCTTCCTTGCGTTCGCCGTCCTGTCGTTCTCCCTGGGCGCCAGGTACAGGACGGGCGGTCATGGCACCCGTGTCGGCTCCATCCTGACCGGCGCGCTCTTCGCACCGAGTTGTGTCGTCGCCATGGCCACCGGCGCCTTCGTGCTGCTTGTGCCGGTCGTGCTGTGCGTGCTGCTGATCGTCTTCGCGGCGCGCGCCGAGACGGCGGCCTGGTTCAAGCGCCCGCGGTACTGAGCGGGCCCGCCCGCAGGCCGAAGGCCCCCGCGCGAGCGGGGGCCTTCGGCGTTCCGGCACAGCGGTCGGTCAGTGGAAGAAGTGCCGCGTCCCCGTGAGGTACATGGTCACGCCGGCCTTGCGCGCGGCCTCGACCACGGCCTCGTCGCGCACCGAACCGCCGGGCTGCACCACGGCCTTGACGCCCGCTCCGGTGAGCACCTCCAGCCCGTCAGGGAAGGGGAAGAAGGCGTCGGAGGCGGCGTAGGAGCCCGCCGCCCGCTCCTCGCCGGCCCGCTGGACGGCGAGCCTGGCGGAGTCGACGCGGTTGACCTGGCCCATGCCGACGCCCACCGTCGCGCCGTCCTTCGCCAGCAGGATGGCGTTGGACTTCACGGCCCGGCAGGCCCGCCAGGCGAACGCCAGGTCGGCCAGCTCATCGGCGGTCAGCGGCTCGCCGGTGGCCAGCGTCCAGGTGGCCGGGTCGTCGCCGGCGGCCTGCAACCGGTCCTTCTCCTGCAGCAGCAGGCCGCCCTCGACGGGACGGAACTCCGTCTGCGCGACGGGCGCCTCGGGGCAGCGCAGCACGCGGATGTTCTTCTTGCGGGCGAGGACCTCGACCGCGCCCTCCTCGAAGTCCGGCGCCACGATGACCTCGGTGAAGATCTCGGCGACCTGCTCGGCCATGGCCACGCTCACCGGCCGGTTGACGGCGATGACGCCACCGAAGGCCGACAGCGGGTCGCAGGCGTGCGCCTTGCGGTGCGCCTGCGCGACATCGTCACCGACCGCGATGCCGCAGGGGTTGGCGTGCTTGATGATCGCGACGCAGGGCTCGTCGTGGTCGTACGCCGCCCGGCGCGCGGCCTCGGTGTCGACGTAGTTGTTGTAGGACATCTCCTTGCCGTGCAGCTGCTCGGCCACCGCCAGGCCGGCGCCGCCGTCGGTGTAGAGCGCGGCGGCCTGGTGCGGGTTCTCGCCGTAGCGCAGCACGTTCTTGCGCTCGTAGGTGGCGCCCATGAAGTCCGGGAAGGGGCTGTCGTCGGCGGGGGCGTACGAGCTCGCGAACCAGCTCGCGACCGCGACGTCGTAGGCCGCGGTGTGCTGGAACGCCTCGGCCGCCAGGCGCTTGCGGGTGCCGAGGTCGAAGCCGCCCTCACGGACGGCGGCGAGAACGTCCGCGTACCGCTCGGGGCTGGTCACGACCGCCACGGACGGGTGGTTCTTGGCGGCGGCGCGGACCATCGAGGGGCCGCCGATGTCGATCTGCTCGACGCACTCGTCCTCCGAGGCGCCGGAGGCGACCGTCTCACGGAAGGGGTAGAGGTTGACCACGACCAGGTCGAAGGGCTCGACGCCCAGCTCCTCCAGCTGCCGGCGGTGGTCCTCCAGCCGCAGGTCGGCGAGGATGCCGGCGTGCACCTTCGGGTGCAGGGTCTTGACCCGGCCGTCCAGGCACTCGGGGAACCCGGTCAGCTCCTCCACCTTGGTGACCGGCACCCCGGCGGCGGCGATCCGCCCGGCCGTCGAGCCGGTGGAGACCAGCTGGACGCCCGCCTCGTGCAGGCCGCGGGCCAGCTCCTCCAGACCGGTCTTGTCGTAGACGCTGACCAGTGCGCGACGGATCTCCCGCTTGGTACTCACGGCAACAGAACCTTTCGTCCCTCAATGCGATAGCCGTCGCGGGACAGCCGCCCCACGACGTCGACGAGCAGCGTGCGCTCGACTTCCTTGATGCGCTCGTGGAGCGCTTCCTCCGTGTCGTCCTGCCGGACCTCGACCGCGCCCTGGGCGATGATCGGGCCGGTGTCGACGCCGTCGTCGACGAAGTGGACGGTGCAGCCGGTGACCTTCACGCCGTACGCGAGGGCGTCACGCACCCCGTGGGCGCCCGGGAAGCTGGGCAGCAGCGCCGGGTGCGTGTTGACGAAGCGGCCGCCGAACCGGGCGAGGAACTCCTTGCCCACGATCTTCATGAATCCGGCCGAGACCACCAGGTCGGGCTCGTGTGCGGCCACCGCCCCGGTCAGCGCGGCGTCCCACGCCTCGCGGTCGCCGTGGTCGGTCACCCGGCAGACGAACGTCGGCACCCCGGCGCGCTCGGCGCGCTCCAGGCCGGCGATGCCTGACCGGTCCGCGCCGACGGCGACGACGTGCAGTCCCGCGTCGAGCAGCGCCTGCAGGTTCGTACCCGAACCGGAGACGAGCACGACGAGTCGTGCGGGGCGGGAAAGGGGCGGGAAGACAGTGGCCACTGCGGGTCATCTCTCGGGGAGCCGGCGCTTTGGAGGATCGTACGACTCGAAGATCGCCGGAATTCCGGGGAACTCTACGAGGCCGTCGACCGTCAGCAACGATACCGGCACACCCACCGGGCCCCCACGGGACGGGGAAGCGCGCGGGCGGTAGCGTCTGGGGTGAGAACGGCGAAGTCACGCGTCCGACAACACGAGGAGTCGACGGCAAGGGGATGACCCAGGCAAACATGAGCGGTGGCCGAGGCCACGAGCAGGACAACCCGTTCGCCCCGCCGCCGGAGAACGCGCCCGAGCAGCCCTGGCAGCCGCGCCGGCCGCAGCAGCCGTCCGACTCCGGGGACGAGCCGCCCACTCCCACTCCGCCCCCGCCGCCTCCCGGATGGGGCGGCCAGTGGAGCGAGCGGCAGCCCGGCCGGCAGGACGGCGGCTACGGCGACCGCCCCGATGGCGGGTACGGCGGGCGGCGCCCGGACGCGCCGCGCTTCGACCCCACCGACCCCGCCCAGCGGCGTGCCCGCTACGCCCTGATCTGCGGCATGTGGGGGCTCTTCTTCGCGCTCTTCCTGGGATGGACGTACGCGGGGCTGCTGCTCGGCGCCCTGGCGCTGTACTGGAGCATCAACGCGCTGCGCATGAAGCCCGAGGAGCGGGCCAAGGCCCGCGCCGAGGCGGCCGCCCTGCTGGCCGAGGGCGGCGCCACCCCTCCGCCGCCGCGGCCC
Source organism: Actinacidiphila sp. bgisy160 (assembly GCF_057707815.1). NCBI lineage: Bacteria > Bacillati > Actinomycetota > Actinomycetes > Kitasatosporales > Streptomycetaceae > Actinacidiphila > Actinacidiphila sp. bgisy160. The sequence goes on from NZ_JBYIQW010000005.1 coordinate 198,652, forward strand.
ACCGACCCCCGCGGCAAGCCGCAGCGCCCGGCCGCGCTCGGCGGTCTGATCATGGGCGGGCTCGCCCTGTGCGTCGTCGCGACGGCCTTCACGACCCAGCTGGTCTACCAGGACTACTACTCCTGCACTCGCGACGCCCTGACCTCCTCGTCGCGCGACGCCTGCCAGCAGCTGCTGCCGACGCCGCTCCGCGACGTGCTGCACACGCCCTGACGCACCTCCGCGCCGGCCCGCGGCGGAGGCTCAGGCCTCCGACGGGGCGGCGTCGGGCACCACGTCACCCTCCGGTTCCGCTGCCTGCGCCTGTGCGCCTTCCACCGCCTCGCGCTCCGCTTGCTCGCGTTCCGTCGCGGCGGCCGCGCGGCGGACCCGCACCCAGCGCACCAGCAACGCCGTCGGCGTGCCGGCGGCCGCCGTCCACCCCGTCGCCGCGGCGGCGGTGAGCCACCAGGACGGCCCGAAGTCCTCCAGTGCCCCGGTGCCCAGCGGCCCCGCCGCGAGTTCGGTGAGCAGCGCCATGGCGATCCCGCACACCAGTCCGCCCAGGGCGGCGTGCGCCGCGGTGCGACCGAGGCCGTACGGCTCCCGCCGGCCGACGGCGAGCACCCCCACCGCCACCCCGGCGAGCACCGGAACGACCAGCGCCACCCAGGTCAGCGACGTCCCGGGCCCCGGCTGGGGCAGCGCCGCCAGGAGCGGGAAGTCCGGCAGCACCGGTTCCCCCACCACCCCGGCCGGACGCACCGCGGCCTGGGTGCCGAGCGCGAAACCGGGCCCGAGCGCGTAGGCCGCGCCCCACACGGCGGCGTTCGGGATGAGCGCGATGGCCACCGCCAGCACCGCCAGCCGCCCGGACAGCGCCTCGCTGAGCCGGGTGAACGACGCCCCGGCGGCACCGGGGTGCAGTGCCAGGGTCACCGCCGTCAGGGCCGCGCCGCCCGCGACGAGGACGCAGACCCCCGCCCCCGCCGAGCGCAGCACGGCCGCGACCTCCTGCGGCGGCACCGTCACCGGCACGGCCACCCGGGACAGCCGGGCGGGCAACGCGATGCGCGGCCGCCCCCGCTCCGCCCAGGCCCCCGCGGCCGCCGCGAGGCCGGCGACGACGGGCAGGTGCAGCGCGGCGCCGAGGAGGTCGCTTCTCACCGGCCCGTACGAGGTGTAGACGACCACCCCGGCGCCCACCGCGAGGTAGCCGCCGATCAGCCACGCGACGGCGGACCGCGCGACCTTGCCGTCCGAGGCGGGCGCGACGGCGTCCGCCCCCGCCCGGTAGAGCAGCCACACCGGGAACGCCATGGTCAGCAGCGGTGTGACGCCGACGGGAGCGGCGACACCGGAGAGGGTCTCGGTGCGCACGAGGCCGCCGCCGTGGGCGAGCAGCCAGCAGTCCGCGGCAACGTGGAGGGCGCCGTCCAGCCCGCTGTCGGGGAACGGCGAGATGACCCACAGGCAGAGCACGAGCATGGCGAAGCCGCCCAGGCCCAGGCCCGCGGCGACCACGCCGCCGGTGAAGGCGGGGGCGGATTCGGAGCTGCGCAGGGTCTCGTGGGCGCTCCGGATCCGGCGCACGGCGTGACTCAGGGCGCTTGCGGCACTCACGGAACTCATGCTGCCAAGAACATCCCCTTTCGCCGTGGCAGCATGCGAATGCCCGTCGTGTCGCGGAATATGGCGTTATGCGTTTCTTCATTCGATCCGAGTGGCCGATCGCATGAGCCGCACCTCCACGACGAAGGCCGGGAAGGCCATCGGGAAGCGACGGCGTCCCCGGCAGGCGAAGGCCTCCGGGGCGGCGCAGGCCGGGAACGCCGCGCAGGACCGGCAGGCCGCGCGGACGGTCGCCCTGGGGCCATCCGATGTGCCCGCGGAACAGGTGGCGCCCACGGAGGCCGGCGGCCCCCACGCGCCCGCGCCCCCGTCCCCGTCCGCGTCCGCTCCGCCCGGCGGGCGGGCGGCCCCGGAACCGAAGGCGCAGGACCCGGCGGCCGAGGCCGTACGGATCGCGAAGGCGGCCCAGGCCGCCTTCGACGGGCTGTACACCCGCAACGCCCCGGCCCTGCTCCGCCAGGTCGAACTGCTCACCGGCAACATGGAGCTGGCCCGGCACGCCGTGCACCGCGCCTTCGACCTGGCCTGGCAGCGGTGGCCCGAGGTCGCCGTCGACCCCGACCCGGCCGGGTGGATCCGCGCGGAGGCGCACCACCACGCCCTCGCGCCCTGGCAGCAACTGCTGCCCTGGTTCCGCACCCCGCCACGCGAGCGCAGCGCCTTCCAGCGACTGCCGCGCGGCACCCGGCACGCGGTGCTGCTCCACGACGGGCTGGGGCTGAGCCTGCGGCGCACGGCGGCGGAGAGCATGGCCACCACCTCCATGACCAGGCGGCGCATCGTCCGGGGGCGTGAGGCCCTGGGCGAGGGGGCGGCGGCCCGGCTGGGCGACCTGCTGGACGAGCAGCCGCAGCCGGAGTACCCGGCGGCCATGGTGCGCGAGCTGAGCGAACAGTGGCTGCGCATCCGCACGGTGGGCGCCGTGGCGGCGACGGTGGTGATAGCGCTGGTGACCGCGGTCGGGCTGGTCTTCGGGCCGCTCAGCGACCGGGTCGCGGCCGATCACGACCCGGTCGGGCAGGGCACCTCCGCGCCCGCGCCCTGAGCGCGCCCCGCCCTTCCCCGCGCACGCGCACGGGCCCGCCCCCCGGAGGGAGCGGGCCCGTGCGCGTGCCTCCGCGGGGGAGGCGGGGATCAGCCCTGCAGGATGGCGCGCGCGAGGCGGGCCGTCTCCGACGGGGTCTTGCCGACCTTGACGCCGGCGGCCTCGAGGGCCTCCTTCTTCGCCTGGGCGGTGCCGGAGGAACCGGAGACGATGGCGCCGGCGTGGCCCATGGTCTTGCCCTCGGGCGCGGTGAAGCCCGCGACGTAACCGACGACCGGCTTGGTGACGTGCTCGGCGATGAAGGCCGCGGCACGCTCCTCGGCGTCGCCGCCGATCTCGCCGATCATGACGATCAGGTCGGTCTCGGGGTCGTCCTGGAACGCCTTCAGCGCGTCGATGTGGGTGGTGCCGATGATCGGGTCACCGCCGATGCCGACCGCCGAGGAGAAGCCGATGTCACTGAGCTCGTACATCATCTGGTAGGTCAGCGTGCCGGACTTCGACACCAGGCCGATGCGGCCGGAGGTGGTGATGTCGGCCGGGATGATGCCCGCGTTGGACTGGCCGGGGGTGATCAGGCCGGGGCAGTTGGGGCCGATGATCCGGGTCTTGTTGCCCTTGCTGCCGGCGTAGGCCCAGAAGGCGGCGGTGTCGTGCACCGCGATGCCCTCGGTGATCACGACCGCCAGCGGGATCCCGGCGTCGATGGCCTCGATGACCGCGTCCTTGGCGAACTTCGGCGGGACGAAGATGACGGTGACGTCGGCACCGGTCTTCTCCATGGCCTCGGCGACGGAGCCGAAGACCGGCACCTCGGTGCCGTCGAAGTCCACGCTGGTGCCGGCCTTGCGCGGGTTCACGCCGCCGACGATGTTGGTGCCCGAGGCGAGCATGCGCCGGGTGTGCTTGGTGCCCTCGGAACCGGTCATCCCCTGGACGATGACCTTGCTCTCCTTGGTCAGGAAGATAGCCATGATGTGGTGACCTGTCCCTTACTTCGCAGCCAGCTCGGCGGCGCGCTCGGCGGCGCCGTCCATGGTGTCGACCTGCTCGACCAGCGGGTGGTTGGCGTCGGTCAGGATCTGCCGACCCAGCTCCGCGTTGTTGCCGTCCAGTCGGACGACGAGCGGCTTGGTGACCTCTTCGCCCTTGGACCTCAGCAGCTCCAGGGCCTGGACGATGCCGTTGGCGACCGCGTCGCAGGCGGTGATGCCGCCGAAGACGTTGACGAACACGGACTTGACGTCCGGGTCGCCCAGGATGATCTCGAGGCCGTTGGCCATGACCTCGGCGGAGGCGCCACCGCCGATGTCGAGGAAGTTGGCGGGCTTGACGTTGCCGTGGCCCTCACCGGCGTAGGCGACGACGTCCAGGGTGCTCATGACGAGACCCGCGCCGTTGCCGATGATGCCGACCTCGCCGTCGAGCTTGACGTAGTTGAGGCCCTTGGCCTTGGCCGCGGCCTCCAGCGGGTTGGCGGCGGCGTGGTCGACCAGCGCCTCGTGCTCCGGCTGGCGGAAGTCGGCGTTCTCGTCCAGGGAGACCTTGCCGTCGAGCGCGATGACGCGGCCGTCGGCAACCTTGGCGAGCGGGTTGACCTCGACGAGGAGCGCGTCCTCGGAGACGAAGGTCTTCCACAGGGTCTGCAGGATCTCGGCGACCTGGTCGGCGACGTCGGCCGGGAAGGCGGCCGCCTCGACGATCTCGCGGGCCTTCTCCGCGGTCACGCCCTCGATGGCGTCCACCGGGATCTGGGCGACGGCCGCGGGGTTGGTCGCCGCCACCTCCTCGATCTCCATGCCGCCCTCGACGGACGCGATCGCCAGGAAGGTCCGGTTGGCGCGGTCCAGGAGGAAGGAGACGTAGTACTCGGAGGCGATCTCCGGGGCCAGCTCGGCCAGCATCACCTTGTGGACCGTGTGGCCCTTGATGTCCATGCCGAGGATCTGGCCGGCCTTGGCGACCGCGTCCTCCGGGTCCGACGCCACCTTCACGCCGCCGGCCTTGCCACGGCCACCGGTCTTCACCTGCGCCTTGACGACAGCCTTGCCACCGAGCCGCTCCGCGACCTCGCGCGCCGCCTCAGGCGTGTCGATGACTTCACCGGCCAGCACCGGTACACCGTGCTTGGCGAAGAGGTCCCTCGCCTGGTACTCGAACAGGTCCACGCGCGTCCGTCCTTGGTAATCGCGGTTCGTTGTCTGCGTGCGTGCCGGGGGCGGTCGTCGCTGACGTCTTCGTAACGAACCCTACGAACGGTCGTACGGGGGGCGCACACGTCGGCCGAGCACGCGGCATGTCCGTCTCGCAGGTTATCGCCGCGCGGGCGGCACGGGTAAATCGGAGCTGCCGCGAGAGCGGTGAGAACAGTCACAGACCAGCCGAACGGGCGGTCCGGCCACGGCCGCGGAGGTGGGCTCGCCCGGGTGAGCCCGCTCACCCGGGGTGACGACGCCGCTCCGCCCATCCGGGTCCCGGCGTCACCCGCCGGAGGCGGGCACGGGCAGCGGCCGCTTCTCGATGGCGGCCGCCATGACCTCGGGGAAGAGATCCGGGGTGCAGGCGAAGGCGGGCGCCCCCAGCGCCGCGAGCGCCGCGGCGTGTTCGCGGTCGTAGGAGGGCGCGCCCTCGTCCGACAGCGCCAGCAACGCCACGAACTGGACTCCGGACGCCTTCATCGCCGCGACCCGCTTGAGCATCCCGTCGCGTATGCCGCCCTCGTACAGGTCGCTGATGAGGACGACGACGGTCTCGGCGGGCCTGCTGACGAGGGACTGGCAGTAGGCCAGCGCCCGGTTGATGTCGGTGCCGCCGCCGAGTCGGGTGCCGAACAACACGTCGACGGGGTCGTCCAGATGCTCCGTCAGATCGGCGACCGCCGTGTCGAAGACGACGAGCCGGGTGCCGATGCCGCGCATGGAGGCGAGCACTGCGCCGAACACGGATGCGTAGACCACGGACGCCGCCATGGAGCCCGACTGGTCGATGCAGAGCACGACGTCCTTCCGCACCGCCCGCGAGGCGCGGCCGTGGCCGATCAGCCGCTCGGGCACGACGGTGCCGTGCTCGGGCAGGTAGTGCCGGAGGTTGGCACGGATCGTGCGGTCCCAGTCGATGTCCCGGTGGCGGGGGCGGTTCACCCTGGCCGAGCGATCCAGCGCGCCGGTGAGGGTGGCCCGGGTGCGGGTCGCCAGACGCCGCTCCAGGTCCGCGACGACCTTGCGGACGACCGCCCGAGCCGTCTCCTTCGTCGTCCCCGGCATCACCTTGTTCAGCGAGAGCAGCGTGCCGACCAGGTGGACGTCGGCCTCGACCGCCTCCAGCATCTCCGGTTCCAGCAGCAGCGCGGACAGCCCGAGCCGGTCGATGGCGTCGCGCTGCATCACCTGCACGACGCTGCTGGGGAAGTATCTGCGGATGTCCCCCAGCCAGCGCGCCACCTGGGGCGCCGAGCCGCCCAGGCCGGCGCTTCGCGGGGGCGGCGCGCCGGCACCGCCGTGCGGGGCGCTGCCGTACAGGGCCTCCAGGGCCTGGTCCATCGCCGCGTCCCGGCCGGTGAGCCGCCGTCCCGTGCCCTCGGCGGGCCCGCCGCCGAGCACCATCCGCCAGCGCCGCAGCCGCTCGTCGGCGTCCGTGCCGGTGTTCGTGTCCGTGTTCGTGTTCGTGCGGGTGTTCGTGTCCGTGTCCGTCATGTGTCCTGACCCCCGTCCTGTCCGCCGGGCCCGAGCAGCAACCGCGCGGTGGACAGCGCCGCCTCCACCCGCTCCTCGTCGAGCCGTGGGGCGAAGCCCGGCAGGCCCTCCCCCATGGCACCCTCGCCCGTTCTCCCGCCTCCCGGGCCGCGTCGCACCAATTCCCCCACCGTGCGCCGCACCCCCGGGTCGAAGCCGCCGAAGGTGCGCCGGAGCAACGGCAGCACATCGTCGAAGGCGGCCGCCGGCACCGCGGACAGCCAGCCGTCGACCAGCGCCAGCAGCCGTTCGTCGTGGACCAGCAGCATCCCGCCGCCGGCGAGGAAACCCTCCACCCAGGCCGCCGCCTCCTGCGGCGCCGTGCCGTGCGACAGGGCGAGCCCCATCAGCCGGGCCACCTCCCCGGGCTCCAGGCGCGCGTCGTCGAGGAGCAGCCGTGCGGCGCTGCCGCGCAGTAGCCCCGGTACCCCGCGGTCGCGCACGGCCAGCCTCCGCAGCACGCCCGCCCAGCGGTCGCGCAGCGCGTCGTCACCGAGCAGGACCAAGGCCTGCTGCACCTGCGCGACATGACCGCGCATCTCGGCGGCGCCGGCCGCGTCGAGCCCCGCGCACGCGGGCGGCAGTCCGACGCAGACCCGCTCCGCGAGCCCCTCGGCGACCTCGCGCAGCGCCCGCGCGTCCGTGCCCCGCACGTCGCCGTAGCGGAGCGAGCGCACGAGCGCCGGCAGTGCCTGCGCGAGGTGCGCGACGTCCACGTCGAGCGCCGCGCGATCGGCGAGCACCCGCATCACCGTCGGCAGGGCGTCGCGCAGCCCGGCGAGCAGGCAGCGTTCGGCGAGGCCCGTCACCTCGGCGAGCACCCTCGTGTTCACCGCCGCGTCCTGGGCCCGGGCGGTCGCGGCGGACTCCACCGTGGTGCCCCACACCCCGGCCTCCGCGACCGCCACCGCGAGTTCCGGCTCCCAGCGCAGCCGCCAGCTCTCCCGGAAGGTGCCGGTGGCGGCCGTACGGGACCGGCCCGGCTCGCCCCAGCCGATGCCGAGCATCCGCAGCCGGTGCAGCAGGCGACTGCGTCCGGCGTCGGTGTCCTTGCGCAGGTCCAGGTCCACCTCCTTCTCCAGGGCCTCCGGCTTCATCCGCAGTCTGCGCTGCTCGCGTGCCAGGTCGCGGGCGAGGGGCACGGCCGGCGCGGCTTCCGGGACCTCGCCCAGCACGTCCCCCACCACCAGCCGGTCCCGGATCAGCGCCAGCGGCACCTCGGAGCCGTCGCACATCACCGCGCGTACCGCGTCCGTGGTCTCGCCGAGTCCGGGCAGCGGGCGGCCGCGCAGGGTCGCGAGGGTGTCGGCGAGCCGTACCGCCTCGATCACGTGCGCCGAGGAGACCGGGAGGTCCTCCTCGCGGAGCAGGCCCGCGACCTTGGTCATCCACCGGGCGACGGGCCGGTCGGGCGAGGTGAACAGATGGCGGTACCAGCCGGGCGAGTCGATGCCCGCGCCGTAGCCACTGGCCCGGGAGAGCCTGCGGTGCGTCCAGGGCACCCAGGTGACCTCGACCTTCGCCTTGGGCAGGCCCTTGAGCAGGGCCCGGTCGGCGGTGACCCCGCCGCCCCGGGCGAGCGCGGGCACATGCCAGGCCCCGCACACCACGGCCACCTCCTCGTGTGTGCGGCGTGCCTCCCGTATCCGCAGCCGCATGTGGGCCTCGCGCACCACGTCCTGCGGATGGCCCCCGTCTCCGTAGGTCTCGCGCAGCGCGCCCATCGCCTCGGCGAGCGCCCCGAACGCGGCCAGCGGATCGCCATCACCCTCACCGGCCCGGCCGCGGTGCTCGACGGCGTCCTCCCACCAGCGCTCCGGGTCGTCGTGGCCGGCCGTGCGCGCCAGCACGGCGAGCGGGTCGATGCGCGCGTCCGCGGCGCCGGCCTCCCCCGCACCCCCGTCCCCTGCCTCTCCTTCTCGTCCTCCTTCTCGTTCCCTGTCCGCTCCCGCCGGTACGTCCCCCTGGTCCCCGTCACGGAGCAGGAGCGAGTGCGCGGCGGGCAGGTCGATGAAGCGCACCGGCACGCCACGGCCGGCCGCCCACCGGATCGCCTCCCACTCGGGGGAGAACTCGGCGAAGGGCCAGAAACCGGCCCGGGACGGCTCGTCGACGACGTGGGCGAGCAGCGCGACCGGCGGCCGCATCCCGGGATCGGCGGCCAGTGCCAGCACCGCGTCCGCCTCCGGCGGGCCCTCGACGAGCACGATCCGCGGCTCCAGCCGGTCCAGCGCGGCCCGCACGCCGCGGGCCGAGCCGGGGCCGTGGTGCCGCACCCCCAGTAGCGCCACCCCGTCCGCGGCTGTCACGGCGTCACCTCGCGGCAGGCACGGTAGAAGTCCTTCCAGCCCTCCCGCTCACGGACCACGGTCTCCAGGTACTCCTGCCACACCACGCGGTCGGCGGCCGGGTCGCGGACCACCGCGCCGAGGATCCCGGCGGCGACGTCCCCGGCGCGCAGCACGCCGTCGCCGAAGTGCGCGGCCAGGGCGAGCCCGTTGGTCACCACGGAGATCGCCTCCGCCGTGGAGAGCGTGCCGGAGGGCGACTTCACCTTCGTGCGCCCGTCGGCGGTGACCCCGCCGCGCAGTTCCCGGAAGACGGTGACCACCCGCCGGATCTCGTCCGCGCCCTCCGGGACGGCCGGCAGCTCCAGCGAGCGGCCGAGCTGGCCGACGCGGCGGCCGACGATGTCGACCTCCTCCTCCACGGTCGCCGGCAGCGGCAGCACGACCGTGTTGAAGCGCCGGCGCAGCGCGCTGGACAGGTCGTTGACGCCGCGGTCCCGGTCGTTGGCGGTCGCGATCAGGTTGAACCCGCGCACCGCCTGGGTCTCGGTGCCCAGCTCCGGTATCGGCAGCGTCTTCTCCGAGAGGATGGTGATGAGGGTGTCCTGCACGTCCGCGGGGATTCGGGTGAGCTCCTCCACACGGGCGACGCGCCCCTCGGCCATGGCCCGCATGACCGGGCCCGGGACCAGGGCCTCCCGGCTCGGCCCGCCGGTGAGCAGCCGGGCGTAGTTCCATCCGTAGCGGATGGCCTCCTCCGAGGTGCCCGCGGTGCCCTGCACGAGAAGCGTGGAGTCGCCGCTGACCGCGGCGGCGAGGTGCTCGGAGACCCAGGTCTTCGCCGTGCCCGGGACGCCGAGCAGCAGCAGCGCCCGGTCGGTCGCGAGCGTGCTGACCGCGACCTCCACGATCCGCCGAGGACCCACGTACTTGGGGGTGACGACGGTGCCGTCGGGCAGCTCGCCGCCCATCAGGTACATGGCGACCGCCCACGGCGACAGATTCCACCGGGCCGGGCGCGGCCGGTCGTCGGCCGCCGCGAGAGCCTTGAGCTCATGGGCGAACGCGTCTTCGGCGTGCGGCCGGAGTGCGGTGTCCACGGACATGGTTCTCCCCTGTTCTCACGTGGAGCGAATGGCGCGGACGCCCCGTCAGCCCCCCGCGGGGCGTCCGCGTCCCCACCATCGCGCACCCCACTGACAATCCGGCTTCCCGTCAGGAAGCCGCAGCTCAGGGCGGTTTGTCAGTGCCTGCCCGTAGCGTCGTGGCCATGGACGGGATGGACGAACAGCGCGCCGAGCGGTGGACCGCCGACCAGGTCCTGGCACTCGCGCCCGACGCGTCGTCGCGCAAGGCCGGGACGGTCCTGGCGGCGGCCGCCCGCTGGTCCGGGACGGGGGTCTCCGGCACGGCGGTGTGGGGGCTGTGCGCGGGCAGCGGCAGCGTTCCGTACCAGGCGGTGGTCGACACGGCGGGGCCCGCCTTCCGGTGCAGCTGCCCCAGCCGCAGGTTCCCGTGCAAGCACACACTCGCTCTGCTCCTGCTCTGGGCGGGGGGCGAGGTCGGGTCGGCCGCGCACGGGGGCGGCCGGCCCGGCTGGGTCACCGAGTGGCTGGACGCGCGCCGCGCGCGCGGGGAGCGGACGTCCCCGGGCCGGCGCGGCGCGTCCGGCGGTGGTGACCCGGAGGCGGCACGCAGGCGGGCCGAGCGCCGGGCGGGACGGGTGGCCGCCGGGGCCACAGAGCTGGAACAGCGGCTGGCGGATCTGCTGCGGGGCGGCCTGGCGGGCGCGGACCGCGAGGGGTACCGGCAGTGGGAGGAGACGGCGGCGCGCATGGTGGACGCCCAGGCACCCGGGCTCGCCTCACGGGTGCGGGAGCTGGGCGCACTGGCGGGATCCGGGGGCGACTGGCCGTCGCGGCTGCTGGAGGAGACGGCGTTGCTGCATCTGCTGGCCCGGGGCTGTCTGCGGCAGGAGGCGCTGCCAGGACCGCTGGCGGCCACCGTCCGGTCCCGGGTCGGCTTCACCGTGGACTCGGCGGAGGTCCTCGCCGGTCCGAGGGTGCGCGACCGCTGGCTGGTCCTGGCGCGGCACGACGCCGCCGACGACCGCCTCACCACCCGCAGGACCTGGCTGCACGGGGAGAGCACCGGCCGTACCGCGCTGTTGCTGTCCTTCGGGGCGGGGGGCCGGGCACCGGAGCCGGCGCTGCCGGTCGGCCTCAATCTCGACGCGGAGCTGGCCTTCCACCCGGGGGCCCGTCCGCTGCGGGCAGCGCTCGGGTCGCGACACGGCGCGCCGCTGCCCGGCCGCGTGCCGCCGGGCGTGCCGGTCGCGGCGGCGCTCGGCGCCTACGGGGAGGCCCTGGCCGGGGATCCGTGGCTGGACGCCTGGCCGGTCGTGCTCGCCGGCGTCGTGCCGATACCGGGCGGGACGGTCTGGCAGGTGGCGGACGCGGACGGGAGCGACGCCGTCCCGGTCACGGCGGGCGGCGCCGGCGCCGGAGCGGGGCTGTGGCGCCTCGCGGCGGTCTCCGGCGGCCATCCGGTGACGGTGTTCGGCGAGCTCGGCCACCAGGGCTTCCGGCCGTTCACCGCCTGGGGTGGCGCGGGCGCGGAACCGGTGCCGCTGACGGTGTGATCCCGGCCGGGCCTGGCGGTCGGGCGCACGGAGACGACGAAGGAGGACCGATGACGACGACCTGGGCCGATCTGGTCGGCACCGCGCTCCTCGGCACCGACCGCAGGGGCGGCACGCCCGAGGAGCTGCTGGACTGCGCCGCGCTCGCCGTCGTACGGCGCCGCGCCGGCGTGCGTGCGGCCACGGCCGGGGCGCGGCCGGCCACGGCGCCGCCCGACCCGCGGCCACCGCTGCCCGAGGCGGCACGACGGCGGCTGTCCCTGCTGCTGGCGGACCGCTCGGTCGGGGGCGGTGGGGCCAGCCGGCGCGGCGCCGCTCCCAACCTCGCCGAGCTGCTGCCCCAGTGGCTCGCCGAGGCGAACGCCCGCGGCTGGGCGGCCCCGCCGGAGCTGCTGCCCGCGCTGCTGGACGCGGCCCGCGCACGCACCGACCTGCGACCGGACGCCCTGGCCCTGGCGGGACCGCGCGGGCTGTGGCTGGCGGAGCTGAACGCGGACTGGCGGTTCGCGCTGCGCGCCGGGGCGCCGGGCGTCGTGCCGGACACCGGTGACCCGGTCGCCGTGCGGACGCTGTGGGAGGAGGGGCTCTTCGCCGAACGGGTGGCCCTGCTGGCCCGGCTGCGGGCCCGCGACCCACGCCAGGCACGGGAGCTGCTGCGCTCGGGGTGGGCCGCCGAGCGTGCCGAGGACCGGCTGATGTTCCTGGACACACTCCGGGAGGGCCTGTCGCCGCAGGACGAGCCGTTCCTGGAGCAAACCCTCACCGACCGCAGCCGCAACGTGCGGGCCACCGCCGCCGAGCTGCTGTCGGCCCTCCCTGGCTCCGCCCTCGCCGCCCGGATGGCCGCACGGGCCAGAACGTGTGTCGCGTGGGATCCGGGGGGCGGCCGGATCGGCGTGGAGGCGCCGTACGAGTGCGACGCCGCCATGGAGCGCGACGGCGTGGTGGCGATACCGCCCGCCGGGCGCGGGGAGCGGGCGTGGTGGTTCGGCCAGGTGGTGGACGCGGCGCCGCTCGCCACATGGCGGGAGCGGTTCGCCGGCCGGACGCCGCAGGAGATCATCGCGCTGCCGGTCTCGGACGACTGGCAGGCGGATCTGCACGCGGCGTGGTGCCGGGCCGCGGTGCGCCAGGGGGACGCGGCCTGGGCCCGCGCCCTGCTGGGCCCCACCCCGGCGCCCGCGACGGCGGTCAGCCCCGTCGGGGACCCGGCGAAGCTGCTGTCGGTCCTCCCGGCCCCGGAGCGGGCGGAGTGGGTGGCCCGCTTCATCGCGGCGCACGGCCTGTCGGAGGCGTTCCAGATGCTCGCGGTCTGCGCCGTGCCCTGGGCCGAGCCGCTGGGCGCGGCGGTGGTGGACGCCCTGGACATCGCGCGGGACGCGGGCAGCTACCCCTGGAGCTTCAGCGGGGTGATGGGCCTGGCCGAACGCTGCATGGACCCCGCGGAGGCCGACCGGGCGGCGCCGCTGGCCGCGGTGCCGGCGGAGTCCGCCGACACCTCACCGGGCGCCGGGGCGTACTGGGCGGAGGCCTTCCAGCGGCTGCTCGGCACCCTGCGCCTGAGGGCCGCGATGCTCGCGGAGCTCGCCTGAGCGTCCGGCCGCGGCCGGACGGGGGGGGGGGGGGGGGGGGGGGGGGGGGGGGGGGGGGGGGGGGGGGGGGGGGGGGGGGG